>NZ_CAJPHE010000023.1:0-133203 GCF_905339875.1 Burkholderia sp. BCC1998
GCCGCGAATCACGTGGCAGTGGTTGTCGATCAGGCCGGGCAGCGCGCTGCGGCCGCCGAGATCGACGATCTTCGTCGCGCTGCCCGCGAGCGGCATCACGTCCGCGTCGCTGCCGACCGCGACGAAGCGGCCGTCCTTGATCGCGACGGAGGTCGCGACGGGGTTCGCGCGATCGAGGGTCGTGAATCGTCCGTTGTGGAGGATCAGATCCGGTTGAGTCCCGGTTGCGGTCATATGCATCACCTCGCTTCGATCAGAAGCCAAAGAGCTGTTTGAGGGTGGGGATGGCCTGCACGCCGATCACCATGCCGAGCAACCCGACAAGGGCAATCAGTGGCGGTGCCGGGGAGCGCACCTTGATGGCGCTGTAAATGACACCGATCAGCAAGCCCGCACCAAGGGAAACCAGATAGGGTTCCATACGATCAATTTCTCGGACTGGTTGGAGAGCAGGTCCTGACGTCCCGGCCAACACGCCGCGGACGGCATCCGTGATTCGTTCACGGTCCGCCGTCCGCGGCAACGGAGCCGGCGCGGCGCGTTCGCATCGAACCCGCCGCACCGGCATCGACGGTCGCAGACCGTCCGCGCTTACTTCGCCGGAACGGCCGGGATCGACTCGTGCGGCGTCGCGGTGCGCTGCGGTGCCTTGTGGACCATCGTGTACGCGTAGTCGACGCCCATGCCGTACGCGCCCGAATGCTCCTTCGCGATCGCCATCACGGCGTCGTACGTCTCGCGGTGCGCCCAGTCGCGCTGCCATTCGAGCAGGACCTGCTGCCACGTGACGGGCACCACGCCGGCCTGCACCATGCGCTGCATCGCGAAATCATGCGCGGCCTGCGTCGTGCCGCCCGATGCGTCGGCGACCATGTAGATCTCGTAGTCGCCCTCGAGCATCGCGCACAGCGCGAACGTCGTGTTGCAGACTTCGGTCCACAGGCCGGAGACGACTACCTTCTTGCGGCCGTTCGCGGCAAGCGCGTCGCGCACCTTCTGGTCGTCCCACGAGTTCATCGACGTGCGCTCGAGCGTCTTCTGGTTCGGGAACACGTCGAGCAGCTCGGGATACGTGTGGCCCGAGAAGCTGTCGCTTTCGACGGTCGTGATCGTGGTCGGGATGTTGAATACCTTCGCGGCCTTCGCGAGGCCGACGACGTTGTTCTTCAGCGTCTGGCGATCGATCGACTGCACGCCGAACGCCATCTGCGGCTGCTGGTCGATGAAGATCAGCTGGCTGTTGTGCGGAGTGAGTACTTCAAGCTTCGGGTTGCTCATGGCGGTGATGTCCTTTGACGCGGAGAAAAATGCGGCCTGCCTCGCCGACCCATGCGGGAGGCAGCCAATACGCTGTGCCGGGAGATTCGACAGCCAGCCGGCATCATTCAATACGCAAATTCCCGATCACGCCAATTAATCATTCTGATTCGCGCGGGCCGCGACGCTCAGGCTTAAAAGATCTGAATTTCGTTGAACCGAACCATGGTGAACACGAAGACCTGATAGGCTGGTCGCGGACTGCCGAAGCGACGCCGGATCGGTAGTTATCCGTATTTTTTACACGGCCGCCATTTCACCCGGATCCCATGAAACCGTACACCGCCTCGCTGTTCGCCGGCCTCCTCGCCGGTATCGTCTATGCGCTGATCGGCGTGCCGTCGCCGGCGCCGCCGATCGTCGCGCTCGTCGGCCTGCTGGGCATCCTGGCCGGCGAACAGATCCTGCCGGTCGCGCGGCGGATGTTCAGCGGTATCCGGCTCGGCACCGCGTGGCGCGATGCGAAGTGCAGCCAGCACATGTTCGGTGCGCTGCCCGGTGCCCACGCACCCGACACCGCCGCGACGCGCCGCGATTCGACGCCGACGTGACGCACGCCCGTTGACCGGATGCAGCCATGCCCGTCCGCGGGCATCGCCACGCCGTCGTGTTCCTTCGATCACGGTGGTGCCACGCGGCCTGGCCCGCGCCATGCCGTTGCGTCCCGCCGCCCGGCCGCGCGATGGATCGTCCTGAACGGTATTGGATCGAGCGGCGCTTGACGCTAACATGGCAGCCCGACGTCCCTCCGTGGAATTCGCCATGAAGCTGTCATTCGAAGCGCTCGAAGCACTGGACGCGATCGACCGCACCGGCACGTTCGCCGAAGCCGCCGAACTGCTGCACCGCGTGCCGTCCGCGCTGACTTACCTCGTACAAAAGCTCGAAAGCGACCTCGACGTCGCGCTGTTCGACCGCAGCGGACGCCGCGCAAAACTCACGCACGCGGGGCGCGTGGTCGTCGAAGAGGGCCGCCGGCTGCTGCATGCCGCCGAACAGCTCGAACGCAAGGCGCAGCGTGCGCAGCAGGGCTGGGAAACCGAGGTCCGGATCTGTGTCGACGAGATCCTGCCGTTCGAGGCGATGTGGCCGTACGTGCACACGTTCTACGGTCTCGAGATGGACACGCGGCTACGACTGTCCACCGAAGTGCTCGGCGGCACCTGGGATGCGCTGATTTCGCGCCGCGCGGATCTCGTCGTCGGCGCCACGGGCGAGCCGCCCGAGCTGCCGGACATCGTGGCACGGCCGATCGGCACGCTCAGGCACGTGTTCGCCGTCGCCCCCACCCACCCGCTCGCGGCGCTGCCGGAACCGCTGTCGCTGGCATCGGTCGTCGCCCATCGCGGCGCGGCGATCTCCGATACGTCCCGCGAGCTGCCGCCGCGTTCGATCGCCGTCGACGCGGGGCAGCCGTATCTCGCCGTCCCTACCCTCGCCGCCAAACTGGCCGCGCAGTGCGAAGGACTCGCGGTGGGCACGCTCCCCGAGTGCATCGCGGCACGCGCGATCGCGCAAGGCAAGCTGGTCGCACGCCAGGTGACCGGCATGCGCGACACGACCCAGTGCTACCTCGCGTGGCGCGGCGACGAGGCCGGACGCGCGCTGCACTGGTGGGTCGAACAACTCGACCGCCCGGATCTCGTCGACCGGTTCACCGCGCTCGCCTGACCGCGCTCTCTTCGCGGCCGCGACCGCCGTCGCCCGCCGCGTCAGCCGAACGAATCGTGCAGGCGCTTCATCTCCTTCTCGAGCCACTCGATCAGGCTGAACGACGCATGCGCGCTCGCGGCCGGCGGCATCCTCATCTTCTCCTCGGTCGCGATGTGCTCGGTGAGCGATTCGCACATCAGCCGCCCCAGTTCGGGCTTCCTCGCGATCAGCGGCGACAGGTCGCGACTGCTCAGCTGATAGGCCGTCACGGCCGTCACCGCGTAGACGCTCGCATGCAGCTGCGTGCCGGCGAGCACGACGGACTGGCCGATCGCGTCGCCGGGCGCCATCCGCCTGACTTCCGTATCGCCCGTCGCGCCGGGCACGAACACCGCCGCGACGCCGGCCGCGACGATCGTCAGTAGGCGCGCGTCGGAATTCGACGCGTAGATCACCTCGCCCTTGTTGAACACGCGTGACGCGAGCGCATCGGCCAGCACCGCCAGGTCCGCGTCGTCGAGCTGCCTGAACAGCTCGACCGCGCGCAGCAGGCGTTGCCCGCGCGACGCCGGACCGGGTGCCGCCGGCGCGCCCGTCAGCGGGCGCAGCGCGACGTCCGCGGCAGCCAGATGCCGGTGGGCCAGATCGTAGAGCCGGTTGCGGACGTCGATCTTTTTCTGCAGCGAGTCGACGTAACAGACGAGTTCGTATTCGATCGAGTTGGTCCTGAACGCCTTGACGACCGGGATCGGCGCCGGGCTGGCGAGCACGTCCAGCGAACTGGCCGCGGCATGCGCGAGCGCATCGACGACGACGGCGGGCCGCGCTTGCGGGTCGAGCTCGATCGTCAGCGTCACGCCGTACACGTTCGCCGGTTCGCTCAGGTTGACGATTGCCGCCTTGGCCGCGACGCTGTTCGGCACGACGACCAGGTTGCCGAGGCTGTCGATCAGCTTGGTCGCGCGCCAGTTGCTTTCGACGACGCGCCCTTCCAGCGCGCCGATCGCCACCGTGTCGCCGAGACGAAACGGCTGCGTGGTATTCAGCACCAGGCCCGAGAACACGTCGTTCAGCGTGTTCTGGACCGCGAGCCCGAGGATGACGGCGACCGCCCCCGACGTCGCGACCACGCCGCTGAGCGGCAGCCCGAGCACGTAGCCCAGCGCGGCGACGGCGGCGGCACCGAACACGGCGCCCGCGGCGATGTCGTGGAACAGCCGCTGGTTGCGCCATGCGCGCGGCAGCAGCAGATGATCGAGCATCAGGCTGAACACCAGCGCGCACTGCAGCCACCATGCGACGCCGATCACCTGGATCGCGAGCCGGTCGAACCGGTCGGGCGACGCCGGCACCGCGAGCGGGCTCACGCCGGTCGAGAACAGCACGTAGGTCAACGCTGCGAACGATGCGCAGCGCCACACGGCTTTCGTCGTCGAACGGCCGCGCCCGAGCAGCCGCCAGGCGATCAGGTCGGCAAGAACGATCGGCGCGCCGTAAGCGACCGTGACGGACAGGTTCGGCATGCTGGAATGGGCTGAGAGCGTGCTTCGCGACGGGGGGGGGACCCTGCGCCGGCAGTCGATGGCGTCGCGACAGCGATGAGCGGACAGTCCCCGCGCATGCAATGTAGACGCGCCGGCCAACCGGGTCCTGTGTTCGGCCTGAAACGTTCTGAATGCGCGGTCGGCGCGCCGCGCTACGCGTCGCGCGGCGGCAGTTCGGCCTCGCCCGCCTCGAACCCGAGCGCATGCACTTCCGACCACGCGTCGTGCGCGATCTGCGTCGGCCCCGACGTATGCGCGAGCGCGGCCGCATACGTGGCCAGCAGCCGCACGCGCGCGTCGGCGCACGCGGGCGTCTCGTCGAGATCGCGCATCGCGTCGAGCGCCGCGCGCGCCCGTTCGCGACACTCGTCCACGAGCGACAGGTCGAACAGGCACGGCACCGCGACCGCCGCCAGCGCGATGCCGACCCGCGCGTCGCCGTTCGGCGAAAACGCCCAGTCGAGCGCCGCGCGCAGATTGCCGAGTTCGCGCCGGATCACGTCGAGCCGCGATTCGGCGAGCCGCCCGTCGTCGCTGCCGGGCGCACGCCGGAACAGCGCCAGGAAGTAGCGCGCGTGCGCGAGCGCCGCGGCCGTGCATTCGCCGTTGTTCTCGAGCTGCTGCAGCGCGTACGCGCGCGTCGTCGTCAACAGCCGGTAGCGCGGCGCGCCATGCGCGCTCTCGAGGCTCAGCAGCGATTTCGACACGAGGCCCGCGATCGCGTCGAGCAGCGCCGCGTCGACGAGCCCCTTCGTTCCGACGATGTCGCGCACCGCGTCGATCGAGAAGCTGTCGCGGAACACCCCGAGCCAGCGCAGCAGCAAGCGCTCCGCGTCGTCGAGCAGGCGATAGCTCCAGTCGTACATCGCCTGCAGCGTCTGATGACGCGGCAACGCCGTGCGAAAACCACCGGTCAGCAGCCGGAAATGGTCGTCGAGATGCGTGGCGAGCACGTCGATGCCGAGCACGGCCGCGCGGGCCGCGGCCAGTTCGATCGCGAGCGGCAGCCCGTCGAGACGCCGGCATACCGATGCCATCAGCGCCAGGCAGCGTTCGTCGAGCGGAAAGCGCGGGTCGGCGGCGCGGGCGCGCGCCGAGAACAGCTGCACCGCGCTCGCGCCCGCGGTCTCGCGTTCGTCGGCGCCCTCGGCGGGTACCTCGAGCGGCGGAACCGGACACAGCCGCTCGCCCTGGATCCGCAGCGCCTCGCGGCTGGTCGCCAGGACGCACAAACCGGTATCCGACTCGGTCAGCGCGGTCGCGATCCGCGCGGCGGCATCGAGCAGGTGTTCGCAATTGTCGAGCACGAGCAGCATCCGCCGATGCGCGACACTGGCGAGCACGGCTTCGAGCGTCAGCGACCCGGCCGGGTGCACGAGGCCGAACGCGCCGGCCAGCGCGTCGGGCACGAAGTGCGGGCACGCCACCGTGGCCAGCGATACGAACGCGGCGCCATCCGGAAAGCGCGCTTCGGCCCGCATGGCCGCTTCGAGCGCCACCCGCGTCTTGCCGATGCCGCCCGCACCGACCAGCGTCACGACGCGCGCGGTGTCGAGCGCCGCGAGGACGTCCGCGACCGTCTGCTCGCGGCCGATGAGTGCGGTCGGCGCGGGCGCCAGCCGCGATGTCGCGGGACGCACGGGCGCCGCGGCCGGCGCTTGCGCTTGCCCGGCGACCAGCCGGTAGCCGCGCCCCGGCACCGTGATGATCAGGTTCCGGTTGTCGGCGAGCGCCTTGCGCAACGCGGCGACATGCACCTGCAGGTTGTTTTCCTCCACGACCGTGTGCGGCCACACGCGCTGCATGATCTCGTCTTTCGATACCAACGCGCCGTTCGCCCGAATCAGGAGTTCGAGAATTTCGAATGCGCGACTGCCGATTCGCAGCAGTTTGCCGTTCGAGCGAATTTCACGCCTGTCGAGGAAAACGTGAAGGGTTCCAATCCGGATCATTTGAATTCTTAATCGCCTTCCATTCATCGATGCCCTGTCGGAAATGACACCGGCGATGCAGATGCTACGGCATTTTAAGCATCCATTGATTCAAATTATTAGAAGCCAAAGAGCAAATTTTTTGAATCGACGACAACCGTGAATGTCCGCCGCAGGCCGGTATTCGCGCTGCACCTCGTCCGGCGCCGCGCATCACGGCTTCCGGCGTCGGCAACAGGCGAAACAGCGATTCACCAATGAACCTGTTTGGTGTGATAAAAGCGCCGCCATTCCTGATTTGCTTTTGCGCGAATCACTTGCCGTGGCGATTTGAATGAATTGCGCCGATGTTGCGGGAAAAAAACTTTTGTTCCTGCATGCGATGCGCGTGTTCGCGTTTGCATCTATCATCGGTATGCGCCGCGGCATCGCATTCGATGCCGAATTGCCGTACGCCGCCGCGTTGCATGCAGCCGTTGGCATTCATCCATACATGAGACCGCTGACGGCATTGCGTGGCGCGGGTGTCGAAACGGATCTCTTTGCGCTGCCGAGGTGCCCGAGCATTGCACCCCGGACTATCGTCGGACGAATTTCTGCGGCCTGGTGCTCGGGTCGAAATGGGCGGAGTGAGCGCGAGCAGCCGGCAGTGTCCGCCGCGCCGCGTCGCTCCGCCGCCGCATCACGCGCGGACGAACGCCAGCAGTTCGTCGTTCAGGCGTTGCGCGTGCGTCAGATACAGCGCGTGCGGCCCGCCCTCGTAGACGCTCAGCGTCGCTCGCGGCACGCGCTTCGCGGTCGCGGCGCCCGTCAGCGCGAGCGGCACCGTCTGGTCGTCGTCGCCGTGAATCACGAGCGTCGGCACGTCGAACCGGTCGAGATCCGCCCTGAAATCGGTTTCGGAAAACGCCCCGACGCAATCGAGCGTGCCCTTCAAGCCGGCCTGCAACGCCATGAACGTCGTCCAGTCGAGCGCCGCGCGCGAGATCGTCGACGCGGGCCGGTTCGAACCGGTGAACAGCGGCCAGAAGTTTTCGAAGAACGCCGCGCGATCCGCGACGATGCCCGAGCGAATGCCGTCGAACACGGCAACGTCGACCCCGTCGGGATGATCGTCGCGGCGCGCGACCAGCGGCGTCACCGCGCCGATCAGCACGGCTTTCGCGATGTGCCGCGTACCGTGCCGGCCGATGTAGCGCGCCACCTCGCCGCCGCCCATCGAAAAGCCGACGAGCGTCACGTCGCGCAGCCCGAGCGTCTCGATCAGCGTCGCGAGATCGTCGGCCAGCGTGTCGTAGTCATAACCCGTCCACGGCTGGCCGGAGCGGCCGAAGCCGCGCCGGTCGTAGGCGATGCAGCGCATGCCATGCGACGCGAGATGATGCATCTGGACGTCCCACATGTCCGCATTCAGCGGCCAGCCGTGAATGAACACGACCGGGCGGCCGGCGCCCCAGTCCTTGTAGTGAATCGAAACGCCGTCGCGTGTCGTGAACGTGCTCATGCGGATCCCTCGGTGGTGAAAAGGCGGCCGCCGGCCGGTGCCGACGGACGGCGCGCCGGGTGCCGCGTCATGACCGCGGCAGCCTGGCGATGAAGCGGTTCAGCTCGGCCGTGAGGATCACGTCCCGATAGTTCGCCGGGCGCTTCGCGCCGCGCCATTGCGGCTTGTAGATCGCATCGCCGGCACGGATCGTGATGCCGGTCAGCGCGCAGCGTCCGAGGCCGCGCGACTTGGCGCTGATCCAGCGCTGCTCGTCGTAGCGAAAGCGCGTGGGATCGCTCCACGATATCAGGACCGACGAATCGGTCTGCCGCTCGGCCGCGACGATCGCGCACCGGCGGCGCATGCCGTCGCTCGACGCGGCCGGCACTTCGTCGCGATGGCGACGGCACGCGGCGTCCGGGTCGCGAAGTGGCGGCGGCGCGTGGCGGCGCGCGGCGGCCGACGGGTCGAGCAGCGTCATCACGTGTTCCCAGCGATTGAAGGCGTCCATGGCGGCGTATCCGGGCAAGTGGCGACGGGCCGGATGTCTCGCACCCGCACGCATCGCGATGCGTCATCCGCCGCCGCGAACCGGCAAGACCCGCGACGGGATGACCTGATGCCGACGATAACGGGCCGCCGCTGAAGAGTCTTTACGCCGGGCTTAATTTTTCTGGCGGGCGCGCTCGCGCGGCGCGCGGCGGCCGCGTTCACGACAATTCAGCACGATTTCAGTACGCGCCGCGCGGTCGCGGGATAGCCTCCTGTCGGCGTTCGTTCGTGCCCTTGCGTGCCTGCCGGCGCGCGAACGCGAACGCGCCGGCCGCCCGCGCGAGCGCCGCTCGCGGGCAGATCCGAAACCCTTCAAATCCAACGCGGCACCATTGCACCGCACGTTCAAGGAGTCCTCATGCGTCCCGCAGATCACGACGCCATTCCCTCGGCGCGCCGCCGAGACATGCTGCTGGCCGGCGCGACCGCCGTTGCCGCCGCCGCGCTGCCGGCCGCTGCCGCCGCCGCCCCCAAACACGCCGCTTCCGCCCATCAAGGAGCCCATGCGATGAACACGATCACCACCAAAGACGGTACGCAGATTTACTTCAAGGACTGGGGCAGCGGCCGTCCGGTCGTGTTCTCGCACGGCTGGCCGCTGTGCGCCGATGCGTGGGACGCGCAGATGCTGTTCCTCGTGCAGCACGGCTACCGCGTGATCGCGCACGACCGGCGCGGTCACGGCCGCTCGAGCCAGCCGTCGCAAGGCAACGACATGGACACGTATGCCGACGACCTGGCGGCGCTGATGAATGCGCTCGACCTGCGCGAGGCTACGCTCATCGGCCATTCCACCGGCGGCGGCGAAGTCGCGCACTACATCGGCCGGCACGGCACGAAGCGCGTGGCGAAGGCCGTGCTGATCGGCGCGGTGCCGCCGCAGATGGTGAAATCGGCGTCGAATCCGGGCGGCCTGCCGATGGACGTGTTCGACGGCATCCGCAAGAACGTCGCCGAGAACCGTTCGCAGTTCTACAAGGATCTCGCGGTGCCGTTCTTCGGCTTCAACCGGCCGAACGTCAAGGTGTCGCAAGGCACGATCGACGCGTTCTGGGCGCAAGGCATGATGGGCGGCGTGTACGGCCAGTACCAGTGCGTCAGGGAATTCTCCGAGGTCGACTACACCGAGGACCTGAAGAAGATCGACGTGCCGACGCTGATCCTGCACGGCGACGACGACCAGATCGTGCCGATCGACGATTCGGCGCGCCTGTCCGCGAAGATCGTGAAGCACGCGCAGCTGAAGGTGATCCCCGGCGGCGCGCACGGGATGTGCGTCGTCAACGCCGACCTGATCAATGCCGAACTGCTCGCGTTCCTGAAGGCGTAAGCGCTGCGGCACGGCGCGCGCGGCCCTGGCGCCGGCGCGCCGTTCAGGAAGATTCAGGAATTTTCAGCCCGGCGCCATTCCGTCGCGGCGAGCGCGATCGCTAAGATCGTCGCTGCGCGATGGCGGGGGCTCATGGCGATGGCGCGCGCGCCGGCCGGAGCAGGATGCCGATCAACACCCCCGCGACGGCGAACGCCATCGCGACCCGGAAATTGTCCGCGAGCGCGAGCGTGGTCGCCTGGACCCGGACCGCCCGGTCGAGCAGCGCGTAGGTCGCCTGGTCGCCCGTGGCGAAGGTGGCGCCGTGCGACACGAGCGACGCCGCGCCAGCCCGCAGCCGCGCGAGCGTTTGCGGATCAGACAGCGTGACATGCAGACCGACGAGATTCGAATGGGTAGCCTCCATGATGCGCTGGATCACCGCGATCGACGTCGTGCCGAGCTGCCCGCTCAGCAGGCGCGTCGTCTGCACGACGGCGCCGAACGTCAGCGCGTGCTCGGCCGTCACATGCTTGCCGAAGAAGAAGATGACCGACGTGAGCGCCATCGTCTGGCCCAGCGCCTGGAGCAGTTGCGACGGGATGAAGTCGGGCTCGGCCCACGCGGGCGTGAGCCGCGCGCCGAGCGCGAACGCGACCGCCACCATCAGGAAACCGGCCACGATCAGCCGGCGCGGATCGACGCGCTGCAGCAGCCACGCCACGCACGGCGCGAACAGCAGTTGCGGAATCGCGATCCAGCGCAGCGTATCGCCGATCTGCAGCGGGCGAAGCCCGTAGGTGCTCGCGAGAAACACCGACGGAATGAAGCTCGTGTTGAGCACGGTGAAGCGCACGAGACCGACGAGCAGGATCAGCAGCGCGACGTTGGGCAGCGCGAGGTAGCCGAGATCGAGCCCGGCCTGCCGGGACGTGAGTTCGTGGATCAGGAACGCGGCAATCATCAGGATGCCGATGCACAGCAGCGCGACGATCAGCGGCGACTGGAACCAGAACAGCCGTTCGCCCTGGTCGAGCGCGATGCACAGGCACGCGAACCCGCCGGCGCCGAGCAGCATGCCGCGCGTGTCGATGCCGGACACGAAACGCTTGACCGGCTCGTTCGACAGCGACAGCAGCAGGCAGACGATGAACGGCACCGTCAGCAGCGCGTTCTGCCAGAACAGCCAGCGCCAGCTCAGGTGTTCGCTGTACCAGCCTTCGAGCGTCGCGGACAGGTTCAGCGACATCTCGAGGTTCATCGCATACGCGGCGATGCCGAACGGGATCAGCCGCGGCGGCAGCGTGCGAACGACGAACCCGACGGTCAGCGGCACGAACACGCCGGACGCGAAGCCGGCGAGGCTCTGGAACGCGATGAAGGTGCCGAAGTTCGTGCACAGCGGCAGCACGGTTTCGACGACGAGAAACACCGAGGCGCCCGCCAGCAGCACGCGGCGCGTGCCGAACACGAAGGCCGCCGCGATCGCGAGCGGGCCGACGAACATCTGCGACGCGGTGAACGCCGTGTTGATCCACGCGCCTTCGTCGAACCCGACGCCGAGCGCGCCGCGCACGTCGGCGAGCCCGAGCGACGTGATGCGCGACGTCAGCGTCGCGATGATCGCGCCGAGCAGCACGGACGCGATCGCGGCGATCGAGCGAAACGTCGGTATGTCGGCGGCCGGCGCGGCGGCCGGCGCGGCGGCCGGCCCCGGTGTCGCGCCACCGGGGGCGAACGTGGTGTTCATCGTCGAGCGGCTCCCGCATATGAGGCTCGCGCAAGCATAGCGCGATACGAAGAAAGTCGTCCGTACGATGGAGTATCCCGACCATGACCCCGAACCCGCCGGACTCGCCGTCCGTTCCCGCCGCGCGTTCGCGCAAGTGGCCGGTCGTGCTGATCGCCGCCGGCGCGCTGCTGCTCGTCGCGCTGCTGGTCTACGAATACGATGCGCACGAACGCGGCACCGACGACGCGTACGTGACCGGCCATCTGCACGTGATCTCGCCGCGCGTGGCCGGCACGGTCGAGCGCGTGCTGGTGGACGACAACCGGTTCGTGCATGCGGGCGAGCCGCTCGTGCGGCTCGACCCGCGCGATTTCGAAGTGCGCGTCGCGCTGCAGCGGGCGCGCGTCGCGCAGGCCCACGCCGATGCGAGCCGCGCGAAGGCGCTGGTCGAGCAGGCCGACGCGACGCGCGTGTCGGCGCATGCGGATGCCGAGAAGGCCGAGCTCGATTACGCGCGGGCCCGCGAGCTGACCCGCGAAACGCCGCGCGGGCTGTCGCAGCAGGAATTCGATGCGGCCAACGCGGCCCGCAAGTCCGCCCGCGCGCGCATCGACGCGGCCGACGCGCAATGGCGCAGCGCGCAGGCCGCGTGGCAGGCGGCGGCCGCCGTGTCGAACCAGAACGACGCCGAATTGCGCGATGCGGAACTCCAGTTGCAATACACGACCGTCGTCGCGCCGTCCGACGGTTATGTCGGCAAGAAGACCGTCGAGACCGGCGAGCACGTCGCGCCCGGCCAGGCGCTGCTCACGCTCGTCGAGCCGCACCCGTGGGTGGTCGCGAACTTCCGCGAAACGCAGCTGCGACACGTGCGCACCGGCGACGCCGTGCAATTGCGCTTCGACGCGCTGCCGGAGCGGACCTTCAGCGGCCACGTCGACAGCCTGTCGCCCGCGACCGGCGGGCAGTTTTCGCTGTTGCCGCCCGACAACGCGACCGGCAACTTCACGAAGGTCACGCAGCGGGTGCCCGTGAAGATCCTGCTCGACGGGCAAGCGGTGACCGAGCCGCGCATCCGGCCCGGCCTGTCGGTCGTCGTCACGCTGCAACCCGAGCGCGCGCAGCCATGATCCGCATCGCCGCCCCGTTCGCCGCCGTGTTCGCGGCCTGCCTGCTGAGCGCATGCACGATCGCGCCGCGGCCGCTTGCGCCCGTACCGGTCGGACCAGACCCGTTCCGCCATGCGGATGCGGCGAACCCACCCGCCGCGACGCTCGCCGAGTGGCCCGCATGGTTCGGCGCGCCGCCGCTCGTCACGCTCGTCGATGCCGCGCTCGCCGGCAATCCCGACCTTCGCGCCGCCGCGGCGCGCGTCGACCAGGCGCAGGCGCTGCTCGGCGTGCGCGAAGCCGCGCTGGCGCCCACCGTCGGCGTCGCGCCGTCGTTCAGCCGCTCGCGCGTGTCGGGCACGGTCGACAACGCATTGCCGAAACGCACGATGCACAACTGGTCGGTGCCGTTCACCGCGAGCTACGAAGTCGATCTGTGGGGCCGCCTGCGCGGCGACGCCGAGATCGGCCGGCAGAACGTGCTGCAGGCGGACGCGGATCGCGCGGCGGTGCGCCTGCGCGTGGCGACCGACGTCGCGGCCGACTACCTGACGCTCCATTTCGTCGAACAGGATCTCGCGACGCTCGCGCGCGCGATCGAGCTGCGCCGCACCGCGCTCGACGTGATCGCCGCGCGCGTGCGCGCCGGCGCGGCGAGCGATCTCGACGCGCTGCGCGCGTCGGCCGACCTCGATACGGCACGCGCCGATCTCGCGGACAGCCGCCGGCTGCGCGAGAACCTCGTCGACGCGCTCGCCGTGCTGACCGGCGTGTCGCCGACCGCATTCGCCGTCGCGCCCACCGCATCGCGCGTGCGCGTGCCGGACGTGCCGCCCGGCCTGCCGTCCGCGCTGCTCGCGCAACGGCCCGACGTCTACGCGGCCGCGCGCCGTGCCGACGCGGCGTCGCTCGAGATCGGCGTCGCCCGCACCGCGTGGCTGCCGACGTTGACGCTGACCGCGCAGGGCGGTTTCGCGAGCCGCGATCTCGGCACGTTTCTCGATCGCAACAGTTCGCTGTGGGGGCTCGGCGCGAGCGTCGCCGAGACGCTATTCGACGGCGGCAAGCGCGACGCCGCGGTGGCCGCCGCGACGGCCGGCGCGGACCTCGCCGACGCGAACTATCGCGCGACCGCGCTCGGCGCGCTGCGCGAGGTTCAGGACGCGCTCAACGACATCGCCGCGCAGAAGGAGCGGATCGCGCGCTACGACAGCGCGGCGCACGCGACCGAGGCGGCCGCGCGGTTGTCACTGAGCCGTTATGCGCACGGCTACGTCAGCTATCTCGAGGTGATCGACGCGGACCGCGATGCACTGAGCGCGCAACGCCAGCTGATTCACAGCCGCCAGTCGCTCGCCATCGCGACGATCGGCCTGGTGCGCGCGCTGGGCGGCGGATGGACGCCGCCGACATCGGTGTCCGCGCCGGCCGGCGACGCACGTCGCGCCGGACGCTTGTGACGCTGCACGAACGCGCGCCGCGCGTTCGCTGGAACGGCGTCAGACGCTTTCATGCCGCCCTTAAGCTTACCTAACGTTTTTGCGTTGTTGCACGGTCACCCGCTCAGTCACCCGCTCTGCCACCCGCCCCCGCCGGGCGCACGCCGAGCGCTTCGGCCTGGCGCACGAGATCCGGCAGCGTGCGGACCTGCATCTTCTTCATCACCTGCGCACGATGCACCTTCACCGTGATTTCCTGCAGCCCGAGATTCGCCGCGATCTGCTTGTTCATCAGGCCCGCGATCACCTGGCTCATCACTTCGCGTTCGCGCGGCGTCAACGACGCATAGGCCTGCCGCACCGCATCCAGCGCACGCTCGCGCGCGAGGCGTTCGCCGTCGCTGGCCAGCGCGCGGCCGACGGCATCGAGCATCGTGTCGTCGTCGAACGGCTTGGTCAGGAAATCGAGCGCGCCGCCCTTCATGGCCTTGACGGTGGTGGCCACGTCGCCGTAACCCGTCATGAACAGGATCGGCACGTTCATGCCCGCGCGCACCGCTTCCTCCTGGACGGCAAGTCCGCTCTCGTCGGCCAGGCGCACGTCGAGGATCAGGCAGCTCGGCACGTCGGGCCGCTCGAATGCGAGGAACGCGCGCGACGACGCGAACGTCTCGACGCGAAACCCGGCCGAACGCAACAGTGCGCTCAGCGCGCGCCGCAGCGTTTCGTCGTCGTCGACCACATAGACGATCGGCGCGGGATCGCCCGCGCCCTGGTGACGGTTCGAAGTCATATCCGGCGTGCTCGCCATCGCATTCCTCGTGTAGGCATCCGCTTCATTATCGAATGATAAACCGAGAAAAGTCCGGGCGGACACGCCGGCGCGCGCGGCATGACGGCGGACGCGCCGCTCACGCGGGCGGTGTGCCGGATGCGACCTGATCGATCAGGTCGAGCAGGTCGTCCGATGGAAACGGCTTGCGCAGGAACGCGACCGCGCCTTGCGCGAGCGCACGGCGGACCGACTCGTCGTCGCCGTGCGCCGACATCAGGATGACCGGCAGCGCCGCGTTGCGCAGCACCAGCAGGCGCTGGACGTCGAGACCGCCCATCCCTTTCATCTTCAGGTCGAGCAGCACGCACGCCGCGTCGTCCAGCGGGCCGGTCGCGAGAAATTCCTCGCCCGACGCGAACGGCAATGCGGTATGGCCCGCCGATTTCAGCAGGCTGGCAAGACTCTTTCGGACCGACGCATCGTCATCGATGATGCAAACAAGGGCCATGAAATAAAAACCTAAATGGTGTCAATCGAGGTGAGCGCCGTGCGGTTCATGCCGCATCGACAGGCGCCGCCGCTGCGCGCCAGGTCCGCGCAGCCCGGCTGTCACGCCCACGATCCGGCGACCGGCACGGCCGGCGCCGGCTGCAGCGCGTCCGCGTGCGGGTCGGCCGCAAACGACGCGCGGCGCGCGTGGAGACGCCCGGCTTCGCCCGATTCCGCCAGTTTCTCGAGCGCATACGCGCGCACGACCTCGAGCAGCGAGTAGCGCTTCGACAGTCCGACCGAATGAACGACCAGCAGCGATTTCGACGCCAGGCTGACGAGACAGTCCAGCACCTCGTCCGCACCCAGTTCGTTGCAGGCGGCCAGCGCGCAGGCCGCGTCGAGCCGGAACGCATCCGGAAACACCGCGAGACGGCACAGCACGATGCGCTCCATGTCGTCGAGCAGCCGATAGCTCCACTCGATGGTGGCCCTGAGTGTCTGCTGGCGCGGGTGCGCCGTGCGCAGGCCGCCGGACAGCGACAGCACCGACTTGTCGAGATCCGCCGCCAGCCCCTGGATGCCGAGCGACGCGACACGGGCCGCGCCGAGCTCGAGCGCGAGCGGCAGGCCGCTCAGGCGGCGGCAGAGGGTTGCGATCGCGTCGAGCGTCTTCGCGTCCGCCGGAAGATCCGTACCCATCGCGCGCGCGCGCGCCAGGAACATCCGGACCGCGCCGCTCGCGACGATGTCGTCGGCGTTCGCGCCGGCCGGCGGCAACGACAGCGGCCCGACGCGATAAACCCGCTCGCCCGCCACCCGCAACGGCTCCCGGCTCGTCACGACGAGTATCGCGCCCGGGTTCGCGTCCGCGATCGCTTCGCTCAGGTCGGCCAGTTCGTCGACGTACTGCTCGGCGTTGTCGAACACGAGCACGACGCGCTGCTCGCCGATCGCCCGGACGACGTCGGCGGGACCCGCGCCCGGGCCGCCCGGCAGGTCGAACGCGTCCAGCACCGCGCACGCCAGTGTCGCGTCGGCCCGCAGGCCGGCCAGGTCGACCCGGACCATCTCGATCCCGTGCGCCGCCGACCAGGCCGTCGCGACCTCCAGCGCCAGATGCGTCTTGCCGACGCCGCCGGGGCCGACCAGCGTGACGAGCGCCTCGCGATCGAGCAGCCCGTGCAGTTCGGCCGCTTCCTGCTCCCGGCCAATCATCGGACATTTGCGCGGCGTAGCACTCGCGCGGACATTGCCTGCCGAGTCGAACGCGAGCGGCGGGCGATCGCCGATCGCATGGTCGGCCGGCGGCGCGAGCCGGTAGCCGCGGCCCGATTCGGTCCGGATCCACCCGTGCTTGCCGCCGAACAGCTTGCGCAGCGTCGAGACGTGGACCTGGATGTTGTTCTCGACCACGATCGTGTTCGGCCACACGGCCTGCATGATCTCGTCCTTCGACACGAGCCGGCCGGCCGCCTTCACCAGCAGTTCGAGGATCTCGAACGCCCGGGCGCCGATATACCGGGGCTGCCCGTCGACACAGACTTCGCGGCATTCAAGGGAAACCGTCACCCGTCCGAACGTGTACATGATCCGCACTCGCTTATGCTGCCTGCCACCTCGCGCCGCCTCGCGAGGCGACGCGCTCCTGGGTTGCCCGTCCGGCCATGCCGATGCATGCCGGAAGGCGTGACCGTATCGTAGGTCGCAACCGGCGCCGCGAATATTATCCATAGGTTTAAGTCCGGCCCCGGCCGGCCGCCGGGGCTCAAGGGCGCGGCGGGTACTGCAAAATCCCGCGGGCTGTCGGACAATGCACGGGTCGCGGCCCGAACGCGCGCGACCGAGCCCGGCCGATCCCGCATCGCGAGCCGCTTCCACCTCCTCCACCCAGCCCGCCGCCCCACCGTGAATCAGCCCTTGCGTAACCCGGACGACACGAACCGAATGGATGCCGAATGGCTCGCGCGTGCCCGCCTGTCGAACGTGGTGCGCTCGGGCGACGTCCTGACCTTCGACCTGACCGACCGCGCGACGGGGCGCGTGTGGCCGGCGTGCCAGACCGGCTGGGAATTCGACCAGCGCTGCCGGCAGTTCGAGCAGGAACATGCGTTGAACGGGATCCTGGACCCGGCCTGGGCGCTCTTGCCGGTGGCGCTGATCCGCGCGGCCGACGGCCCGGTGCTCGTTCATCCGCGCCTGGACGTGCGTGCGTTCGACACGCTGACCGACGGCCGGCTGCCGCTCGACGCCTTTCTCGAAACGGCGATCGGCGCCGCCCGCACGCTCGGGGAACTGCATCGGCGCGGCTGGCTGCACGGCGATCTCCAGCCGGCCAGTTTCGTCATCGCAGCGGACGGCACCGTCATGCTCCGCTCGTTCGCCCATGCCCGGGAGCGCGCGACGAAACAGGCGGCGGACCGCACGATGCGCACGGATTTCGCCGCGTACGCCGCGCCGGAAGTCTCGGCAGGCGCGTGCGTCGACGAGCGCGCCGACCTGTACGCGTTCGGCATCACGCTGTTCCGCCTGCTGACGGGCGCGATGCCTTACAAGGCCGCGTCGACGTCCGACTGGGTCCACGCGCACGTCGCGATCAAACCGTCGCCGCCCGCGGCGTTTCGCGGCGACGTGCCCGCCATCCTGAACGATCTGATCCTGAAGCTGATCGCCAAGGAACCCGCCGATCGCTACCCGTCCTGTGAAGCGGTGCAGCACGATCTCGAACGGATCCTGCACGACTGGCTCGCCGCGGGGCGCGTCGAGCCCTTCGCGCTCGGCGGCTGCGATCCGTTCGCCGGTCTGCACACGCTCGACCTGCCGGTCGGCCGAGACGTGGAAATTCATCTGCTCGAGGGGATCCTGGAGAGCGTCACGCGCACCGGCGAGTCGGCCCTCGTGCTGGTCAGCGGACCGGCCGGCGTCGGCAAGACCGCGCTCGCCGAACACTTCGTGCGTCATGCGCGCGCCGCGTCGCGCACCGCCTGGTTCGCGTCGGCCACGGTCGACCGGTTCCAGCCCGCGCGGCCGTATGCGGCCGTGCTGCAGGCGCTGCGCACGCTGTTCGGCAGCGCGCTGGCGAGGCGCGACGACGAAATCGCGGCGATCGCCGCGCGGCTGCGCGACTGCGTGGGCCGGCAGGCCAGTCTTCTTGCGGCGATCTTCCCGGAAACCGGGTGGCTGCTCGACGTCGAGCCGGTCGCGTTCGACCCTACCGATGCGATTCCCGAATTCCATCTGTGCCAGATCGTCGTGAATGCATTCCGCGCGTTCGCGGCGCCGGGCGAGCCGCTCGTCATGACACTGGACGACATCCAGTGGGCCGACGAAGCGACGCTCGCGTTCCTCGCATCGATCGCGCTCGATCCGCCGGCCCATGTCTGCATCGTCGCCAGCTATCGGAGCGGGCCGCCGCATGACGACGCGCCGGCGTTCCGGCACCTGCGCGAGCAGCTCGATCGCGCCCGCGTCGCGTCGCTGACGCTGGCACCGCTCGATACGCCCGACGTCACGCGGATGCTCGCCGGCATGCTCGGCGAGGCGCCGGCCCGCTTGTCCGGGCTCGGCGACATCGTTCATCGCAGGACGGGCGGCAATCCGTTCTACATCCAGCAGCTGCTGCGCACGCTGATCGACGAGCAGCTGCTCGGCTACGATCCGGTGCGGCAAGCGTGGCAATGGAATGCGGACGACATCGAGGCGCGCCACGAGACCGAGAACGTCGTGAGCCTGCTCGCGGTCCGGATGCAGCGCTTGCCGCACGAAACGAGAACGCTGCTGGCGCTGATGGCCTGTATCGGCATCGACATCGACGAAGCGCTGTTGCGCGCGGCCGCCGACAAAACGCTGGCCGAACTCCGCTTCTGGCTGGACCCGGCGCGCCGGATGGGTCTCGTGTCGCTCTCCGGCGACCGCTGGCGCTTCGCTCACGACCGCATCCTCGAGGCCGTCTACGCACTCACGGGGCGCCCGGAGCGCGCGCTGCGCCACGCCCGGATCGCCGCCGCGATGCTCGCGCGCGCGAACCCGCCGTCACCCGACTCCTTGCTGGCGCTCGCCGCCCAGATCGAACTGGCGCAAGGCGTGCCGCTCGACGACACGCTCGCGCTCGCATACGCGGGTGCGCTCGCCGACGCCGCGGAGGCCGCGGCCACGGCCGCCGCGCGCGATCGTGCGTTGTCGTTTCTTGCGTCGGCGCAATCGCTGCTCGGCCCGCATGCCTGGTCGCAACACTACGGCCTCGCCAGCCGGATCGGCATCCTGCGCAGCGGCCTGCTGCTCGCGACCGGCGAAACCGCACAGGCGTCCGACGCGATCGACACGCTCATGGCACGTACGCGCACGCCCGCCGACCGCGCCGAGGCGCATCGGCTGAAGGCCGCCCAGCTCACGGTGGAGTCGCACTACCGGCAAGCGATCGACGTCGCGCTGGCCGGGCTGGCGCTGCTCGGCGTCGAACTGCCCGCCGAGCCGGTCGAGGCCGATCTCGCGGCGGCCTGCGATGCGGTGCGCGCGGCGCTCGACGGCCGCGCCATCGCCGACCTGGTCGACCTGCCCGTGATGACCGACACGCGCGTGGAAGCCACGATGGCACTGCTGACCGCGCTCGAAGCCGCGATGTTCTATCCGAGCGGCGGGTTGATGCTGCTGCATTTCGCGACGATGGTGCGGCTGACGCTGCGCCACGGTGTCACTGCCGCGTCGGTACAGGGGCTCGCGTGGTACGGCGTCAGCATCGCCGAGCATCACGACGCGTATGAAGACGGCTTCGAATTCGCGAAGGTCGCGCTCGCGCTGGTCGATCGCCACGGCTTCGAACGCTATCGCTCCGCCACGCTGATCGCGCTCGACCAGGTGAGCGTCTGGACCCAGCCGCTCACCTATGCACTCGAACGCGCGCGCGAGGCGAAAGCGGCCGGCAATGCAAGCGCCGAGCTGCGCTGGATGTGCTACAGCTGCAACCACATCGTCAGCGATCTGTTGTCGATGGGCGAGGCGCTGCCCGCGATTCGCGACGAAATCGACCCGCTGCTGGAGATCGCGCGCGGCGCACGCTACGACGACATCGTCGATCTCGTCTCCACCCAGTCGGAATTCATCGACGCGCTGCAGTTCGGCCAGGACCGGATGATCGGCGCGTGGCGTGCGCGTGCCTCGACCCGGACCCCGATGTCGGTCCTGGCATTCTGGACCGACGTGCTCGCCGGCCGGGCGGCCTTCATCTTCGGCGACGCGGCGACGGCGCGCGCATCGCTCGATGCGGCCGCGTCGAGCGCATGGTCGACGCCCGCGCACATCATGCTTGCCGATTTCCACCTGTTCAGCGTGCTGGCCGGGATCGCGTGCGACGACGGCGCAACGCCGCCCGAACGCATGCTCGAACGCTTCGCGCCCCAGCGCGCCCGCTTCGCGGTGTGGAGCGAGCGAAATCCCGGAACGTTTCTCAACAAGCTCGCGCTGATCGACGCCGAGTTCGCGCGCGTGCGCGGCGAGCACGTGGTCGCGATGCAGCAGTACGAAACGTCGGCCAGCCTCGCGGCGGAACACGGCTTCGTGCACGAACAGGCGCTCGCGCACGAGCGGGCCGCGCAGCATGCCGCGTCGCTCGGGCTCGCCGGCCAGGCCCGTCACCAGTTGCGGCTCGCCCATGCGTGCTACCGGCGCTGGGGCGCGACCGGCAAGACGCGGGCGATGGAAGCGCAGCATCCGTTCCTCGTGATGGATCCGTCGCCGGGCGGCCCGGCCGCGTCCGCGCGCGAAGATCTCGATTTCGCGCTCGCGATGCGTGCCGCCCATTCGTTGTCCGAAGAAATCGTGCTGGAGCGCCTGATCCAGACGCTGATGCGCAACATGCTCGTGTACGCCGGCGCCCGCTATGGCCTGCTGCTGCTCAACCGGCGCGACCGGCTGACCATCGAAGCGGTGGCGCGCATCGCGGGCAGCGACGTGATCGTCGACATCGCGCGCAGCGAACCCACCGAACAGGATGTGCCGCTGTCGATCCTGAACACCGTCGCGCGCACGCGCAAGCCGATCGTGCTCGAGAATGCGCAGCGCGACGGCGTTCCCGATCACGTCGACAGCCTGCGCGCGCACCCGACGCGCTCGCTGTTCTGCCTGCCGCTGTTGAAACAGGGCGCGCTGGTCGGCGTGCTGTATCTCGAGAATGCACTGAGCAACGGCGTGTTCTCGCCGCGGCGCATCGCGATGCTGGAAGTGCTCGCGCCGCAGGCGGCCAACGCGCTCGAATCCGCGCGGCTTTACGCGGAGCTGATCGACGAGAACGCGCGCCGGGTGGAGACCGAGGCCGCGCTGCGGCACGCGCGCACCGAGCTCGCGCGCACCGCGCACATGACGGTGATGGGCGAACTCGCCGCATCGATCGCGCACGAGATCAATCAGCCGCTGACGAGCATCGTGTCGAGCGCCGGCGCGGGCATGCGCTGGTTGCGCGGCCCGCAACCCGATCTCGGCGAGGCGCTCGCGAGCCTGGACGACATCCGTGCATCCGGCGTGCGCGCGGCCGACATCGTCCGCGCGTTGCGATCGCTCGCGCGCCAAACGCCGCCCGCGCTGGCACCGGTCGCGATCGACGACCTGATTCGCGACATGCTGCGTCTCACCGAAACGGAAATCGACGCGAAGCAGGTGGTGCTGCGCGTCGACCTGCACTGCGACGGCGTGCGCGCGATGGCCGACCGCACCCAGATCCAGCAGGTGATCCTCAATCTCGTCACCAATGCACTCGACGCGATGGACGGACTCGTCACGCAGCGCGAACTCGAAATCGCGTCGCAGGTCGAGGACGGCCATGCGGTCGTCCGCATCGCCGATCGCGGCGCCGGCATCGCTGCGGACATCGCCAACCGGATCTTCGATCCGTTCTTCACGACGAAATCGCACGGCATGGGAATGGGACTCGCGATCTGCCGCTCGATCATCGAGGCGCATGGCGGCACGCTCGACGCCGCGCCACGCGACGGGCACGGTACCGTGATGACGTTCCGGCTGCCGGTGTCGACGCGCGGCTGATACCGGCGACCGACGCATCGCGGCGCCGCCGCCGCACGGCTCAGGCTGCGCCCTGCCGTTGCGCGTCCTCGCTCAGGAAGCGGTGCACGAAGGTCACGGCCATCGCCCCTTCGCCGACCGCCGATGCCACCCGCTTGACCGAGCCCGACCGGACGTCGCCCGCCGCGAACGAACCCGGCACGCTCGTTTCGAGATAGTAGGGCCGGCGCTCGAGCGGCCACACGCGCCCGAATTCAGGACAGTCGTAGAGGTCGCTGCCCGTGACCAGGTAGCCGCTCTCGTTGCGAATGATGTTCGTGTCCCTCGCCCATTCGGTGTTCGGCGCACCACCGATGCAGACGAACAGGTGCGTGGCCGGCAGCACTTCCCGCGCACCGTCTTCCGTGCGCAGCACGATCGCCTCGAGCCGGCCGTCGCCCTGCAACGCGTCGACAGTCGTGCCGTAGCGGACGGTCACGTTCGGCATGCGCTCGATCCGGTCGATCAGGTAGCGCGACAGCGTTGCCGCGAGCGATGCGCCGCGCACGATCATCGTGACTTCACGCGCGTGCCGTGCGAAGTTCATCACCGCCTGCCCGGCCGAATTTCCGCCGCCGACGATGAACACGTGCTTGCCCTCGCACATCGGCGCCTCGCTCGATCCCGCGCCATAGAACAGGCCCGCGTTGAGAAAGCGCTGTTCGTCCGGCAGACCGAGGCTGCGGTATTCGATGCCGGTCGCGCAGATGTTCGCGCGCGCGGTCAGAATCGAGCCGTCGGCCAGGTCGACGCGAATCTTGCCGTCGACGAACGTCGCATGCACGCCCTCGCGCATCATCAGCAGCTCGACGCCGAACTTGACCGCCTGCTGGCGCGCACGCTCGGCCAACTCGGCGCCCGGGATGCCGTCCGGGAATCCCATGTAGTTCTCGATGAGCGAACTCGTCCCCGCCTGTCCGCCGACCGCATCGCGCTCGATCACGACGGCCCGCAACCCTTCCGATGCCGCGTAGACGGCAGCCGACAGACCCGCCGGGCCGGCACCGTAGATCGACAGGTCATACTCGATGAAGCGCGGCCGCGCGACCCAGCCGAGCTTGGCGGCGATCTCCGGCAGCGTCGGCTGGTACATGCACGTACCGTCCGGAAAGACGACGACCGGCAGCCGGACGTCGCGCAGCGGCGCGATGCCCAGCTCGCGCACGCAATCGGTGTCCGACGTCAGTTCGCACCACGCGTACTCGACCACGCCGCGCTTCAGGAAATCGCGAATTGCGTAGGCTTCCTTGCTGTTCGGCAAACCGATTACCCTGACATGCTGAGACTGCGTCATGAAGCCCTCCCGGCGACCGCACCGCGACATTGCACCCCGGCCGCACTTGCGACTGTACGTCGTCGTCGCCATCGCGCCGCGACGTTTAATAAGAATTAAGGTCCGCTCGCGCCACGACCGTCCACAATGAATCCTGTCCGCCTCCGCTTGCAGCTTCGTGCCGGCCGCGCTGCGAGCGCTCTGCGGCGCCGGCATCGGAGCGAAAGATGACTACCACCTGCAGTCACCTCGGCGAAGCGCGCGTCCTGCACACCGACAAGGACTACTGCGAGGAATGCGTGAAGTCCGGCAGCCGGTGGGTGCATCTGCGCCTGTGCCTGAGCTGCGGGCAAGTCGGTTGTTGCGACTCGTCGCCGAATCGCCACGCGAGCCGGCATTTCCACGAAACCGGCCATCCGCTCGCCCGTTCGATCGAGCCGGGCGAGCGCTGGGTATGGTGCTACGCGGACGAAGTCATGGCCGGCGAAATCGCGTCGTAGCGCATCGCGCGCCGGCATCCGGCACCCATTTCCACTGCGGGTAAACACCGCTCGATCGCGGCTTTGTCCTGCCGATCTTTTCTACTAGAATTTATCGAACGATAACTTATCGACTGATAAACACGAGGTGTCCCATGCCTGTATCCAGACTTGCGCACTACTCGATCCGCACGCTCGATCTCGAGAAATCGTGCCGGTTCTATGAACGCGTGCTCGGCTTCAAACGCGGCTATCGTCCGCCGTTCGACTTTCCCGGCGCATGGCTCTACAAGGGCGGCGACGAAGCCGATTACGGCACCGTGCACATCATCGGCGTCGATCCGTCCAATCCGGACGGCCTTGCCGCCTATCTCGGCGACAAGGCGCTGCCGGCCGCCGGCACCGGCACCGTCGACCACATCGCGTTCCTCGCGACCGGCGTCGAGGCGACGTGGCGCACGCTGCGCGCCGAGAACATCCCGTGGCGCGACCGCACGGTGCCGAGCCTCGGCCTGCACCAGGTCTTCATCGAGGATCCGTCCGGCGTGACGATCGAACTCAACTTCCCTGCCGCCGAGGTCGAGGGCCTCGCGCTTCCCGACGCGGCCGCATCGGCCGGCGCATCCACCGGAGACTGACATGAACAACATCACTGCAAGCAAACGCAAGGCGGCGATCGTGGGCGGCTCGCTGGGCGGGCTGTTCGCCGCCAACCTCCTGCTGCGCAACGGCTGGGACGTGGACGTCTACGAGCGGGTGCCCGAGGCGCTGTCGGGCCGTGGTGCCGGCATCGTCACGCATCCGGAACTGTTCGACGTGATGCTCGCCGCGGGCGTGCGCATCGACGCGTCGATCGGCGTCAAGGTCGAGTCGCGCATCACGCTGTCGCAGGACGGCGCCGTGGAATCGGAACGGCGCTTGCCGCAGACGCTCACCGCGTGGAGCAAGATGTACCACGTGCTGCGTGCGGCGCTGCCCGATCAGCACTATCACGCGGGCGCCGTCGTGACCGACGTCGCGGACGGGCCGGAGCACGCGTCTATCACACTGTCCGACGGCTCGGTCGTGCATGCCGATCTCGTCATTGCCGCCGACGGGTTCCGCTCCGCGATTCGCGAGCGGCTGCTGCCGGACGCGCAGCTGCAATACGCGGGCTATGTCGCATGGCGCGGGCTGGTCGACGAAGCCGCGCTGTCGGAAGCGACCCACGCGAGCCTGTTCGACAAGTTCGCGTTCGGCTTGCCGCCGCACGAACAGATCCTCGGCTACCCGGTCGCCGGCCAGGGCAACAGCACGCAACCCGGCGAGCGCCGCTACAACTTCGTCTGGTATCGCGCGACGCGCGAAGACACCGACCTGCCGAACCTGCTGACCGACGAGACCGGCAAGCTGTGGGCCGGCGGCATTCCGCCGACGCTGATCCGGCGCGACGTCCTCGCCGATCTCGAGGACGCGGCCGACGCACTGCTCGCGCCGCAGTTCGCGGAAGTCGTCGCACGCGCGACGCAGCCGCTGTTCCAGCCGATCTACGACCTCGAAGTGCCGCGCATGGCGTTCGGCCGGATCGCGCTGCTCGGCGATGCCGCGTTCGTCGCGCGGCCGCACTGCGGAATGGGCGTCACGAAGGCGGCCGGCGATGCGCTCGCGCTCGTCGCGTCGCTCGCCACGCGCGCCGACACGCTCGACGCGCTGTGCGAATACAGCGAGACGCGCACCGCCTTCGGCGTCGCGATCGTGCAGCACGCGCGCCATCTCGGCGCGTACATGCAGGCGCAACTGAAAAACGACACCGAGCGCGAAATGGCCGAGCGCTATCGCACGCCGGAAGTCGTGATGCGGGAAACCGCGGTGCCGCCGCATTTCTGAGCCAGGCGCGGGCGGACGTCGCGTACGAGACGCGAGGTCCGCAGCGCCGCCACGACATCCGATCCCTCAAGGAGACACCGTGAACCACCCGCTTCCGGCCACCGCCGGCACCGCGCCCGACCTGGATTCGCCGCCGCAGGCCATGCATCCGCTGCTGCGCGATGCCCGTTTTCGCACGCTCGTCAGGCGCAGAAGGCTGCTCGCCTGGTCGCTGACGCTCGTCATGCTCACCCTCTATTTCGCGTTCATCCTGACGCTCGCGTTTTCGCCGGCGCTGCTCGGCCAGCCGATCGTGCCGGGCCGGCCGACGCCGTGGGGCATCCCGGTCGGCTTCGGCATGTTCGTCGTCACGTTCGCGCTCGTCGCGCTGTACGTATTCCAGGCCAATTCGGTCCACGACGCGCTCGTCGCGTCCCTTCGTCACGGAGACACGCCATGAAACGCCTGCTCCTCGCCGCGATCGCCGCCGCCGGCACGGCACCGGCGTTCGCGGCCGGCCCCGCGGCGATCGCACATGGGCACAACCCGGTCGCGATCGGCATGTTCCTGCTGTTCGTCGCGTCGACGCTCGCCATCACGCGCTGGGCCGCGCGCAAGAATCACAGCGTGGCCGACCACTATGCGGCCGGCGGCCGGATCACCGCGTTCCAGAACGGCTGGGCGATCGCCGGCGACTACATGTCCGCGGCATCGCTGCTCGGTATCTCCGCGCTGGTGTTTACGAGCGGCTACGACGGCCTGATCTATTCGGTCGGCTTTCTCGCGAGCTGGCCGATCATCCTGTTCCTGATCGCCGAGCCGCTGCGCAACCTCGGCAAGTACACGCTCGCCGACGTCGTGTCCTATCGCCTGCGGCAACGGCCGATCCGCGCGTTCGCGGCGTCGAGCTCGATCGTCATCGTGCTGCTGTATCTCGTGTCGCAGATGGTCGGCGCGGGCAAGCTCGTCGAGCTGCTGTTCGGCCTCGACTACACGGTCGCGGTGCTCGTCGTCGGCGTGCTGATGGTCGTCTACGTATTCTTCGGCGGGATGCTCGCGACCACCTGGATCCAGATCATCAAGGCCGTGCTGCTGCTCGCCGGCGCGGCGTTCATGGCGTTCATGGTGCTCGGCCGTTTCGGCTTCAGCCTCGACGCACTGTTCGCGCAGGCAGTCAGCGTGCATCCGAAGCATGCGGCGATCCTGCGTCCGGGCGGCCTGGTCTCCGATCCGGTCTCCGCCGTGTCGCTCGGCCTCGCGCTGATCTTCGGCACAGCGGGCCTTCCGCACATCCTGATGCGCTTCTTCACGGTCGGCGACGTCAAGGCTGCCCGCAAGAGCATCCTCCATGCGACCGGCATCGTCGGCGTCGGCTACGTGCTGATCGTGATCATCGGCTTCGGCACCATCGCGCTCGTCGCGCCGGACCCGCAATACCACGACGCGTCCGGCGCCGTGACGGGCGGCGCGAACATGGTGGCGATCCACCTCGCGCACGCGGTCGGCGGCAACGTGTTCCTCGGCTTCATCTGCGCGGTCGCGTTCTCGACCATCCTCGCCGTGGTCGCCGGACTCACGCTCGCGGGCTCGTCGGCGATCTCGCACGATCTCTACGCGAACGTGCTGCGCCGCGGACGCGCATCCGACCAGGAGGAAATGCGCGTGGCGCGCGCGACGACCGTGGTGCTCGGCGTGCTCGCGATCCTGCTCGGCATCGCGTTCGAGAAGCAGAACATCGCGTTCATCGTCAGCCTCACGTTCTCGATCGCGGCGAACTCGAACTTTCCGGTGCTGCTGCTCTCGATCTACTGGCGCGGGCTCACGACGCGCGGCGCGGTGCTCGGCGGCCTGCTCGGGCTCGCCACCGCCGTCACGCTCACGGTGCTGAGCCCGACGGTGTGGGTGACGGTGCTCGGTCATGCGCATGCGGTCTATCCGTACGAATACCCGGCACTGTTCTCGATGGCGGCGGCGTTCGCCGGCGTCGTCCTGTTCTCCGTCACCGATCGCTCGGCCCGCGCGCGACACGAGCGTGCGCAGTTCGACACCCAGCTCGTCGCGTGCGAAATGGGCACCACAACGGGCACCACACAACGCGGCTGAGCCGCACGATTCGAAGAGTCGACATCCTCATGAGACATCCCACGTTGACCTGCACCTGCTGCCCGTCGCCGGCCCGGCGACGCCTGCTCGGCACGTTCGCCGCGCTCGCCGGCACGGCCTTGGCCGGCCGTTCGGCACCGGCTGCCGCAACCGCGAGCACGCCGGCCGCATCGGCCACCGCGCCGCTGCAGCGGCCGCGCGCGATCGACATCCACGCGCACTACTACCCGGAAAGCTTTTGCAATCTGGTCGGCGGCGAAGGCAAGCGCTTCGGCGGGTCGTTCACGTGCGACGACGCGTCGTTCACGTTCCGCACGCCCGCCGGCGGCCTCGGGCCGCTGCCGATGAAGTTCATCGACGTCGACGCGCGGCTGCGGGACATGGATGCGTCCGGCGTCGACGTCCAGGCGCTGTCGCTCAGCGTGCCGATGGCGTACTGGGCCGACCGGCCGTTCAATGCGAAGCTCGCGCGCGACTGGAACTCGGCCGCGTCGCGCGTCTACGAGCGGCATCCGACGCGCTTCGTCGTACTCGCGACGCTGCCGATGCTGAACGCGACCGACGCGATCGACGAACTCGAGCGCGCCGCGCAGCTGCCGGGCGTGCGCGGCCTGTACATGGGCACCAACATCGACAATCGCGATCTCGACGACCCGTCGTTCGCACCGGTCTTCGCGCGCATCGAGCAACTGAACCTGCCCGTGTTCCTGCATCCGCAGCAAACGGTCGGCGGCGCACGGCTCGGCGATTTCTACCTGAGCAACCTGCTCGGCAATCCGTTCGACACGGCGATCGCGGCCGCGCACCTGATCCTCGGTGGCGTGCTCGACCGCCATCCGGACCTGCACTTCACGCTGCCGCATGCCGGCGGCGCGTTGCCGATCGTCGCGGGGCGCCTCGACGCGGGCTGGACCGTGCGCCCCGAAACGCGCCGGCTCGCGCAGAAGCCCAGCAGCTATCTGCGGCGCTTCAGCTACGACACGGTGTCCCATTCGGGGCCCGTGCTGGACTTCCTGATCGCGAACGTCGGCATCGACCGGCTCGTGCTCGGCAGCGACTACTGCTTCGACATGGGTTACGAACAGCCGGTCCGCTTTCTCGACCGGCTCGACCTGAGCGCGGCCCAGCGCGCGCTGATACTCGGCGGCAATGCGGGAAAGCTGCTGCGGATCTAGCGCGATCGGGCCGCCATGTCGCGCTCGCGCGACGACGCTTGCACGATCGGCGCAGCCCGACGGCCGACATGCCATCATCCGGCGAGCCGTCGGCACCGCACGGCAAACGTCGCTGCGCAGCCGGGTCACCGTACCGCCATGCCGCCTTTCGAACAAGGAGTCACGCACGATGAAAATAGTCATTGCCGGCGGCTCGATCGCCGGTCTCGCGGCCGCGCTGACGCTCGATTGCATCGGGCACGACGTGACGGTCTACGAGCGCGCGCCGTCTCCGCTGCGCGGCCAGGGCGGCGGCGTGGCCGTGCTGCGCCGGATGATGGCGTTTCTCGAACAGCATGGCCGTCATTGCCGGCAGATGATCAGCGTGCCGACGCGTCGGCGTCGCTGGATCGAGCGCGACGGCAGCGTCACGCGGGACGAACCCGAAATGCTGCCGTTCTCGTCGTGGGACGCCGTCTACCGGGCGCTGTGCGACACGCTGCCGCGCGGACGCATCCGCTATGGCCGCACGGTCACCGGCTTCACGCAGGACGCGACGGGCGTCGACGTGCACCTGGGCGACGAACACGTTCGCGCGGACGTGCTGGTTGCGGCGGACGGGTCGGGCTCGACCCTGCGCACGCACCTGTTTCCCGGCTACGCGCCGTCATTCGCGGGCTATCTCGCGTGGCGCGGCATCGTCGACGAAGCCGATTTCGACGTTGCCGCGATCGCGCCGCTGGTCGAGAACATGACCCTTCACAAGGCGCCGGGCGAGCTGTTCATGGCCTTCCTGATTCCCGCGCTCGACGGCTCGCTCGCGCCGGGCACGCGCCGTTTCAACTGGCTGTGGTATCGCAACGAAACCGATCGCGCGGCGCTGCGCCGCCACCTGACCGATCGTCACGGCAACGTCCATCACGCGTCGGTGCATCCGGGGATGCTGGCCGACGAGGTCGTCGGCACGCTGCGGCAACTGGCGCAAGCGCGCTTGCCGGCATCCCTGTCGCAACTGGTGCTCGCCACGCGCGCGCCGTTCAACCAGGCGATCTTCGACGCGCTGAGCCCCGCCTTCGTCGATGGCCGCGTCGTGCTGATCGGCGATGCGGCGTGCACCGTGCGCCCGCATACGGCCTCCGGCACGTCGAAGGCGGCAGGCGATGCGGTGTCGCTCGCGCAGGCGCTGCCGGCCGACGCGTCCGATGTCGTCGAGCGTCTCGCGCAATGGTCGGTGCGACGACGGGCGGACGTGATCTCGTTGCTCGAGAAAGGGCCGCAACTGGCCGCCTCGTTCGGCCTCGGCACGCCGCCCTGACGCGCTGCCGGCGCGGTTCGCGCGTCGGCACGCGCACGTCGCATCGGCACCGATTCATAACGTTTTATTTCCGCCGACCGATTCCCGCTCCTAAGCTTGACACGTCGGCGCGCGATTTCATTCAGCGAACCCGCTGCGTCGACCCGGCGCGGCGCAGCCGATTCCGGCGCCGTCATGCATTCCATTCGACCCGCGAGGCCAATATCATGCGTAATCCTAAACTTGATGTCCTGACGCCCCATAACTGCCAGATGCTGTTCATCGACCTGCAGCCCCAGATGGCACTGGGCGTGCAGTCGATCGACCGGCAGACGCTGAAGAACAACGCGGTCGGGCTGGCGAAGGCCGCGAAGGCCTTCGACATTCCGACCACGATAACGACGGTCGAGACCGAGAGCTTCTCCGGCTATGCGTTCCCGGAACTGCTCGACGTCTTTCCGAACCAGCCCGTCCTCGAACGTTCGTCGATGAACTCGTGGGACGACCAGAAGGTGCGCGACGCACTCGCGAAGAACGGTCGCAAGAAAGTGGTCGCGGCCGGTCTGTGGACGGAGGTGTGCAATCTCACCTTCGCGCTGTGCGCGATGGACGAAGGCGAATACGAGATCTACATGGTCGCCGACGCATCGGGCGGCACGTCGAAGGAAGCGCACGAGTACGCGATGCAGCGCATGATCCAGGCCGGCGCGGTACCGGTCACCTGGCAGCAGGTGATGCTCGAATGGCAGCGCGACTGGGCGCGGCACGAAACCTACGATGCCGTGATGAACATCGTGCGCGAACATTCCGGCGCATACGGGATGGGCGTCGACTACGCATACACGATGGTCCACAACGCGCCGCAGCGCGCGAAGGAACCGCACGCGATGCTTGCGCCGGTGCCGGCACCGATCGCGCGCAGATGACGGCAGACGAAACGGCCGACGATCGCGGCCGCGCCCCGCAACCCGCCCGCCGCCTGCGTTCAGAACGTTTCAGCGCGGTTTCAGGAAACGGCGCTGCCGCCAGCGTAGACTGCCCCCATCAGTCGCCGAGCGGGCCACGGACCGCGTGCGCGACACACCTCTCCTGGAGCGACGACATGATCTCCGCCGCGAATCGCTGCCGCCGGACCGGCTTGTCATGGCCGAACCGGTCGGCGATGCACCGTCGCCACCCGGCGGCCCCTGCTGCAATTTCCTGCGCCGGCACGCGTCGGCAAAGCCGCGCGCGCTGGCCCGTCTGTCACGGCAAGCGGATCCGCGCCGCGGCGTGCGAACCGCACGGCCGGCGTCCGCTCCGTTGCCCCGCCGACCGCATGACGCCGGAACCGGCTCGCCGGGAGTACGCATGAAGCACAAACGACTCTGGTTCGGCGCGGCGGTTGTCGCGATCGTCGGCCTCGCGGTCGCGATCGGCATCATGGTCCGGCCGTCGATCGCGCCGGTCGATCCGCCCGCGCGCACGTCTTTCGATCCGCAGCTCGTGCGCGCGGGCGCACGCGTCGTCGCGCTCGGCGACTGCGTCGTGTGCCACACCGCGAAGGACGGCAAGCCGTTCGCCGGTGGCCTGCCGCTCGCGACACCATTCGGCACGATCTACGCGACCAACATCACGCCGGATGCCGACACGGGCATCGGCCGCTGGTCGCAGGCCGCGTTCGCGCGCGCGCTGCGCAGCGGCATCGCCCGCGACGGCCATCCGCTCTACCCGGCGTTTCCGTACATCCATTTCACGCGGATGTCCGACCAGGACATCGAGGCCGCATACGCGTACCTGATGACGCGCGAACCGGTGCAGACGAAGACGCCGGCGAACGACCTGATCTTCCCGCTCAACTTCCGGCCGCTGGTCGCGTTCTGGAACGTGCTGTTCCTGCGCGAGGGCGCGTACCAGCCCGATCCGTCGCAATCCGCGCAATGGAATCGCGGCAAGATGCTCGTCGACGGCCTCGGGCACTGCGCGTCCTGCCATTCGCCGCTGAACGCAATCGGCGGCGAACAGGCCGGCAAGGCGTTCGACGGCGGCATCGTCGACGGCTGGGACGCGCCGCCGCTCAACACGCTCGGCAACGCGGCCCGGCCGTGGACGCAAGCGCAACTGGTCACGTACCTGCGCACCGGCCGCGCGAGCGAGCACGGCGCGGCTGCCGGACCGATGCTGCCGGTCACGCGCGATCTCGCGACGGTGCCGGCGGAAGACGTCGAGGCGATCGCCGCGTACATCCTGTCCATCCAGAAGCCGGCCGCCGCGCGTCCCGCAACGACGGCCACCGCGGAACACGGCCCGACGACGCCGGCCGCGCAGCGCGGCGCGGTGCTGTTCCAGGCGTCGTGCGCGCAGTGTCACGGGCCGGCCTCGCCGATGCAATCGATCGGCGAGCGGCCGACGCTCGCGTTCAGCACGGCCGTCCATGCCGACACGCCGCGCAACGCGATCCAGATGATGTTCAACGGCATCGGCTGGCATGGCGAGGACACGCTGAACTACATGCCGTCCTACCTCGACCAGTACGACGACGCGCAGATCGCGGATCTCGCCGCCTACCTGCGCGAGACGTATTCCGATCGCCCCGCATGGAGCGGCATCGACACCCTCGCCGCGAAGCTCAGAAAGGAGGACCGCGCACCATGATCACCCTCACCGTGAATGGCGTGCGGCACACGCTCGACATCGATCCGTCGACGCCGCTGCTGTACGCGCTGCGCAACGACCTGCACCTGCACGGCGCGAAATTCGGCTGCGGCCTCGGGCAATGCGGCGCATGTACCGTGATCGTCGACGACAAGCCGATGTTCTCGTGCCTGATTCCGGTCGCCGCGCTCGGCGAGCGCCGCGTCAGAACCGTCGAAAGCCTCGGCACGGCCGACCATCCGGGCAAGCTTCAACAGGCGTTCATCGACCATCAGGCGGCGCAGTGCGGCTACTGCATCGCGGGCATGATCATGCGTGCGCAGGCGCTGCTCGAACGCAACCCGAAACCGACCGAACGCGAGCTGCGCACCCACATGGAACCGAACCTGTGCCGTTGCGGCACCCACATGCGGATCCTGGCCGCCGTGCGCCAGGTCGCGGGCCTGCCGGAGCCGGAACCGTCCGCCGCGCCGGTCATGATCAGCAAGGGAATCTGATGAACGCACCCGACGACATCGACGAAGGCCGCCGGCACTTCATGGTCTCCGGCGCGCTCTTCGTCGCGTTCAGCCTCGCGCCGGCCGCGCGCGCGGCCGCCGAAGTCGTGATCGCGGACGAAGGCGCCGCCGTCCACGTCGCCAAGGCCACCGAAACGCTGGCCGGCAGCCTCAAGACCAACCCGCTGCTCGACGCGTGGATCAAGATCGCGCCCGACGGCAAGGTCACCGTGTTTACCGGCAAGGTCGAGCTCGGCACCGGCGTGCGCACCGCGTTGCTGCAGGTAGCCGCCGAGGAGCTGAACATGAAGCCCTCGCTGATCACGTTCCTGACCGCCGACACCGGCGCGTCGCCGGACGAGGGCCTGACGGCCGGCAGCCACACGATGGCGGACAGCGGCTCCGCGCTGCTGAACGCCGCCGCGCAGGTGCGCGGGCTGCTGGTCGACGGCGCGGCGAAGCAGTTCGGCGTCGATCCGCGCACGCTCACCGTCGCCGATGCCGTCATCACGGCGCCGGACGGCCGCACGATGCGCTACGGCGACGCGGTGCGCACCGTCGACCTGCACCGCAACGCAACGCCGACCTCGCCGCTGAAGCCCCCGGCCACGTTCACCGTGATCGGCACGTCGCTGCCGCGCGTCGACATTCCGAACAAGGTCACGGGCGGCGTCAGCTACGTGCAGGACATGGAACTGCCGGGCATGCTGCACGCGCGCGTCGTGATGCCGCCGGTGTACGACGCGGCACTGCAGTCGTTCGACGAAGCCGCGATCCTGAAGATGCCGGGCGTCGTGCGGATCGTGCGCAACGGCAGCATGCTCGCGGTCGTCGCGCACGGCGAATGGCAGGCGGTCGTCGCGCAGCGCGCGCTGGCCGCAAGCTGCCGCTGGTCCGGCGGCCGCGCGCTGCCCGATCGCGCGACGGTCCACACGGAGCTGAAGCGGATCGCGACCCAGCGCATCGAAATCGCCAACACGCATGCGCCCACCGCGCCGGCGACGAAGACGCTGTCCGCCACGTTCCTGAAGAACTACCTGCTGCACGGCTCGATCGGGCCGTCGTGTTCGGTCGCGCATCTCGAGAACGGCACGCTGACGGTGTGGACCCACTCGCAGGGCGTCTACCCGCTGCGCGACGCCCTCGCCGAGATGCTGTCGCTGCCGAAGGCGAGCGTGCGCTGCATCCACACCGAGGGTTCCGGCTGCTACGGGCACAACGGCGCGGACGATGCGGCCGCGCATGCGGCGCTGATCGCGGCGGCGATGCCCGGCAAGCCGATCCGCGTGCAATGGATGCGCGAGCAGGAACATACGTGGGACCACTTCACGCCGGCGATGGTCACCGAGCTCAGCGCGTCGCTCGACGCGGGCGGTCGCATCGTCGACTGGAACTATGCGCTGTGGAGCAGTTCGCACAACGAGCGCATCGTCAATGCCGGCCGGCTGCTGCCCGCGCGGATGCTCGAGCCGCCGTTCGTGTCCGCGCCGTCGACGCCGATGCTGCAGCCCGAGGGCGGCGGCGATCGCAACGCGATCCCGCTGTACGCGCTGCCCAACATGCACATCGTCAACAACTTCTCGCCGACGATGCCGCTGCAGACTTCCGCGATGCGCTCGCTCGGCGCGCACACCAACGTGTGGGCCATCGAGAGCTTCATGGACGAGCTCGCGCACGCGGCCGGCGTCGATCCGGTCGAATTCCGCCTGCGCCACATGCAGGACCCTCGCGCGCGGCAGGTGATCCAGCTCGCCGCGGCCCGGTTCGGCTGGCCGCGGCCGCCGCGCGCGCGCAATCGCGGCGTCGGCTTCGCGTTCGGCAAGTACAAGAACCTGATGGCCTACGTCGCGATCGCGATCGAGATCACGGTCGAGCCGGAGACGGGCCACGTGACGCTCGATCGCGCGGAAGTCGCGGTCGACGCCGGCCAGGTCGTGTCGCCGGACGGCATCCGCAACCAGATCGAGGGCGGCATCGTGCAGGCCGCCAGCTGGACACTGTACGAGGCGCTGCAATACGATACGCAGCGCATTCGCAGTTTCGACTGGAGCAGCTATCCGATCCTGCGGTTCGGCTCGGCCCCGCAAAGCATCAAGGTGCATCTGATCAATCGCCCCGGTGCGCCGTTCCTCGGCGCGGCCGAGGCGTCGATGGGGCCGACCGCGGGCGCGCTGGCCAACGCGATCTTCGACGCGACCGGCCAGCGCATGCGCGAAATGCCGTTCGCCGGCGATTCGCTCAGAAAACGGATCGACGCATAGCCGCACCTCACAACCGACCGCGCCGGCACGGACCGGCGCCGGCAACCCGACAGGCTGGAGATTTCTGAACGATGGATACCTTGCTTTCGATGCGCGTGTTCACGCGCATCGTCGAGACGGGCAGCTTCACGCGCGCGTCGGACACCACCGGGCTCACGACGCCGCGCGTGTCCGCGCTGCTGAGCACGCTCGAACAGCATCTCGGCTGCCGGCTGCTGAACCGCACGACGCGCCGCATCTCGCTGACCGAGGACGGGCAGGCCTATTACGAACGCTGCGTCGGCGTGCTGCGCGAGATCGACGACATGGAAGCGGCCGTCTCGCAGGCGCGCAACGTGCCGCGCGGCCGCCTGAAGGTGAACCTGCCGCCGGCGATGGCGAAACAGATCATGGTGCCCGCGCTGCCCGAATTCCTCGCCGCCCACCCGGGCATCTCGGTCGAACTCGGCGTGACGGACCGGCAGATCGACCTCGTCGGCGAGGGGGTCGATTGCGTCGTGCGCATCGGCGCGCTCGACGACTCGGGACTGGTCGCGAAGCGGATCGGCAGCCTCACCACCTGCACCTGCGCGGCCCCCGCGTATCTCGAGCGCTGCGGCGCACCCGATACGGTGGACGACCTCGCGCAGCACATCGCGGTCAGCCACATGTCGGCCGATACGGGCCGGCCGCGGCCGTGGGACTACGTCGTCGACGGCGAAACGCGCATCATCCAGATGTGCGGCACGGTCGCGGTCAACGACGCCGACACCTACATCGCATGCGGCGTCGCGGGGATCGGCCTGATCAAGACCTCGCTGTACCTGGTCGAGCCGTACCTGAAATCGGGACGCCTGCGCGAGGTGCTGACCGATTTCAACACGCCGCCGCGGCCGATCTCGATCCTGTATCCGCCCAACCGGCACACGCCCGTCAAGCTCAAGGTCTTCGTCGACTGGCTCGCCGGCCTGTTCGCGCAGATCCCGACGCTGCAGGGCCAGCGAGGCTGAAGGCCGCCCGCGTCGCGCAGCGCATGAATCAAGTGATTTAAGGCGGCGTTTTAGGACGATTCAGCCCGCGCGATCCAGACTTGTTTCATGGGCTTCGCGATCCGCGATATCCGCGCCGGAGGCCCGCGACGAGAGGCCATCATGAAGATCGCGATCGCCGGCGGCTCCATCCATCGCGGACGTGGCCGCCGCCGTCACGCTGCCTTGCGTCGGCCGCGAGGCCGCCGTCCACGAACGTCGCGACCGGCCGTGGCCCGCTCAGGGCGGCGCGGTCGCGGTACTGCGCCGCCTGACCACTTTCCCGACACGAACGGCGAACCGTTGTGCGGTCATCTGGCCGCCCCCGGGCGTCCACCTGCGCGCTCGCGTCGGCCAGGCTCCCCGCCACTGGCGTCCGCCTGCGCGCACGCCGCGGCCGGGCTCGCCGTCACCGGCATGCGGTTCGCGGCCGATCCCTGCCGCGGCGGGCGCGCATGACGCCGCCCGCGATTCGCCCCCTTTGCGCGCCGCGCAATGCTCGATTGCGCGGCGACCGTATTCCCTTGTTATCGATCGATCAATAATCTTGACGGCAATGCGGCGGCTTCCGGTTCGCCGCGACCCACACCGCATCATCCGCCCGACGACCGGGCACCCGACATCTCTTTCGAAGGAGTCGACCATGTCAGCAGAATCCACCCCGCTCGCGCCCCACGGGCACGCGGCCAAGCTCACGCAGGGCCTCATCCTGCTGTTCGCGTTCAGTTGCGGCGCGATCGTCGCGAACCTGTACTACGCGCAGCCGATCACCGAACTCATCGCGCCGAGCCTGCACATGTCCGGCGCGACCGCGAGCCTCATCGTGTCGCTGACGCAGATCGGCTACGCGCTCGGCCTGTTCTTCATCGTGCCGCTCGGCGACCTGCTCGAGAACCGCAAGCTGATGATCACGACCGCCGTCGTGTCGATCGCGAGCCTTGCGGCGGCGGCGATGGTGCATACGCCCGGGCCGTTCCTCGCGATCTCGCTGCTGATCGGTTTCAGCTCGGTCGCCGTGCAGATCCTGGTGCCGCTCGCCGCGCACCTCGCGCCCGATCATTCCCGCGGCCGCGTGGTCGGCACGATCATGAGCGGGCTGCTGCTCGGCATCCTGCTCGCGCGCCCGCTGTCGAGCGTGGTGGCCGACGCGTTCGGCTGGCGCTTCGTGTTCGCCGCCGCCGCCGTGCTGATGACGCTCGTGACGGCCGTGCTCGCGCTGACGATCCCGTCGCGCCAGCCCGATCACCGCGCGACCTATTTCGAACTGATCGGCTCGCTGCTGCATCTGGTCCGCACGATGCCGGTGCTGCGCCATCGCGCGTTCTACCAGGGCCTGATGTTCGCGTCGTTCAGCCTGTTCTGGACCGCCGTGCCGGTCGAGCTCACGCGTCACTACGGCCTGTCGCAATCGGCCATCGGCCTGTTCGCGCTGGTCGGCGCGATCGGCGCGACGTCGGCGCCCGTCGCCGGCCGCCTCGCGGATGCCGGCCATACGGTGCGGGCCACGCTGATCGCGCTGGTCGCGGGTGCGCTGTCGTACGCGGTCGCGCTGGTCCACGGCGCCGGGCTGTACGGCCTCGTCGTCACGGGCATCGTGCTCGACTTCGCGGTGCAGATGAACATGGTGCTCGGCCAGCGCGAGATCTACGCGCTGCATGCGGCGAGCCGCAACCGCCTGAACGCGCTGTACATGACGAGCATCTTCGTCGGCGGCGCCGTCGGCTCCGCGCTCGCGAGCCCGCTGTACGAGCATGGCAGCTGGCCGCTCGTCGCCGCCGTCGCCGGTGCGTTCCCGATCGTCGCGCTCGCCCACTACCTCGTGATCGGGCGGCCGCACGCGCAACGCCACGCCCAGGCTTGAACCGGCGCCGGCACCGGTTCACGCGCGAACGCCGCTCGGGTCGCTCGCGCCATTGGAACGCTGCCGGCACGTCACCTCCGACTTTCCGCAGGGCCCGCCGCGACACCGGCCACGGCCGCACGATCCGCGGCGCCGCCCTGCTCCACGCAAAAGGAATTCATCATGTCTACCCTGCTCGGCAACTACGATCTGCGCGGCCTGCCGCTTCCCAACCGTATCGTGATGGGGCCGATGACGCGTTCTCGCGCGCCTTCGCGCGGCCAGCCGACCGCGCTCATGGCCGAGTACTACGCCCAGCGCGCATCCGCCGGCCTGATCGTTACCGAAGCGACCAACGTCAGCCCGGCCTCCGCGGCGTTCGAACTGACGCCCGGGCTCGTCACCGACGAGCAGGCTGCCGGCTGGAAGCAGGTCACCGACGCAGTTCATGCGAACGGCGGGCGCATCTTCGCGCAGCTCTGGCACGGCGGCCGGGTCAGCTCGCTGACGCTGCTCGGCGGCGAAGCGCCGCTGTCGCCGTCCGGCGTCAACGACGATCTCGAACAGCTGCAGGTGTGGGCGCAGTTGCAGAACGGCTACTACACGAAGATTCACGCGACGCCGTCGCGCGCGATGACGACCGACGAGGTCGCCGCGACGGTCGAGGAATTCCGCCAGGCCGCGCTGCGCGCGAAGGCGGCCGGCTTCGACGGCGTCGAGATTCACGCGGCCAACGGCTACCTGCCGCACCAGTTCCTGTCGTCGACGCTGAACCGCCGCGACGATCGCTACGGCGGCTCGGTCGCGAACCGCGCGCGCTTCCTCGAGGAAATCGTCGACGCGGTCGGCGGCGTGCTGCCGCTCGACCGGGTGGGCGTGCGCATCTCGCCGTACGCGAAGTACAACAACGTGCGCGACGCGGATCCGGATGCGACGTATGCGTACGTCGGCCGCATGCTCGACGAAGCCGGCGTCGCGTATCTGCACGCGGCGGATACCAACGGCTGGAGCGGCGAGCCGGACCTGCCGCGGATCGTCGCCAACACGCGCAACGCGTATCGCGGCACGCTGATCGTCAACGGCGGCATCGCGCCGGAGGCCGCGAATGCGCTGATCGACGCGGGCGACGCCGATCTCGTCGCGTTCGCGCGCGCCTACATCGCGAACCCCGATCTCGTCGAGCGCATCGCGGCGAAGGCGCCGCTCGCCGCGCCGAAGACGGTCGGCTGGTATGGCGGCGACCGCGCGGGTTATGTCGACTATGCGCGTCATGACGCGGCGGGCGTGAACGTTTGAACGCCCGAGCACCGCAGCGGCGGCCAAACTGCCGCCGCGGCAAGCTCGCGCCACCGGCCCCGAAACGACGCCGTCAAACGTCCTTCCAGCGCGCACCCAGCACGCGCCCGCAGAAATTCGGCCGCTGAAAATCCGGGTCGGCACGCTCGAGCACATCGGCGCTCCACGTGCCGAACGTCGACGCCGGCCGGTGCGCGACGCCACGTGCGACCGCATCGAGGAACGCGTCGCCGAACCCTTCGTCGCGCGGGTACGCGGCGAGCAGCGCCCGACGCTCGTCCGCCGAATACGCGTCGAAGCCGCTCGCCATCAGGTCCGCCGCCACAGCCTCGGCCAGCGCGCACGCCAGCGGCGAGACGCGCGCGGCCACACCGGGCGTCGTATGCAGCGCGATCGCGCGCCACACGTCGTCGCACTGACGCTGCGACGTGTGATGCCGCAGCAGGAACGCGTGCGCGGCATCGGCGCTGTCGACCTCGTAGCGCGCGCTCGAGCGGCAATAGGCGGGGCTCAGTCCCATGTTCGCGTACATCGCGGCCACGTACAGCGCATCGGCATCGAGCGTCTCGCCGGCACGGCGCGCGGCAAGCGACGCCAGGACGAACACCCGGCATGCGTGACCGGTCAGCACCGGCGGCAACGATGCACACGCCGCTTCGGCCGCTTCGATCGCCATCGGCGTCCGCGGAATGCGAACGCCGGCGACTTCGTCATCGGCGGGTGCGCACGTCGGCGCTCCACTCATCTCGTCTCCTTCTGCCCCGCGCCGGGGCGGAAAATTGTCTGTTCATCGGGCCGCACGCGCCGGCCCGCCGACCTGCCGCCTACGAGGCGACGCCGGGATAACCGAATGCTTCGCACTGCTCGACGACTTCCCGCGCAGCCACCTGCAGGCGCCGCGCGAAACGCGCCGCTGGGCCGCGCACGGCACCGGCATCCGCGCGGGCGCCATCCGCGCCGCCGCCGCCCGCCGCGCGCAGCGACGCCGCCGCCGCGGGACGACGCCGGCCGAAACCGCCGAATTCGACCACCGGCGACCACGCGGGGCTGACCGGCAACGGCGGGGGCGCCAGCGGCTCGAACTCGTCGGCCGCATGCACGACCTTGCCGCCGACGACGGTCAGCACCGAGGAGAGCGTCTTGATCTGCGCCTCGTCGATCGTGAAGTAGTCGTCCGTCAGCACGGCGAAATCCGCGTACTGGCCGGGCACCAGCGCGCCCTTGCGATCGTCTTCGTTCGAAAACCACGCGCTGCCGACCGTATAGCGGCGCAGCGCTTCCATCCGGCCGAGCCGGTTCCATTCGGGGTAAAGCGCCGTGCCGCCGACGGTGCGCCCGGACACCATCCAGTACAGCGACAGGAACGGGTTGTAGCTCGCGATGCGCGTCGCATCGGTACCCGCGCCGACCGGCAGCCCGGCCGCCAGCATCGCGCGGATCGGCGGCGTGCGCGCGGCCGCTTCCGCGCCGTAGCGCGCGATGAAGTACTCGCCCTGGAACGCCATCCGGTGCTGGACCGTCACGCCGCCGCCGAGCGCGGCGATACGCGCGATGTTCGCATCCGAGATCGTCTCGCAATGATCGAAGAACCAGCGCAGCCCGTCGAACGGCAGCTCGCGGTTCACGGCTTCCAGCACGTTCAGGAAGCGGCCGATCGATTCGTCGTAGGTCGCGTGCAGCCGGAACGGCCAGCGGTGCCGCACCAGCAGCCGGACCACGGCGGCCAGTTCCGCCTCGAGCGCGTCGGGCAGGTCGGGGCGTGGTTCGAGAAAATTGCCGAAATCGGCCGCGGAATACACCAGCAGTTCGCCGGCGCCGTTCATCCGCAGGAACGCGTCGCCGTCGCCGGGCTTGGCCAGCGTCACCCACCGCGCGTAGTCGTCGAGCTCGCGCCCCGCCTGCTGCACGAACAGGCTGTACGCGATGCGCACCGTCAGTTCGCCGCGCTTCGCGAGCGCCATGACCGCCGCGTAGTCGTCCGGATAGGCCTGGAAATCGCCACCCGCGTCGATCGTGCTCGTCACGCCGAAACGGTTCAGTTCGCGCATGAAATGCCGCGTCGAATTGATCTGGTCGTCGTGGCCGAGCTTCGGCGCGCGCTCGAGCACCGCATGCAGGATGCCCATGTCGGGGCGCGCGATCAGCATGCCGGTCGGCCGGCCGAGGCGATCGCGCTGGATCTCGCCGCCGGGCGGATCGGACGTGTCGCGGCCGTAGCCGATCGCGCGCAGCGCGGCCGCGTTCAGCAGCGCGCTGTCGCCCAGGTGCAGGATGAAGACCGGCGTGTCGGGCGCGATCGCGTTGAGCTCGGCCACCGTCGGCCCGCGCTTTTCCGCGAACTGGAATTCGGTCCAGCCGCCGACCACGCGCACCCAGTGCGGCGCGGGCGTGCGCAGCACCTGGCGGCGCAGCATGCCGAGCGCGTCGGCCAACGTCGGCACGCCGTCCCAGCGCAGCTCCAGGTTGAAGTTCAGGCCGCCGCGGATCATGTGCAGGTGCGAATCGTTCAGGCCCGGGATCACGGTGCGGCCGTTCAGGTCGATGCGCAGCGTGCCGTCGCGCGCGTGGCGCAGCACGTCGCGGCCGCTGCCGCTCGCGAGGATCCGGCCGTCCTTCACCGCGAGCGCGGTCACGAACGATTGCCGCGCGTCCTGCGTCGCGATCTTGCCGTTGTAGACGATGAGGTCCGCCGCTTCGGCGAATGCCGTCGTGTCGAGCACCGTCAGCCCCCCCTGCTCGCGCCGAACGCCGGCATGCGGCCGCACGCGGCATGCACCCGGTTTGACGATACACCGACCATCCCTTCCCCCTTGAACATTGCACGATCAGGCCGCCGCGCCGCGGCGCGCGGACGCGACGGCGCCCGGCGCGGGCCCGGCACGCCGTTACGCCGCCGACTGCATCGCATCCGCCGCCTCGCGTCGCCTGCGCGTCAGGCCCGTCGACGCAGCCGTCTCCGGGCGAACGAAGTTCTGCAGGCGCGCCAGGCGGCGCACGTCGAACGCCCGCGATTGCGCGTCGACATGCCCGGACAGGTCGGCCACCAGCGACGACGCCTGCGCGGTGCGCCCGCGCTCGATCAGGTGATCGGCCAGGTCCAGCGTCGCGCGCAGCGCCCACATCGCGGCACCCTGGCCGTTCGCCGCATGAATCGCCATCAGCAGGTGACGGTGCCCGTCGGCTTCGCACGCGATCGCGAGATCCGGGTCGGCGGTGCGGGCCTGTTCGAGCGTCGCCAGCCCCCTCGCGCGCAGCAGTTCCGGCACGAACAGATGCTCGCCGTGCGCGCGGCAGCGCGCGAGCGCCGCGTCGAGCTTCGTGCACGCGTCGGCCGCGCGACCCGTGCGCGTCAACCCTTCCGCGTAGGCGACGACCAGCGGCGCGAGCAGACGCCGGAAGCCGCTCGCTTCGATGCGCCGCAGCGCGGGCTCGAGCCGCGCGAGCCCGGCGCCGGGATGGCCGGCCTGCATGTCGAACTGCCCGGCGAGACACTCGGCATGGCTGCGCCAGATGTCGAACCCGTGCGCATCGGCGGTCGAGCGCAGCGTCGCCAGATAATCGGAAATCGCGTCGTGATCGCCGTAGGACAACGCCATCGGCACGGCCGCGGCGCCGAGCACGACGCACAATGCCGGCGCCGAGCCGCTGCGGCGCGCGGATTCGACCGCCTGCGCGGCCAGCCGCATCGCATATTCCGCATCGCCCTGCAGCCAGACGAGCCGCGTGAGCATCGTCCGGCCGAGCGTCGCGACGTCGATGCCCAGCGCCGCCTGCGCACAGGGCGGCTCGCCGGCGACGGCCAGCTCGGCCGTCGCTGCCTCCAGCCGCTCGCGCGCCTGCGCATGCTCGCCGAAGTAATGCAGCGAGGTCGCGACCATCGCGTCCGCCAGCAGCCGCTGCGGCCGGTCGCCGCGCCGCTCCGCGGCCCGCTCGAAGCGCGTCGCGTAGCGCAGCGATTCATGAATGTCGGAGCGCGTCAGCATCGTGTTCCACAGCCCGACCAGCGCGCGCGCGTCGAACGCCTCGTCGCCGATCCGGCCGGCGAGACCGAGCGTCCTGTCCCACGTCGCGGCGGCCGTATGCGTATCGCCGTCGGTATGCAGCAGCGCCGCCGCGTAGGCCGCGCGCAGGCGCATCTCGCGTGCCGCGTCGACGGCGCCGTGGGCGCCGTGGGCGCCGGCATCGAGCGTGTCGAGCGCGCGCCTCGCCGGGATCGAACTTTCGCGCATGCGCGCCGGCTCGAGCAACGCATGCGCCAGCGCGTCGATTTCCGCGGCCGGCGGCCCGGCCACCGCGAGTTCGCGCAGCGGCGCGATGCCCGCGCCGGCACCCAGGCTGGCCGCATGCGCGGCCTGGGCCTGGGCCGCCATCGCGGCATCCGCCTGCTCGCGTTCGTAGCGCGCATGACGTGCGGCGACCGTGTCGAACTCGCCTTCGTTGTGCAGTTTTTCGAGCGCGTACGCGCGGGTCGATTCGGTCAGCCGGTAGCGCGCCTGCGCGCCGTTGAACTCGACGGTCACCAGCGACTTCGCGACCAGCTCGCCGAGCAGCGCGATCATTTCGGCGGACGGCATGCCCGGGTCCATCGCGACATCACGCGCGGCATCGAACGTAAACGGGCCGACGAAGCAGGCCATCCGGCGAAACAGCGACCGCGCGGCCGCATCCAGCAGCACGTAGCTCCAGTCGAACGTGGCGCGCAGCGTCTGGTGGCGCGGCAACGCCGAGCGCAGCCCGCCCGTCAGCAGGTTCAGCCGGTCGTCGAGACGCGCCGCGACGACCTCGAGCCCGAGCGTCGCGACCCGCGCGGCGGCCAGCTCGATCGCGAGCGGCAGCCCGTCGAGGCGCCGGCAGATGTCGCCGATCAGCCGCATGCCGGCCGCATCGACCGCGCAATCGGGCGTGGCCGCGCGAACCCGCGCGAGGAACAGCTCGACGGCCGAATGGCGCGCGATCTCGTCGACGCCCGCATCGGCGTCCGGCACCGCCAGCGGACTCACGCGAAACACGGCCTCGACCGAGATATGCAGCGGCTCGCGGCTCGTCACGAGCACGCGCAGCGGCGCGGCGTGCGACGTCAGCGTTTCGACGAGGTCGGCCGCCAGGTCGACGACGTGCTCCGCGTTGTCGAGCACGAGCAGGCCGCGCGACGCGGCGAAGGCCTCGCCGATCCGTTCGACGGCCGGCACGCCATCCGCGTCGAGCCCGAGTTCCGCGCCGATCGCGCGCAGCACGTCGTCGCGCGTCGCCGCGCGCGCCAGTTCCACGAACAGCACGCGCTCGCCGGCGCGGCCGCGCAGTTCATGCGCGACGCGCTCGGCCAGGCTCGTCTTGCCGATGCCGCCCGCGCCCACCAGCGTGACGACCGATGCCCGCTCGAGCATGTCGACGATCTGCCCGATCTCGGTCTGACGCCCGACGAGCGGCGCCGGATGGGGTACCGCGGCCGCCTCGGGCCCAACCTCGGGCGCAACCTCGGATGCGCGCGGCGCCACCGCGTGCGCGACCGGCGGATGCGCGATCAGCAGGTAGCCGCGGCCCGGCACCGTCTTGATCAGGTCGCGGTTCGGGCCCAGCGCCTTGCGCAACGTCGCGACGTGCACCTGCAGCCGGTTCTCCTCGACGATCAGGCCCGGCCACACCGCGTCCATGATGTCGTCCTTCGAGACGAGGGAGCCGTTCGCGCGATGCAATACTTCCAGTATGTCGAGCGCACGCGCGCCGATACGCAACGACGCACCATGGTCGCGTATGTCGCGCTGCTCGAAATCCACCGACAAATTCCCGATCTGGATCATGGCCGCCTCCAGGTTCCCCACGATGACCGCCATGTGAACACGCGGTTCACCGGGGCGGGAGTCCGCGCCGGCCTGCACGGCAGGCGGGCGCAAAGTCTCAAAAAGTGGCCCGAGTCTAAACGCCATATCAATAAAAATCTTGAACGAAAATGCACTGGCGCCCGCCGCCTCGGCCCGCGGCGGATACGCGGGCCGCGCGGATATAAATGGGGCGATATCGTTCGACGTGTCGCTTCCGCCAGCAGGTCGAGCGTCGGCGCCGGCGCTCGGCCGGACGGCGATTTTTTCGTCAGCAAGCGGACATTTATTCAAGTTATGCTGAGCCGGATGTGTGTGCCGTATAAACTTGCACGTAAAACTGCTCGTATGCCGTACCCCATTGAAGGACGTTCCGTCATGTCAGATCCTTTCGCCGCAGTGCCCGCGGCGGTGCCGAAAGATACGCTCGGATGCATGTCGAGCCTGTTGTCCAAGGATATCGAGCGGTCGGCCGGCGGCGTGACGCTCCACCGCAAGTGCATGCGCGACGAACAGTTCGAGCGCATCGAGATGGCCGCCAGCGATCGCGGCTTCCTGATCGGCGTATCGCTGAACGGCGGGCATCGCCGCACGATCTACAGCGGCGCCGGCAAATCCGAGCGGCGGTTCCAGCACGACTCGATCTACATTCGCGACTTTTCCCGGAATTTCCGCGCCGACCTGTACGGCAAGTTCGATTTCGTGCTGATCGAGCTGTCGCACAGCTATCTCGACCGCCTCGGCCGCGAACACGACGGCACGGCGATCGGTGGCCTGACCTGCGCGCCCGACGTGCAGGACCCGGTGCTCGGCCATCTCGCGCACGCGGTCGCCGACAGCCTCGACGTGCCGGGCGCGCTCAATACGCTGTTCGTCGAGCAGATGGGAGTCGCGATCGGCGCGCATCTCGCCAGCCGCTACGGCAATGCACAGGCGCGCGACCTGCAGCGCAAGGGCCTGCTGTCGCCGGCCAAGACGGCGCTCGCGAAGGAACTGCTGATGGAAAAGGCGAACCTCGGCGTATCGATCGAGGAAGTCGCGAGCGAATGCGATCTGTCGCGCGGCTATTTCATCCGCGCGTTCTCGCGCACGACGGGGCGCACGCCGCATCAGTGGCTGCTCGAGCAGCGCGTGATCCGTGCCCGCCAGCTGATCGAGACGACCGACATGACGCTCGCGGAAATCGCGGCCGTCTGCGGTTTCGCCGACCAGAGCCACCTGAACCGCATCTTCGCGCGCATCGTCGGCCATCCGCCCGGCGCATGGCGGCGCGGCATGACGCGCTGACACCGTCGCGCACGTCATTCGGTCAGCGCAGCGGCGTCGCGTCGTAGTTGACCGGCACCCAGTCGTACCGCTCCCCGTCCCTGCGCAAGTGCCCGAGCCCGGGAAACGCGATGTGCGCGGCGCCGACCAGATAGCGCCGGTCGACCACGCGCCCGAGCACGTCGTGCCGCGTGCGGCGCGCCGCATCGGCATCGCTGTCGTACTGGACGGTCGCATCCGGATCCTGCAGCTGGATCGCCGCGACGTGCACGATGTCGCCCCATGCGAGCAGTCCCGCATCGCCGCTCTCGATCAGATAGGCCGTATGGCCCGGCGTATGGCCGGGCATCGGCACCGCGCGGACGCCGGGCGCGAGCGTCGCTTCGCCACGAAACGTCCTGAAACGGCCGGCCGCGACATATGGCGCGACCGACGCGGCCGCCGCATCGAAAAACGAGGCGAGGAACGCCGGCGCCTGCGCCTTGTGGTCCGGGTCGAGCCAGTAATCCGCCTCGATCTCGTTCACCCGGACGACCGCGTTCGGAAAGGTCATCCGCCCGTCCGTCACGATGCCGCCGACATGATCCTTGTGCAGGTGCGTGAGCAGCACCTCGTCGATCTGCGCGGGCGCGTAGCCTGCCGCGCGCAGGTTGCCGAGCAGCTTTCCGCAGCAGTCGCCGTACAGCACGCCGGCGCCCGTATCGACGAGAATCCGCTTCGATCCCGTATCGACCAGGAACGCATTGATCGACCCTTGCACCGGCGGCTCGAGAAAGGCCCGATCGAGATCGCGCCGGATCTCGTCCTTCGACACATCGCGAAAAACCGTATCGACCGGAAACGGATGCGTACCGTCGGACAGCGCGACGATCGTCAGGTCGCCGAGCTTCTGCCGGTAGAAGCCCGGCGGCTGAGTGCCGCCGCCCGGCTCGGCGGCGAACGCGGCCGATGCGAGAAGGCCGACGCACCATGCGACGAGCAGCATGGCGCCCGCGCGCAGCGCATGCATGCGCCGGTTGAGCCTGTTCATGTCCGATTTCCCCGGTTGCGTATCGACGTCGCGCGGCGCCTGCCGGTCCGGCAAGCGACATCCGCACGACGTCGAGCGTACCGGCCGCCCGCGCAATAATCCTGAGCCGGACATGAAACGTTCTGAAGACCGGGGTGCGACGGCCCCGGCGGCGGCGGCCGCAGGTCAGGCGGCCGCGTGATGCGCGGCGAGCAACGCCTCGAGAAACACGGCGGCCGGTTGCGCGCCGCTGATGACGGTGGATCCGATGCGCGTCGACGGCACCGACGCAATGCCTGCGCGCACCGCATCGGTCTCGAGCGCGATCACCGCGTCAAGCCCCTCGCCGGATGCGAGGAACGCCCGCACCGTATCGCCCGGCAAGCCGGCGCCGGCCGCGATCTCCACGAGCACGTCCGCATCGCCGATGTCGCGGCCGTCGCGGAAGTATGCGGCGAACAATGCATCGACGAGCGCCGCCGCACTGCCGCGCTGCTGCGCGAACCAGACGAGCCGGTGCGCGAGCCGGGTGTTCGGCGTACGCGCGATCCGCGCGTGATCGAACACCAGGCCCGCCGCGCGGCCGGCCTCGGCCACCTGCGCGTCGAGTGCCTGCGAGCGCGCCCAGCTGCCGAATTTCGCGCTGCGGTATGCCTTGCGATCGATGCCTGCGGCCGGCATCGCCGGGTTCAGTTCGAACGGCACGAACCTGACCTTCACGTCACCGGTCAGCCCCGCTGCGTCGATCGCCTCCGCGAGCCTGCGCTCGGCGATCCAGCACCACGGGCAGATGAGGTCGTAGGTGACCGTGACTTCGACGGAATTCATTGCGCTCTCCTGTTGATTGCAGTTTCAACGATAGCGCTTGCCGGCCGGCGATAGAATGCGAACGGCGCGCAACGGATCGTTGCGGCATGCACAAAGGCGACGACATGGACAAATTCTCCGCGCTGCGCGCGTTCGTGGAAGTGGCGGAAGCCGGCGGCTTCTCGAGCGCGGGACGCCGTCTCGATCTCGCGGCCTCGTCGGTCGTGCGCGCGGTGGATGCGCTCGAGGCGTCGCTCGGCACCGCGTTGCTGAACCGCACCACGCGCCAGGTCACGCTGTCCGATGCCGGCTCCATGTACTACGCGCGCGCGAAGCGGCTGCTCGAGGAACTCGCGGAAGCGGACGCGCTCGTCGCCGATCGCGGCGACGAGCCGTCCGGGCCGCTGCGCGTGTCGGTGCCGGTCGCGTACGGCGTGCGACGCATCGCGCCGCATGTCGCGGCCTTCCTCGCGCGCCATCCGAAACTCGATCTCGACCTGCAGCTCACCGACGAACGCGTCGATCTCGTCGCCGGCCGGATCGACGTCGCGATCCGGCTCGGCGAAGCGGCGCCTTCCGCGGAGGTCGTCGCACGGCAGCTCGCGACGTTCCAGCGCTATGTCGTCGCGAGCCACGACTATCTCGACGCGCACGGCACGCCGGCAACGCCGGGCGAACTGGTCGATCACGCGTGCGTGCGCTTTCACTTCGGCGGCGACCAGCAGGCGTGGTCGTTCGCCGATGCGCACGGCACGACGCGGGTGCTGGTCGCCGGGCGCCTGAAATCGAATCACAGTGAAGTGTTGCGCGAGGCCGTGCTCGACGGCGCCGGCATCGCGCTGCTGCCCGACTGGCTCGTCGATGCCGATGTCCAGTCGGGCCGCCTGCGCAGGCTGTTCGAAGCGTACGACGTCACGCCCGATGCGGCGCGCTCGGTCGTGACCGCGCTGTACCTGCCGAATCAGCGCGGCTCGAAGCGCGTCACCGCGTTCATCGATTTCGTCGAGGCGCTCGCACGCGCGCAGCCGTGAGCCGCGCGACGCGGCGCGGCTTGCCGCGTTACCAGCCGAACTTCGCCTCCATGCCGACGTAGTCGGCATTGCGCGCGCCGAGCGCGCGAATCGAATCGGCGACCTGGAAATGCACGGCCTCGACCGCCAGCGCCACGTTCGCATTGACGAGCCAGTCGACGCGCGCCTGCGCATACATGCCCGTGCGCGCGCCGCCCTTGCCGGCCGTACCGGGAACCGCCTGCATCCCCTGCCCGTAGATCGCATCGGCGGTCGTCTGGCGCCACTGGAAACCGACCGCGGTCAGCACCGTCACGTTGCCGGCCGGCTTGAACGTCAGCGACGGCTTCACGTGAATCAGGTTGCTGTAGCCGGTGTAGCCGGCGAGCGTGAAGTAATAGCCGTTCGGGAACAGCGGATTGAACGTGCCCATGCGCCCGTCGCCGGGATGCTTGTCGCCCGACGCGCCGTCGACCTGGATGCCGATGCGCGGCGTGCCCGGCGCTGTCGCGAACGTGTAGCCACCGAGCGCGCCAAAGGCCCATGCGCCGATCGTGTCCTGGCCGATGTGGCCGGTCTGCAGCATCGCTTCGGCGTCCCAGTCGAACCCGGAAGACTTGCCCGCGTAGCGCATGTCGAACACGTCGCGCCGCTCGGTGCCGGCGCCGGCGAGATAGCGCGCGTTGTCGCGCGTATAGCGTGACCAGTAGGCCGACAGTTCGCCGGGTCCCACGCCGCTGTGCTCGACGCGCACGCCGTCGAATCTCAGGTGACGGTTCGACACGTCGTCGAACACCGCGTCGTTGCGATATTGCACCGGGCGCGTCACATAGCCGATCAGCCGCCACTTGCCGATTTCGTAATCCGCCCACAGCGCGTCGAATGCCTGGCGCACGTTCGGGCCGTCCCGCACCGACACGAACCGCTGCAGGTCGAACGCCATCTCCTGCCGGCCGACACGCGCCTTGAACGTGCCGCCGCCCAGCTGATCGACATACGCGACGAACGCCTGCTCGATGTCGAGCTGATCCTTGTCCACCGTACCGACCGTGTCCTTGCCGAACGGCCGCGCATCGACGAACTGGACGAACGCCTGGAAATGCCCGGCATAGCGCAGATCCGCGTGCACCGTCGCGCGCTGGATCACGTAGTTGTCGTCGTGCGCGGCGCCGAGCCCGAACAGCGGCGCGTTGTTCAGCTCGAAACGCTCGCGCAGGTTCGCGCCGAGCGACAGGTAGGTCGACGGGTCGCCGCCGAGCGGGATGTACTTCAGCCCGTCGAGCGGCTTGCGCGGCACGCACGGATTCGCGAGCACCGACCAGTCTTCCTGCCAGCGGTTGAACAGCACCGCGGGCCGCTTCGCGGTGCACGTCGTGCCGGCGGCCGAGGCCGGCGCCGGCGCCGGCGCCGCGGTATCCTCGGCGGCGGCCGCCGTCCCGGCGTACGTCGCGACGCCGCCCGCCAGCACGGCGGCCGGCAGCACGCCCCGCCACGCCCGCCTCATCGCCCGATGCGCCATTATTTCGACCGCGCGTGGATCTCGGCGACATATCCGCCCGGGAACTGCACGAGCGCCGCATCGCGCCCGTCCGACGTGAAGGGCGGCACCAGCACGGTCACGCCGGCGGCCTTGGCCTTCTCCAGCGTGGCGGCGAGGTCCGGCACTTCGTAGCCCGTCATTTCGCGCCCGAACGGATACGGCAGACGGCCGTCGGTCGCCAGCACCGTCATCTTGCCGAAGCCCGACTCGATGCGGATGCGGCGATACGTGTCGTTCGGCCGGCCGATCTCGATGCCCGGCGCCTTGCGCACGTCGGACACGACCTTGCCGCGCGAGAACGCGACGAAGTCGTGCACCAGCTTGCTCGCGCTTTCCGGCGACACGTACACGCGGTTCTCCGGCACCGTCTGCAGCGGGTCGTAGTGCGGCGCCTGGGTGTGCCAGTACAGCTGCATGTTCACGCCGCCCGGCCAGCGGATGATCGCGTCGCGGCCGATCGGATCGGGGAACGTGTCGACGACCACGTCCGCGCCGTGCGCGCGCGCCGATTTCATCGCGACGTCCATGTCGGTGACGAGATAGCCGGTGCGCTCCTCGCAGAACGGATACGGGATCGGCGTCTTGAAGCCGAACACCGAGATCGTGCCGACCGGCGTCAGCACGAGCTGCGACATCGTCTGGCTCGGCGTCGGCGTGACCTGGAACACGCCCTGCTGCGACTTCTTGCCGCCGAACGTCGCGACGAAGCTGTCGGTGAAGCGGTCGAAGTCTTCCGGCGCGACGCACACGTGCGTCGTGTCGTATTGCGGGCCGACCGCGACGGCCGGCACCTTCCCTGACGAGGTATCGAGCAGGCGCGTCTCGTCCGCGTGGGCCGGCGCGCTCGCCAGCAATGCGCCGAACATGGCCGTCGATGCGGCCATCATCCGCAATACCTGTCGCAACTTCAGTGCAATCATCGAAATCTCCTTGAAAATGACAAGCGCGGCCATACGCCGCGCGCGGATTCAGCGTGACGCCGGCCCGTCGTCGGGCCGGCCGGATCGGTAGGCGAGGAAGCACAAGGCCGCGAGCGGCAACGCCAGCGCCCAGAACGCGGCGGACACATAGGCCGCGGCCCCCGCGCCGGCCCCGAGCGCGAAGCCCGCGACCGGCGGCAGCGTGCGCCGCAGCCGCACGCGCGCGGCTTCGCGTTCGGCCGGCGCGGCAAGCGGCACGAGCCAGTCGAACGCATCGATCACCGCCTGCGTGACGTTGCCCGTCATCACCGTGTTGGCGACGACCGAGCGTGCCGTCAGCCGGCCGTGCGCGTTCTGGACACCCATCGCCGCGGCGCCGAGCAGGCCGCAGAGGATCGTGCGCGGCGCGTCGGCGTCCGCGATCGGCGACGCCATCACGCCGGCCAGCATGAACCCGGCCAGCAGCACGGCCTGCAGTGCATACAGCGAACGCGCGCGCGGGCCGTGGCCGAGCGATCGCATCCGGTGGTCGAGCACGCGCGCGCCGACGATGCCGGCGATGAAGGCCGGGAATGCGAGCCACTTGATCACGAGCCCTTGCCCGACGCCGGCGAGCCCCGAGCCGATCAGGATGAAGTTGCCGGTGACGTGCGCGGTAAACAGGCCGAACAGCGCGACGAAGCCGAGCGTGTCGACGTAGCCGGCGATCGACGCGAGAAACACGTCCTCGCCGCGCACGTGGTCGGGCGCCACGGCCGCGGTTACCGGCTGCGTCGGCATGCCCCGGCCTCCTGGATGGCGACGGTTGCGCCGGCGCACGTGCTGCCTGCGTCCGGCGAGATCTGATCACGCATGTTCCGCTCCGGTTGCGCCGCACGGCCCGGTGCGCCGACTGGCGTCCGGTCCCAACGGCGGTTCGGAAGCAAGACTAGTTAAGGAACGTCTTAATGTCATGGCGGCGGCCCTGAATTTTCCTGAATATGCCGCCCGGACGCCCGGCCGGACTGCGGGGTCGACGCGACGCGGTACGCTTAGGCAAACGCTCCCGCATCGCAGCGACCGCGGCGCAGCGATCGGCCCGCACGGTCCGATCGTGTTATTTTTCGATCGATAGCTTAAGCGCGCCATCAGGAGCCGATGCATGACCGAAAGAAAACGCAGCACGCCGGCCCGCGAGCGCGGGACGGACGCCGACGGCAACGCCGTCACGCCGGGCCGCCGGCTCGCGCCGGAAGCGCGCGAGCGGCAGATCGTCGAGAAGGCGATCGAGCACTTCGCGACGCACGGCTTTTCCGGCAGCACGCGCGAACTCGCGCGGCAAATCGGCGTCACCCAGCCGCTCTTGTACCGGTACTTCCCGAGCAAGGAAGCGCTGATCGACCGCGTGTACGACGAGATCTACACGTGGAACTCCGACTGGGAAAAACTGATCGCGGACCGCACGGTCCCGCTGCAGGAACGGCTCGTCACGTTCTATCGCGCGTACGCGCAAACCATCCTGCGGCGCGAATGGATCCGCACCTTCATCTTCGCGGGCCTCAGCCGCGAGGGTTTCAACACGCGCTACCTGTCGCGGCTGCGCGAACGCGTGTTCCTGCCGGTGCTGCGCGAGTTGCGGCACGAGTACGACATCGCGACGCCGGCGACCGAGGCACAGCGCAACGCGGAAATCGAACTGGTCTGGAGCCTGCACGCGAGCATCTTCTATTTCGGCGTCCGCAAGTGGGTCTATGGCCTGCCGGTGCCCGACGATCTCGACACCGAAATCGAACGGCTGGTCGATGCGTTTCTCCACGGCACTCCCGCTACGCTGAAGCAGCTCGCATCCGGCGCGGGCGGCCGGCGCCGCCGGCGCGCGTAATCCGGGCCGGCGCGCGCCGCCAGACGATTTCAGAACAATTTATCCGGCGCGCCGATCGCTTCGCCTATCCTCGAACGGCATCTGCGCCCGCCTCCGGCTGCGCGCACACCGAACCGGACAGGGACCACCCGATGACCCACGACGCGCCTTCGATCACGCATCACACCGTCACCGCGAACGGCATCCGCCAGCACTACATCGATGCCGGCAGCGGGCCCGTCGTCGTGCTGCTGCACGGCTTCCCGGAAACCAGCTTCGCGTGGCGCTTCCAGATCCCGGCGCTCGCGCGGCGCTACCGCGTGATCGCGCCCGACCTGCGCGGCTACGGCGAAACCGACAAGCCTGCCGCCGGCTACGACAAGCGCAACATGGCGCGCGACGTAGCCGGGCTGCTCGATGCGCTCGGCATCGGCCGCATCGCGCTCGTCGGCCACGATCGCGGCGCGCGTGTCGCCACGCGCTTCTCGAAGGACTTCCCCGAGCGCGTCGACCGGCTCGTCGTGATGGACAACGTGCCGACGCGCATCGTCGCGCAGAACATGACCGCGCAAACCGCGCGCGCGTACTGGTTCTTCCTGTTCCATCAGGTGCCGGACCTGCCCGAGGCACTGATCGCCGGCAAGGAAGCCGAGTGGCTGAGCCACTTCTTCTCCGACTGGTGCTACAACCCGCACGCGATCTCCGGCGACGCGTTCGACACGTACGTGCGTGCGTACCGGCGCCCGGGCGCCGTGCGCGGCGCGCTGGCCGACTATCGCGCGAACGCGGAAGACGTGAAGCAGGATCTCGTCGACGCCGACGTCCCGATCGCCTGCCCGACGATGGCCATCTGGGGCGAGGATTTCTACGCGGTCGGCAAGCTGTTCGACATGAAGTCCGTATGGGAAAGCATGGCGACGAACCTGCGCGCCGAGCCGATCGCGCAGTGCGGACACCTGCCGCAGGAGGAGCAGCCGGAGCGCGTGAACGCGTTGCTGCTCGACTTCCTCGCGCACTGGGAAGGTTGAACCGCCGCGTGCGGCGAATCATCGGGGGAAAGCAATCATGAGCGACGTTTCGGGCCCGTCGGCGATCGTCGTCGGCGGATCGGTAGGCGGACTGTTCACGGCAACCGCGCTGCGGGCGGCCGGCTGGCGCGTCAAGGTGTTCGAGCAATCGCCGAACGATCTCGACAGTCGCGGCGGCGGCATCGTGCTGCAGCCGCCGATCGAGCGCGCGTTCGCGTTCGGCGGCGTGCCTGTGCCGCGCGACGCGGGCGTCGATTCGGGCGACCGGATCTACGTCGACGAACACGACCGTATCGTGCAGCGCTTCTACATGCCACAGACGCAGACCGCCTGGAACGTGATCTACACGGCGCTGAAGCGCGCGCTGCCCGCCGACGTCCTGCACGCCGGCGTCGCGTTCGACCGGTTCGAGCAGGACGGTGCGCGCGTGATCGCGCACTTCTCGGACGGCCGCGTCGAGCAGGCCGACCTGCTGGTCGGCGCCGACGGCGGCCGCTCGGCCGTGCGCGCGCAGCTGCTGCCCGATGCGCGGCCCGCGTACGCGGGGTATGTCGCGTGGCGCGGGCTCGTCGACGAGCACCTGCTTCCCGACCCGGTGCTGCAGGTGCTGCGCGACCGCTTCACGTTCCAGCAAGGCGACGCCCATCTGTTCCTGACCTATCTGGTGCCCGGCCGCGACGGCGCGATCGCGCCCGGCAAGCGGCGCGTGAACTGGGTCTGGTACCGGCGGCTCGCGCAGGATCGCCTGCCGTCGCTGTTTCTCGGCCAGGACGGCACGCAGCGCGACGGCTCGCTGCCGCCCGGCGCGATGCGCGACGACAACCGGCTCGAACTCGTGAACGCCGGCCGCCGGATGCTCGCACCGACGCTCGCCGCGCTCGTCGACGCGACACAGGCGCCGTTCGCCCAGGCGATCCTCGATCTCGCGGTCGAGCGCATGGCGTTCGGCCGCGCCGTGCTGCTCGGCGACGCGGCCTGCCTCGTGCGGCCGCATACGGCCGCCGGTGTCGCGAAAGCGGCGGAGAACGCGGTCGGTCTTGCCGAGGCGCTGCGCGGCGGCGTGCCCGCCAACGCGTTCGACGCCGCGCTGTCGCGCTGGGAGGCCGTTCAGCTCGCGGCCAATGCGTCGCTGTCCGCGCTCGGCATCTCGCTCGGCACGCGGATCATGGGACGCGCGTGACCGGCCGGCCGCCGTGTGCGGGCTCGATCGTTTGCATCGACCGCCGATTCGTGATTTCAGGTCAAAAATGATTTCGCCGGCGGCCCGTTTTTTCGCGGCGTCGGGATACCTATATTGACAGCACTCGCAACGACGACGACGTGGTTGCGGTTCACTCGACCCGATAGGTACCCCTGATGAAAACGCTCGTTTCTTCCACGCTTGCCGCACTGATCATCGCCACGCCGGCCGTTTCGTTCGCGCAGCAGCATGACCGCCCGCTGACCCGCGCCGAAGTGAAAGCCGAAATGGGCCGCCTCGCGGCCGTCGGCTATACGCCGGCACTGGACCACAACCAGTATCCGGTCGCGATCCTCGCCGCCGAAAAGCGCGTGCGTGAAAACGCCGTCGCGCAAGCGGCATCGAACACCGCACCGGCAGCCGACACGACCGGCTACGGCAGCGAAGGCACCGGCACCAGCGCATCCGGCCGCGCACTGACGACCAACGGCCTCGACTCGATCTATCGCGGTCATTGAGCGGCGTCGACGCGCGCGAGCACCTTGCCCGCCACGCGCCCTCGCTCGTCCGTCCCCTCCGCATCGCCGGCCCGAATCGCCTGAACCGGCATTCGGGCCGCGCGTCGTCGCGCCGCTTCCCGCATCACGCCCCTGCCGCGCGCATCGTCGCCGCACCGCGCGATTCGTGACTGCGCAGTACAAGTTCTTATGACGCCGCGTCCGTTTATCCATCGCTCGCCACGCACGATACTGCGCACCATCCGGCGCCGTGCGCGTCATTCGATACCCCGAACAACATGAACAGCTACCCAGGATTGAAGCGCTTCGCGCGACCGGCCGTGCTGGCCGCCCTTCCGCTCGCCGCATTGCTCGCGTTGACGGGCTGCCGGTCGGACGACACCGCGCCGGCCCCGAAGCCGAACGTGATCGTCAGCGCGCCCGTCGCGCGCGACGTGAACGACGTCGACGTCTACACGGGCCGCTTCGAAGCGGTCGACACGGTCGACGTGCGCCCGCGCGTGAGCGGCTATCTCGCACGCGTCGCGTTCCAGGACGGCGCGACCGTGAAAAAAGGCGACCTGCTGTTCGTCATCGATCCGCGCCCGTACCAGGCGGCGGTGACGGCCGCGCAAGGCACGCTCGAGCGCGCGCAGTCGCAACTGAAGCTGAGCCGGCAGGATTTCGAGCGGGCCAGCGTCCTGATCAAGACCGACACCATCGCGCAGAGCCTGTACGACCAGCGCCGCCAGGCCGTGCAAAGCGCGCAGGCCGACGTGACGAGCGCGCAAGGCGCGCTCGAACGCGCGCGGCTCGACCTGTCGTTCACGCGCATCGTCGCGCCGATGTCGGGGCGCATCAGCCGCAAGCGCGTCAGCGAGGGCAACCTCGTGAAGGGCGGCGACAGCGAAGCCACGGTGCTGACGACGATCGTGTCGCAGGACCCGATCGACATCTACTTCGACGTCGACGAGGAAAGCTATCTGCGCTACACGCGCGAAGCCGCGCAACATGGCGGCAGCGCGTCGTCGCGACAGGTGGCGATCGCGCTGCCGGGCGACGCGAAGCCGTCGCTGTCGGGCACGATGGATTTCGTCGACAACCGCCTAGACAACTCGACCGGCACGCTGCGCCAGCGCGCACGCGTCGCGAATCCGGACGGACGCCTGAGCCCCGGCCAGTTCGGCCGCGTGTCGCTGTCGAGCCGCGTCGCGCACGCGGCGCTGCTCGTGCCGGATTCGGCCGTCGCGACCGACGCGACGCGCCGCGTGCTGTATTTCGTCGACGCGAACGGCACCGTGTCGGTGCGCCCGGTGACGCCCGGCCGCCTGTTCGGCAACCTGCGCGAAATCGATGCGGGGCTGAAGGCCGGCGACCGCGTGATCGTCGACGGCTTCCAGCGCGTGCAGGCCGGCGATCAGGTCAACGCGGTGCCGCGCGCGATCGATGCGGCGCAGATGGCGAATGCGACGAATTCAGAAAACGTTGCGAACGCAACCGCTTCGTCCAGCACCGCGACCGGGAGCGCGCAATGAACCTCGGCCGCCTGTCCGTCCAGCAGCCGGTGCTCGCGATCGTCCTGTCGATCGTGCTGACCATCGCCGGCGCGCTGGCCTATTTCTCGCTCGCGGTGTCCGAGTATCCGGACATCGCGCCGCCGACCGTCGTGATCCAGGCGAGCTACCCGGGTGCGTCCGCGGAAACCGTGTCGCAGACTGTCTCGACCCCGATCGAACTGGAAGTGAACGGCGTCGAGGACATGCTGTACATGTACAGCCAGGCGACCTCCGACGGCAGCCTGAACATCACCGCGACGTTCAAGCCCGGCACCGACGTCGACAAGGCGCAGGTGCTGGTGCAGAACCGCGTCGCGCTCGCGACGCCGCGCCTGCCCGAGCCCGTGCAGCGCAGCGGCGTGTCGGTCCGCAAGTCGTCGCCGACGCAGCTCGGCACGATCTTCATCTACTCGCCCGACCAGCGCTACGATCCGCTGTACGTGTCGAACTACGCGATCCGCAACGTCGCCGACGTGCTGAAGCGGATCGACGGCGTCGGCGACATCAACCCGCTCGGCGCGCGCGAATACTCGATGCGCATCTGGCTCGACCCGGAGCGTGTCGCGTCGTTCGGCCTGAGCCCGCGCGACCTCATCGCCGCGGTGCGCGCGCAGAACACGCAGCTCGCGGGCGGCGTGGTCGCGCAGGCGCCGATCACGAATCAGGCGTTCCAGCCGAACCTGATCTTCGAAGGGCGCCTGAAGCGGCCCGAGGATTTCAGCGACATCGTCGTCAAGCAGGGGCAGGACGGGCGTCTCGTGCGGCTGAAGGACGTCGCGCGCATCGAGGTCGGCGCGCTCGCGTACGCGACCGACAGCTACATGCTGCGCCACCCGACCATCGCGCTGCAGGTGCTGCAGCAGCCCGGCGCGAACGCGGTCGCGACGATGGACGCGGTCGAGAAGAAGATGACCGAACTCGGCAAGGCGTTCCCGAAGGGCATCGTCTACAACATCGGCTACAACCCGACCGCGTTCATCGGCGACAGCATCCACGAACTCGTGAAGACCATCTACGAGGCCGTCGTGCTCGTGGTGTTCGTCGTGCTGCTGTTCCTGCAGGGCTGGCGGCCTTCGATCATCCCGATCCTGTCGATCCCGGTGTCGCTGGTCGGCACGTTCGCGGCGATGGCCGTGCTCGGCTACTCGATCAACAACCTGACGCTGTTCGGCCTCGTGCTCGCGGTGGGGATCGTCGTCGACAACGCGATCGTCGTGGTCGAGAACGTCGAGCGGCACCTGGCGGCCGGCGCCGCGCCGCGCGATGCGACGCTGCTGACGATGAAGGAAGTCGGCGGCGCGCTGTTCGCGATCACGCTGGTGCTGTGCGCGGTGTTCGTGCCGACCTCGTTCATTCCGGGCATCTCCGGCCAGTTCTTCCGCCAGTTCGGCGTGACGATCGCCGTGTCGACCGCGATCTCGTTCTTCACGTCGGTCACGCTCGCGCCCGCGCTGTCCGCGATGATGCTGAAGGCGCACGACCCCGCGCACGATGCGCCGGCGTCGACGTCGCGCACGGCCGCGCTGCTTGCGCCGCTCATGTGCGCGGTGCAGCGTTTCGCGGATGCATTCAACCGCGTGTTCCAGCGCGTGTCGGACGCCTACGGCGCGCTGGTCAGGAAGCTCGTGCGGATCATCCCCGCGATGAGCGTGCTGTACGTCGTGCTGATCGCGGCGACCGGCTATCTGCTGGTATCGAGCCCGAAGGGCTTCATTCCCGCGCAGGATCGCGGCTACCTGGTGGTGCTGGTACGCACGCCCGACGGCGCGACGCTCGAACGCACGAGCGCGGTCGCGCGCAAGATCGAGGACATCGCGCTGTCGGTGCCGGGCGTCGCGCGCGTGCCGGTGTTCTCCGGCGTCAACGCGGCCACCGGCACGAATTCGGCGAACAGCGCCGGCCTGTTCCCGGTGTTCAAGCCCTGGCCCGAACGCAAGGCGCAGGGCCTCACCATCGAGACGATCGCGGCCGAGCTGCGCAAGCGCCTCGCGGGCATCACCGAAGCGTCGATCGTCGTCGCGATGCCGCCGCCGGTGCAGGGCCTCGGCAGCACGGGCGGCTTCGCGATGCGGCTCGAAGACCGCAACGGCCTCGGCACGGCCGCGCTCGCGAAGGCGACGCAGGATCTCGTCGAAGCCGCGAACCGCACGCCCGGCATGGTCGGCGTCTACACGCCCTACTCGGCGACGAGTCCGCAGGTTCACGTCGAGCTCGATCGCGAGAAGGCGGAGATGCTCGGCGTGCCGAGCCAGGAGATCAACGATGCGGTCGAAACGTATTTCGGCTCGACCTACATCAACGACTTCAACATCGTCGGGCGCACCTATCGCGTCACCGCGCAGGCCGACCTGCCGTTCCGCGTGACGGCCTCCGACCTCGGGCGCCTGAAGGTGCGCAACCGCGACGGCGACATGGTGCCGATCGGCAGCGTCACGCGCATCGACGACACGCTCGGCGTCGATCGCGCACCGCGCTACAACCTGTATCCGGCCACCGAGATCAACGGCGATACCGCACCCGGCCTCGGTTCCGGTTTTGCGATCAAGACGATGGAGACGCTCGCGAAGCAGGTGCTGCCGCCGGGCATCTCGTTCGAATGGACCGACTTGTCGTACCAGCAGACCACGGCCGGCAACACGGGGCTGCTCGTGTTCCCGCTGTGCGTGCTGCTCGTCTATCTGGTGCTCGCCGCGCAGTACGGCAGCTGGAGCCTGCCGGTGTCGATCCTGCTGATCGTGCCGATGTGCCTGCTGGCCGCGTCGCTCGGCGTGCGCGCGCTCGGCCAGGACGTGAACATCCTCACGCAGATCGGCTTCATCGTGCTGGTCGGGCTCGCCGCGAAGAACGCGATCCTGATCGTCGAGGTCGCGCGGCAGCTCGAGGCCGACGGCCGGGAGCTGGTCGACGCGGTGGTCGACGCGTGCGTGCAGCGGCTGCGCCCGATCGTGATGACGTCGCTCGCGTTCATTCTCGGTGTGCTGCCGCTCGTGATCTCCGAAGGCGCCGGCGCGGAAATGCGCCAGGCGGTCGGCGCAGCCGTGTTCTTCGGGATGATCGGCGTGACGTTCTTCGGGCTGCTGTTCACGCCTGTGTTCTATGTGCTGGTCCGCCGGCTCGCGACGCGCAAATCCGGCGTCGCGGCGGCGGCCGCGGAGGTGGTGCAATGAAATTCATCCGACTCGTGGCTGCGCTGTCCGCGGCGGCCGTCCTGACCGCGTGCACGAGCGCGCCGGTCGCCACCGTCGCCCCGCCGCCGCTCGCCGCGACCTACGCGAACGCGGATCTCGTCGCCGCCGGCCCTGCCGCCGCGACCGACGCGTGGTGGCACGGCTTTCACGATCCGATTCTCGACCGGCTGGTCGATCGCGCGCTCGCGAACAACCTCGACCTGAAGGCGGCGGTCGCGCGCATCGACGCGGCGCGCGCGGTACGGATCGGCGCCGCGTCGCAGTGGTTCCCGTCGCTCGACCTGAATGCGGATGCCGGCCGCCGGCGGCTGTCCGCGTCGCAGGCGTTCCCGACCGACACGCCGACGACCGGCAATGCGTTCGACCTGAATGCGAGCGTCGCGTGGGAAATCGACATCTTCGGGCGCATCCGCCAGGGCGTGTCGGCCGCCGACGCCGACATCGCGTCCGCGCAGAACGACGCGGCGGCCGTGCGGATCGCGACGATCGACGAAACCGTGCGCACCTACGTGACGGTGCGCGGGCTCGAGCAGCGGCTCGCGCTGGTCGAGGCGAACGCGGAAAGTCAGCGCGGCACCGAGGCATCGACGCGGCGCCTGTTCGACGCGGGCGTCGTGCCGATCGCCGACGTCGACCGCGCCGCCGCGCAGGCGGAAACCACGCTCGCCGAGTTGCCCGCGCTGCAGTTGCAGCGGCAGGCCGCGATTCACCGCTTGTCGATCATCACCGCGGCGACGCCGCAGGACGTCTATGCGCAACTCGATCCGCCCGCGCCGGGGCCGGTATGGACGGCAGCGGCGCCGGGCATCGGCACGCCGGCCGACCTGCTGCGCCGCCGGCCCGACGTGCGCGCCGCCGAAGCGAGGGTCGTCGCCGCGTATGCGCGCATCGGCGTGGCCGAAGCCGATCTCAAGCCGCACCTGCAGCTGATCGGCGTGATCGGTGCGGCCGTCGACGGCTTCTCCGGCGCGACGCTCGCGCGTTCGCTCGCCTGGATGGCCGGCGCCGGCGCGAGCGCGCCGCTGTTCGACGGCGGACGGCGCCGCAGCATCGTCGCGTTGCGACGCGCGCAGGCCGATCAGGCCGTCGCCGCCTATCGCTCCGCCGTGCTCGGCGCGGTCAGCGACGTCGAAACGTCGCTGGCCGCGACCGCCCGCGATCACAGCCGGACCGAGCGCCTCGAACGCGCGGCGTCGAATGCGCGCGATGCCTATGCGCAGATCAACCGGTCGTGGCGCAGCGGCGAATCGGCGTTCATCGACACGCTGGAGGTGCAGCGCTCGCTGCTCGCGGCCGAGGATTCGCTCGCGCAGGCGCGCACCGACGAGATGCTCGCGCAGGTCAGGCTGATGACCGCGCTCGGGCAGTAGGCGGGTTGGTGCGATGCGGCTGGTGCGGCGCATCGGTCGGGTCGGTCGCCATGAAAAAAGGGCGACGTGCCCGATATCGATCGAACACGTCGCCCTTCGCACGAGACGAGCGGCGGTTTGCGCGCCCCTTCAGTCGATATCGCCGCCTTCCTTCAGCTGTGCGCTCAAGTAGTCCAGAAAACTGACGATGCGCGACGACAGCGTCGCGTTGCGATAGTAGACCGCATGAATCGGCTGGCGGAATTCGGTCGTGTCGTCGACCAGCACCTCGACGAGGCTGCCATCGCGGCGATGGGTGCCCGTCATGTAGTCGGCGAGGCACACGATGCCCGCGCCGTTCAGCGCGAGCGTCAGCAGCGTCTCGCCGCTCGACGCCTGCAGCGCGGGATGGATCCGGTATACGTCGCCGTCCGCGGTGCGCAGCGGCCAGTGGTTCAGCGTTTCGGGCTGCACGAAGCCGAGCAGCGTGTGGTTCGCGAGATCGGCCACGTGCGTCGGCACGCCGGCCTTCTCCAGGTACGCGGGGCTCGCGAGAATGCGCAGCCGGCTGCTGCCGAGCTTGCGCGCATGCAGCGTCGAATCGCGCAGCTCGCCGATCCGGATCGCGACGTCGGTGCGCTGTTCGAGCAGGTCGATGATTTCGTCGCTGGTATGCAGTTCGGCCGCGATCGCCGGAAACGCTTCGCGAAAGCCCGGCATCATCGGCGCGATCACGTGCTGCATGAACGGCATCGCCGCGTTGATGCGCAACCGCCCGGCCGGCTTCTCGCGCTGGCTGGCGAGCTGTTCCTCGGCGAATTCGACCGACGCGATGATCTCGCGCGCGTATTCGAGGAACAGCGTGCCCTCTTCCGTCACTTCGAGCCGGCGCGTCGTGCGGCGGATCAGCGTCGTGTCGAGCTTTTCCTCGAGACGCCGCAGGATCCGGCTCATCACCGACGTCGGCTGATGGAGCTTGTCCGCCGCCCCCGTCAACGAGCCGGTATCGGCGATGGTCACGAATGCGAGCATCTCGTCGAGGGTGGTCTTCATGGTCGGGAATCGGTGACGGTTTCAGAATCGTCACGATAGTGCCGCAGCGCCCGTTTGATAAGCGGGAGCCGGCGCGAATCATAGTTGATTCAGATTCAAGAATGCGCGGCTACTATTGTCCGATCAATGCGATCGCGGGCCGGGGCCGCACGCGCCCGGGAGGGCGCGTGTTGCGTGTTGCGTGTTGCGTGTTGCGTGTTGCGTGTTGCGTGTTGCGTGTTGCGTGCTGCGTGCTGCGTGCTGCGTGCTGCGTGCCGCGAAGCAATTCTGCGGCGTCAGGCCGCGATCGGCATGTCGTGGCGGATCCAGTCCTGCATCGCGCCATGCTGCGGCGCCCAGCCGAGTTCCTGCCGCGCGCGCACGGCTTTCACGCGGCTGTTCGACGCCAGCGAGAAATGCGCGCGAGAGTGGCCGAGCACCTGCTCGGCCTCGGCGATGTCCCACTCGACGACCGACGGCAAACCGAGACGCGCGGCGAGCGCCGCGCCGATGTCCGCGAACGACGCTTCGCCGTTCTCCGCGAAATACAGCGCGCCGGGCGCCGCGTGCCGCATCGCGCGCACGTAGAGATCGGCGACGTCCTCGACATGCACGTTCGACCAGCGGTTCAACCCCTTGCCGATCACGCGGACCGCGCCGGCCTCGCGCGCGATCGCCGCGAGCAGCGGAAGCTGCGCGCTGTCGCGCCGGATGCCGAGCCCGTCGCCGTAGATCATGCTGTTGCAGATCACCGCCGAGCGGATGCCGAGCGTTGCCGCCGACATCACGAGCCGATCGATCGCACGGCGCTCGGGCTTGGCCGGCGCGACGACCGGCGTCGCTTCGTCGAACACCGGCGCGTCGCCGTGCGCGCCCTGTGCGTCGTCCGCGATCACGCTGGTGCCGCTCGTATGCAGGAACGTCTTGCCCGAGCCGCTCAGCGCCGCGACGATCGTCTCGACCGATGCGCGGTGGTCACTGCTCGCCGCGTTGATCACGCAGTCCGCGTCGCTCGCGAACGCATGCAGCAACGCGGTGTCGTCGAGCGTGCCGATGACCGGCATGATGCCGGCCGCCGCGAGCGTCGCAGCCTTCCCGCCGTCGCGCGCCAGCCCGGTGACGACATGCCCTTCCGATACCAGCCGTGCGGCCACCGAGCCGCCGATGTAGCCGGCCGCGCCCGTCACGAATACCTTGATGCCCTTCATCCACCGCTCCGATGGCGAGGCCGCGAAACTGCCCGCGCCTCGCGGAAATGAGTCGGCCCGCGCGCACCGGTGTTCGGATGGGCGCGGGCCGTCGATGCCGGCCGTGCGGCGCGTCGAACCTGCGCAACGCGGCCTGTAGCGTCAGTATCGATGCCGCGCGCGCGCGGCGAAAGAGGCGGATCGTGAAAAGAGTTTTGATCCGGGCGGGAAGATCGGCGGCGGCAGCCCGCGAAACAGCGACGTGTAGAACGACGCGATGCCGATCGCGATCGAAATCGCAGACACGAGCAGCGTCGTCACCGGGACCTGCGTGATCAGGTAGTCGATCTTGCGTCCGCAGGTAAGCGGCCTGGCATACAACGATCAAATCAGCGGCTGCGTGCCGGGCGTGGTCACGCCTCGCGTCAGTTCCCGGCCCGTCTGCGCCGAACGAACCACCAGTTGAACATAGCTGTTCATCGGCCCGTACGGCGCGAAGAACCGTTCGAGCAGTTTCGTGAACACGACCAGGCTGACTTCTCGCAGTGCGGTCTCGTCGAATGACAGCATGATTTCGATGCCGCGCACGAACGACGGAAACTGACTATCGAGCGACATCCATTTGATCGCCGGCTTGTAGTCCAGGCCGGTGATCGCGTCGATGCAGCGCTGCGCGAGCGGCGTCGTGCGCACCGCGTGCAGCCGCATGAATGCTTTCAGGGCCGGCAGCCCGTCCCGCGTCAGATCCAGCGGATGCGGCGATAACGTCGACAGCACACGCCACAACGCGCCGTTGCCGCGCGGCAGCTCGGCCGTCAATGTCGGTCGAGTAATCAACTGAATCGGACAATCCAGCGCCTTGCTTTCGAGCAGCAAATCGCCCACCGAATTGCCGATCAACAAGCGCGCCGGCAAGTCGCGATTCGTCACCGTCGTCACCACATCGATTTGAGGCAGCTTTGGCCGGGCCGACTGTCCGTCCAGTCCGACCAGCGACAGCATCATGGTTTGACGATCGGGCGATCCCGCGTCGCGATCACGAAACGCGACCCAATAGACCGTCGCCGCATCGGGGCGTGGATCGTGACTCAGTGCCTGATAGGGTCTCACCAGGGTTCTAGGCCGATCACTGTCGAGCGACACGTCCTCGTCCTTGTCCTTCTTCTTGGACAGCTCGCCCAGATAGACCGCGTCGACCGAATACACGCCCAGCGGCGAATGTTTCGCCAGTCGCATCGGCTGAACCGGATAGGCGCCCTGCCCCTTCAACACAATGGGCTGGGCCGGTTGAGAGAAGAGATTCACGACCGGCGTACAAAACAGCTTGAACGCCGTTGCGTCGAGCGACGCGAGCGCCAGCGCAGCGACCGAATCGGCGGGCGTATCGCGCAGTACGACGTGCAAGGTCAGCTCCCGAGCATCGGGGGCGCTTGCTGCACGCCGCACGCGGCCGATGTCGAGATCGACGAAATCGAACAGTTCGGGAAACGCGAAGTATTCCAGCAAGTAGCGATAGGTGGTCGCGGTGCGACTGGTGGTTCGGCTACCCGGCAGCAAGCGGTCGTCATCTGCGAAACCGACCGGTTCAAACGGCACCTTCGATATGGCCCGCCAGCGCCCACATTGATCGACCTCAACATACGCGGCGGCGGCACGGAGCAGCAAAGCATCCAGCAGCGACGAGACAAACGGCCGCTCGCCGGAAAGGTAGACACGTATGGGGCCGTCTGTAATGGCCGCCGTGAACGGGCCGGCAGCCGACGTAAAACTGATCGACAGCACGCCAGTTGCGTCGGCGGGCAATCTCACGGCCGACGGTGCCAGCGTCGTCGGTGCATACCGTGCGGACCGGATTTGTAATGGCGAGATGGTCACGTCGTAGGCCGACCGGAATCGCACCGGGGCCGTGCGTGCATTCAACTCCACGCCACGCGGCACGACGACCGGCTCTGTCAGTTGACCGACGATCGCCCGTGGTTCGAATCGGGCAATCGCGCACGATGGCACCGTGCGCAGATAATGCGGGTGGACAACCTCAAGCAACGCCTCGGTGAATTCGGGATAGTCGTCGGCCAGCTTCGAATCGAGGTGCGCGGCAAGAAACGAAAAGGTCTGAATCAGACGCGTCACATGCGGATCGTCGGCCCGGCCGCTCTGGATGCCCAGCCGAGCGGCAATCTTCGGATAGCGGATCGCGAAATCGCCCAACGCCCGCGCGAACAACCCGAGTTCGTATTCGTAATGCGACAGCAGGTGATCCATTCAGCTATAGCCCCAGTCGATCGGGACGCACGAGCGTTGGGCCGACGAAGATAAGTTTGCGCAATGCCGCTTGTGGGCCGTATGGCTGCATCCGGAAGTGCGGCCGCCGCCAGTGGCCGCTTACTTCGCGCTGTACGCTGTCCGATGGGACTGATTCGGCCGCCTCGGCGTCGAGAATCGCGGGGCCGACGACGTGGCGATCGTAGAGTTGTTCGATTTCGGCGAGCCGTTCCGTGCGCTTGCGCTTGCCGAGCCCGGGAAAGTGTCGCGGCACGTTCGAATAAGCGCGATCATGGACGACCTGTGCATCGCGTACGTTGAGGTACAACAACATCTTGATCGCGTAGTCCAGGGCGTCGCGCCAGAACTGCTGAGCGGCAGGCGGATCGGGCATTCCGTCAGCCGCAGGCCGCTGGAACAAGTCGTCCACCAACTCACGGATCGTCTTGTCGGGGTCTTCCAGCGGCAGCGTAATCGAATCCATCGTCGCGCCATCATCAGGACCGCCAGCCATTAGCCATGTCGCAAACCCGATTGACCGGTCGTTCTTGAAAATCGCGATCGCCTCGATGTCGCCAGCCTGTTTCCAGCGGGTAGGTTCGGGAATGATGCACAGCGTATCGGTTGGCATCTTGAGCATGCCGATCGGCACATCCTCCGCGATATAGGTGGCGTCGAGCAGACGGTGCAGCGGTGGGGTCGGCTCGTAAAAAGCTCCTTTGCGTACCTCGAATGCCAGCCACACGGCGCTGTATTGAGCGACCCCGGCGAGTACGTCGGCCGGGCGGCCGTCAGCGCCGTGCGGCAAGAGGTCCCGTGTGAACCGATCGAAATAGCGCGTCAAACGAAGGATGCCGTGCGACCGCAGCATCTCGGTTAGGGTCGGCGACGCCACGCAATCTGTTTCAGCTCGCAGCGCGTCCCACGCGGCGAGCGCACCCGTGACCCGATAGCGAACCGGTCCGGGCAAGCGAGCGAGCTTCGGATCGGTGACGGCGTCGCCCGAGCGCATCAGCGCAGTCACGAGCCGTTGACGAATGTCGGCGCGCAGCGCTTGACGCTGAGCCTCGGATATCAAAACGGGATTGCGAGACGACGCACCCGTCAAAGTTACTTTCTCCACCCGACCTACCGAACCGCTCATGCGCGATACCTCTATTCAAGCGACGAAATCAGTCGCGCCCCGCACTCCGTCAAATCGTCGTGAAAGGCGACTGGCGTACCGTGATGGTTGCGCGTGCTGTTTTGCGGAATGATCCTGAACTGCCCGCCGCACTTCGGACACCATGTCAGGTGATCCTTCAGCGCAACCGGAACACCAAGCGCTGTCAGATCGTCGCTCGCGGTGATGACTTCGCCGCCGTGGGTCGTTTTGTCGTGCAGGCGGATCACGCCTCGTCCGTTTTCATCCTTCATCATCCTTTCCGTATCGTTTGCATTGCCATGCTGTTGAACTAGCGAGACCCGATCGGTACCGCATCCAGGTCAACCGTCGCTCTTCGGAGCGACTCCGCTAAAAGTTTTCGGATGCTGAGCATTGGCGCAAACGCGATTCCACCCGGAGAATTCGAACGCGGTCGCATACCTGCCTCCACTGCTTTCATCACGAATGCCGTAATTCAACTCAGGCTTCTCCAGGTTGAGTGGGCCATAGTCGGCGAGAGACGGATCATCCGAATGGACCACATAGATAAAGCGTACTCGAACTGGTTTGCCATCCTGTTTTTTGTAGGTGGCGTAACCGCAAATGAACGTGTGCTTGTCGTTCGGCGTTTGACTTATCCCACGCAAATCGGGAGTGCTTTCATATAAGTCGGAAAACTCGACGTCCTGGTCATCGGACAGTGCTGCCCGAACCGCTTTTTCCGCAGCATCGTATTTTGCGAACGCACTTGGTGTGCATCCAACGAACAACGCAAGCGTAGTGGTTAGTGTCGCTACGATTCGCCTCTCTATCATGCCGGAAACCCTCTTCATCATTCATCGTTAGCTGCGGGTCGCCGCGTGCATCATGTCGGCATCTGGGTTCTCGAGCCAAGCTGCTGCATACGTTCCGCCATCGGGTTCTCCCGCCCAGTCTTCGACCCGTGCTTTCGGATCATCCGGGTACTCGCCGCGCTGCTGGGCCAGCACGGTGTCCCCCCATCCGACAGGCGTTCCGGAGCGGGGTTCCGCGTAAAGATCGTCGGGAGCGATCGCGGAGATTTGCTCGATCGCAGCAGGCCAGACGGGATCGCGGCACGTTGCATTCGCAAGGACTCGCATGACGGTGAAAACCAGAATCAGCGGCATCATCAACAGACGAATGAAGACCGGCGCACGCATCCCAAAGCTATACAACGAAAACAGGAACGACTCGCGCGGCGTCTCATGCTGCGTGTGAAACAGCATCGGCTTGGGCAAGCCGTTCGGGCCGTCATTCATGTACGCGCACCAATAGTTCCACTGCGCGAGCGCCATTTCGACCTGCCGCTTGCCGGTCCATTCCCGACCGATCGAGAACACGCGAGTGACATTGCCGTGGTCGTCGACCGTATAGTGTCGGATGTGGAAGATCGTTCCGAACGACGTGTCTTCGCGGTGCAGGCAAAAGATCGAATCTTCCGTCCACGGTGCTTCCCAAACGATGTCACCCTCGCCGGGTTTCGCGAAAAACCGCCGCGCGCGAATCGCGAAAAGCTTGCGAGCTTCGCGATGGAAGCGGATCGGGCGGTGGCGGAGACCAAAGAACAGGCCGCGCCCAAGTTTCCAGACTATGAAACCAAATCCTAGAGAAATGCATACCGCAAAAACATCGCCCAGTGAATCAGCCGCGTATGGGTAGCGAATATGAGTGAGCCAATAGACATATGGCCCGATCCCTATACACAGGAAGGCGAACACTACGCCAGTGACAAACCATTGTTTTTCGAGAAAGGAAGGCTCGATCACATCCATAAAGATCGAGTTAATGCTGAATGTTGCCCCGCAATCCTGAACATCCGGACCGACAAATCGATCGATCGGCAAGCGATGTGCTAGATCCCACTCTGGTATCGGCTTGCCGATGCACTTCTTCATGACGCGTTCGTCCATATGTCAGCCTCCCGCCGCCGCGCTAAATGCCTTGAGTTCCGCCTCAAGGGAGTCGTAGTGCTCCCCCTTGCTGAATTTGCAACGTGAGACCCAATCCTTGAGGGCTGACGCCTTGAAAATTGCAATCGCAATTGCTATCAGAATCGACAAAATCAGGGCCGGCCAGAATAGGGGCCAACTGAAAAGTGCGGCAATAGCAACGTACGCGCCAAGACTTCCACTGCCGATATAGAGCCATCCCAATTTCTTCTCGTGATTTTGGAAAGCCTCAGGCGCGTTCTTGAAAATGTCATACCCAGCCAAGAAGATGCCTGCGGCCGCGCCGAGTCCACGGCCAAACTTTACCCCCGCCTCAGCGCCTCCCTTGGAGACGCCCCACGCTTTCATGAGATATGCTGACAAAGGATGAGCCGGTGTTTTCACTACGGTCTCCGACGAGTATTCGACGAGAGTGCCGACGATCGCAACAACAGCACCAATGCCCTTCAGAGTGGTTTCGGTCTGATTGAACTGATCTCGATCCTTCCAATCTAGGGTGGCAAACGTGAGCGTGGTCATCTGGAAGATTACAGTCACGACGCCCAAATTGAACTCGGTCGACGAATTGAGCCACTTCTTAGCTGAGTCCACTCCCGGAACTTTAACGGCCTTGATCGCGCTGGCCTCCAACTTCCCGTCCCGGACCAGAGCGTCGACGTCCATCTCGTAGGCGACGATATTCGGATCACTCGGTGGTGCCGTCCTCAGAACCTGCTTCCCGACTTGGGTCGCCGACGCGCGCTGTTCGGTCCGGTTGCCGTCCAGTTTGACGCCCAACTCCCGGGCTTGCTGTAAAGCCCAGTCGCGAATGGCAAGCTTGCTGACTTGTGACGGTTTGAGTCGAACACCTGACTGTATCGCCAAACGAATGGTCACGAAGCCGAGCGCGGCCCCCCGCGTTGCCTTCGTGAGTACGCCGACGATCTGATTGGCGGTCGTCACGATGAGTCGATCGCGCAGGTCGGCCGCGTTACCGAGTTTTTCAATCTTTTTGAACGCTTCCTTGTAGAGGTTCAGGAAGTTCTCATACTGGATATCAGAACCGTGCACCTGTGCATCCGCCGCTTTCATCAGCGTGTCCTGATTGAACATCAGGGCACGCACGTACAGATTGCGGATATTCGAAGCTTGACCGTTCAACCAGTCATCGAGCACTTTCTTGCAAGCCTCGGTACCGACAGCAGCGCCAATAGCCTGTGCGCACGATTCACTGTACGCGTAGCCGCTCCGAAGATCTTGCGAATCGTGAACACCAGCCATCCATTCAGCGAGCAATTGCGACTTGAGCCAATCCGCGTGCGCTTGCACTAGCGGTTGCCACTTCGACTTGAAGGCTTCGAGCGCTTGCTGATACTCCTGCGGGAAGCGTTTCAACGCCTCTTCATCGAGCACGCTGGTTCGCTTCCCATCGGGACCGACCTTGAATGCTGCGTCCTCCCACGCCTCATTCGCCGCCTCTTCCTGCGTTGCGGGAACGTTCTCGGTCTTTCGATCCTCTTCCTTCATCGCCTGCTCAAGACTTCCCGTTCTAATCCAGGAGCGCATCACGTGAAAAAAACCAATCGCATCCGGTGCAATTGGTGCGCCGACCTTCATATTGACTGCATTGGCGTCCGCGATGGTTTTCGAGGTTCCATAGGTCAGTCCCGTAACGGCCTTCGCATTCGCTCGGATTCCCGCTTCAGCACGTTCGAGCAGTTGCGCCGAAGTCCACTTCCAATACACCTGTTCGTCGAAACCGTTGTTCAGGTTGGGAACCGTCAGTTCCGCGAGATCGTTAGTGAGGCCGACAGGGTCGTTGACCGCGACCACAAAACCTTTCTTGTTGGGCGACTCGGCCATCGCATCACCGATTCGTTTGGCGACGTTGCGCTGACGTAGGCGAATCTCGTCCTTGGGCGCGCGGTTGCTAAAGCCAAACGCCGACTTCATCGCCTGAGCGTCCATCGCGAAATGCGCGATCTTGCTCTGGGTGGACTGAAATTCGCCCGTATCGGTCGCGCCCCCGGCCAGCATCGCGGGAACGCTGATGCACTGCATATGCTGCTTGCGCCAAGCGGCATCGTTGATTTTGTTGTGTACGAGGTCCTTGGTCCATCGCACATTCGACCAGCCAATCCAGAGGTTGGCCGCCTCGTCACTTCCGGGCGTGTGTTCAACGCTCACACAACGGCCAAACGATTCGAAAGCCAAGTCTCCGTTCATCGCGCACCCTTGGGTAAGCGCGTTCTCCGCGTCGCCCGGCGGCGGCGTCACGTCCGGCGGGAAATTCCACATGATCCCGTCGTCGAGAACCATATAGGCGGCCAGCTTCTTCCGCTTCTCGTCGTACGTGTACAGATAGCCAGGGCGCAATGCGCGCAGCGTGTACTTGGCGGTGGCAACGGCCTGAGGGGCGCGCCCGTCGATCCGAAAATTGCCGGACAGAGCCGGCGCTTTGGATGCGCCACGCGGGCACGCGATCGCGTATCGGACGGGATAGATCAGCAGCGACTGGCGATCGCAAAGCGGACAGCCCTTAGTGGTCGGCATGGGTTGATCCTCGGAATTTCATGTTGTGAAGTGACAGTATTTATTCGGTCGCGAAAGCGTGCCGCATACGTTGAACCGCATCTTCGACGAGCGCGTCGGTGGTCATCGCATCCTGTCCGCCCGCCGAGCGCAAGACCGCATCGAGCGCTGCCGGCAACTGCGCTGCCTGATCGACCGACAGTGCCGGCAGCCGGCGGCGAATCTGGTCGGCGATCTCGCTGCGGTTGATACGTGGCCACTGGTCAAGGCGCGGCCAGCCCGACGATTGATCGTCCGGCGGCACAATTTCGGCACCTATGCCGGCGCTGCGCCAGCGATGGCCGCCCCAAGCGAAGCACCATTCGCGGACGGGTCCCAAGAGGGCCAGTCGCTGGGTCGGATCGAACACTGCCAGCGTGAGGCTCAAGACACGCGGATCGTAGTACCGCCAGAACACCGGCTGCCCGCCCTCTCCAGGACCGACCAGATACCGCGCGATGTGTTCGGCGAGCGCATCGGCATCCACGGCGCTGTCGATCCACGCGCAAATTGCGGGCGGTCGCTCAACTTCCGGTTCCTCTTGCCATCGTTCGGTCGCAATCCGTTGCCCCTCCGGATCGAGCGCGGCGAGGTCGATCAACCGTGGCATCAGTTCTTCGCGATGGGCCAGTACGCGTGGCGTGCAGGCACGCATGTCGAGCGCGGCTAGATCAGGCACGTGCGCGAGGGTCGCAGGTTCCACCAACAGGAATCCAGTCGTCATCGGCTCCTGACGATCAGGTACAGCCTGCATCGGGGGCGTGGACGTTTTCATTCGGTCATCCATCAGGTGAGCGCGATCGACGCTTGGCCGGTTTGTGCGGCACCGTCAGCCAATTGCGAGCACAAGTCCGATCCAGGGAACTGCGCCGGGATGCTTTCCGGCCCCACCGTATCGTGGCTGCCCGCATGAATCTTGTTCTCGCCGGGCGTATAGCCCATGATGCCTTTCGCGCTGACTTCGAACTGGCTGTTTCCGGCCGTCAAGCGAATGCCCTGCTTGGCGGTGATGTTGATCCAGTCCGTCGTGCTGATGATCGACAGGACCTTCTTCGCCAGCAGTTCCAGCTCGTCGTTTTCTGCATGCACTTGCACCTTGCCGCTCGCCGCAATCAGCTTCATGCCCATCTTGTGCACGAACAACGAAAACTTGTCCGATACGCTCGCGAAGAACGATTTGCCTGTTGCGACCGACATGCTATCGCCGGCCGTGACCGCTACGTGCTGCCCGCCCGTGACGTGCGCCGTCGCGGGCGTCGTGACGGCGATGCCAGCTCCGCCGGCCAACAGCAGGTGCGCTTCGTTGAGCTCAGGGAACTCGCCCTTGTCGCTGCTGCTCGTCGCACCCGCGCCCTGGATACCCTCCACCTGCGATTTCAGCGCGTCGGCGATCGGCGTCTGGTCCCCACCGTTGTCCTGAGCCTGATAATGCTGCGCGAGCTTGCCAAGTTGTCCGTGTAACGTTTGCGCTTTGGTCAGGCGTGATACCGGCTCACCAACATCCGAAAGATGCCCCTGCGCGGCGGGACGCACCTCTGTGCTGATCACCATGCCCTTGCCGCTGCGAATCGCGCCGACCTCATCCGTACGCAGCTCGAAGCCCTCGCCGCGGGCATCCTTGCGCCCCTGCCAATCTTCGATGCGAGTGATCTTGCCAAGCGAAAGCTGGCTCGCCGCATGGTCAGACCGAAGTTGTGCCTGAATGGCGTTCGCCGTATCGTCGAATATCAGGTGATTGCTGCGACCGGACGACGCGTTGCCGTCCGCACCGCTCAGTTCCCGGCTGCGAATGCCCATCAGCGCATTTTCGTCCGGCAGCTTCCACGACGGGACGTTGCGCGCATTCATCACGCGGCCCGTAATGATCGGGTGGTCCGGATTACCGTCGAGCCATTGCACGATCACTTCGGAACCGATGCGAGGCAGTGCCGCCATCCCCTGGCCGCCGCCGGCCCATCCGCTTGCGACCCGCACCCACGTCGAATACTTGCCGTCGCGATCCCAGTGGAATTGAACCAGCACGCGGCCGTGTTCGTCGGTCTGGATGCTTGTGCCTGACTGGCCGACGACGGTCGCTGTCTGCGGTGCGAGGATCTTCGTGTCGACACTGTTGAAGCCGCGCCCGGGCCGCCACGGCGTCGCCCTAGGAACGCACGTGAACTCGTTGCGGTATTCCGCGAGCACACCGGTGTCTTGCAGATAGTTGTTGGTCGCCACATGACGAACCGCGATGATCAGGTATTCATCGTCGCTCTGATCGCGGCTCAGCGCCGAACCGTAACGGTCCGTCAGTCGGAACCAGCGCCCCGGCTGCACGAAGCGATTGTTGCCCGTCGCATCGAAGCGCTTGATCGTCGCTTCGATTTCCTCCATCCGGCGATTGACGAGCTGATAGCCATGCTCCATGTTCCGATAGCCGTATGCGCCGGCGTACTCGTTCCATTCGAGTTGCGGCAGCGCGGCTTCCATGCTCGACAGGCTCGTTTGAACATGGGTCGGCGTCGGGCTCTTGAAATCGAAACGGGACAGTTCCGCATGCGTCGACGTGGTCTGCTGGAACGGGGACCAGCTCAGAATGCTGTCCGATTCCTCGGCACCCATGCCATTATGGAAACGGATTTCGTGAAGCTTGCCGTCGATTGCATGCGCGGGACGCGTCGGATCGGAGACGGTCAGCTTGTGCGACGTGGCGGTGTGCTCGTACCAGTACAGATAGCCGGCGTGTTCCCAGCGCCGATGCACGTAATTGTGATCGTCTTCGTCGAACTGACAGGCCATCGTCATACGCGGATCGTCTTCGCCGACCTGCCAATCCCATTCGGGCAACGCGCCGTAGTCCTGGAAGATCGTCGCAGTCTGGTCGTGCAGGTTCTGATCGAGGAACAGGCGATTGTGCTGGCTGTACTTCAGATAGCGCAGCCATGGGCCGACGTGCGCCTCATAGAAAACCCAGCCGCCGTCCGTGCGAATGTGTCGGAATGCAAAAATATAACCGTTGAAATAGCGCTGGCTTCCGTCGCCACATGCCATGCTGGCCGTCACGCGCTTACCGATGAAATCCTTCGGCGCGAGCTGGTCGTTGTCCGACAGGATTTCGATCTTGTACGCGAAATCCTTTGATAGCGCTTCAACCGCCTCGAATGCGTTCGGCAGCAAGATTCTGTAAGGCGCGTTATCGTCCGGAAAGTTGATTTGCACTTGCCGGTTGTGCTGCGGCCCCAGCGCAAGGTCTCTCAGGGCTTGTGCCGTGTTCTGCATTGTTTTTTTATCCGTTGATCCGGGCGCGAAATGCCGCTGGGCCGCCCGTGCGCCCTCGGAAAAGGGGGCGCATCAAATTTGAACTGCCGCGCCCCAGCGCACAACATAAGCTCAGACGTATACCACAAAGCACGGAACAGGCCCATCGGAAGGGGTTCGGTCGCTGAGCCAATGGTGGATGGCGCATCTCGGCGAGCAACTCGGCATCGATCCGCCCGATCTGGGTACGTCGCGTGCGCTGTCGCTACGTCGTGCGCTGGCTCAAAGGAGCGTCCGTCGGGGCGACAGGATCGCGGCACGGCGCTCTTCGACCTCGAGCGATAGCCATCCGAACATCGGGTTCTGATCGTCCACCGCCGTACGCTGCAACTACTGCTCGTGCAGGCGGTCCGGGACGTCGAAGCCACGCGGACCCGCAGCCCCGAGGCAACGTTTGGCGGCGCCATTCGAGAAATGCGAGGCCCGCGACGACGATAGACACCGAGCCGGTCACGCCGAGCCACGGGCCGGCCCATGTCGTCGTCCTGAAGAACGTGGTCGGGACGACGTTCTGGATCTGCGGCGAACCCGGCAACGCGCCCATCGTCCAGCCGCCTCACCGGCCGCCGGTATAGCGCGCGGCCTTGCCCGTCGGCAGCGTGTGGTTCGTGCCAATCACCTTGTCGCCGAACGCGACGTGCAGCCCGGCCGCGTCGCATTGACGAAACCGGACTGATCACCCGTTACAAGCAATTCCGCACGGGCGGGCACGACGCTGATTACGGCTTGCCGCCCAGCGACTCGACGATCCGGTACGCAGTCTTCACGCGATCCTCGATCGGGAAGCTGCGATTCGCGAGCATCACGATCGCGAGCCGCTTCGCGGGCACGAACGCGACATAGGTACTGAAGCCGTTGGTCGACCCCGTCTTGTTGATCCACGCGTCCGGGCGCGGTGCGAGCGGCGGCTTGAGTTCGGTCGCGGGCGTCGCGTCGTGGAGCATCGGCGGCGCATTCCCCGCGAGCAGCGTCGGCAATGCGACCGGATACGGATACTGTTCCCAGATCAGGTCCTGCGTGAACGGGCCCGCGCGAAAATAACCGGTGTGCGTGCGTTCGAGCGCACGCTGCAACCGCGGCGCCGTTTCGACGAGCCCCATGTTCGCCTGCACGAAGCGCAACAGGTCGGCCGCCGTCGTCCTGACGCCGTACGCCGGCTGCCACAGCATGCCGCCCGTCATCCGGATCGGCTTGCCGTCCTGCGTATAACCCTGCGCATAGTCGGCCTGCCGCGCGGCGGGCACGTTGATGTAGGTGTGCGTCATCCCGAGCGCGGGAAACAGCCGCTGTTCCATCAGCCCCGCGAAGTCGCGATTCATCGCCTTCGCGGTGAGCTGCCCGAGCATCCCGATCGCGACGTTCGAATAGGTGCGGCGCGTGCCCGGCGCGTACGCGGGACGCCACGCGTCGAGATAGCGCATCAGGCCCGCGTCGTCGCGGATGCTGTCGGGCACCTGCAGCGGCATCCCGCCGGGCGTGTGCGTGCCGAGCTCGAGCAGCGTCACGCCGCCGAACGGCTTGCCCCGCAGCGCGGGCAGATACTTGCCGGCCGGATCCGTGAGCGACAGATCACCGCCCTCCTGCGCGTCGGATGCGAGCGTCGCGGTCAGCGTCTTGCTGACGGAGCCGATCTCGAACAGCGTGTCGCCGGTCACCGGCTGGCCGGTTTGCGTCGACATCACGCCGTAGTCGAACACATAAGGCTTGCCGTCGGCGACGATGCCGATCGCCATGCCGGGAATGGCGAACTGCTTCATCAGCGGTGCGACGTGGCGGGTTACGGTGTCGTGAATCTCGTCCTGCGTGGCGGCGGCCGCGCGGCCGGCCGTGGTGGCGGCGCATGCGGCGACGAACAGGGTCGCGGCGATGCGGATCGCGTTGAATCGCATGGGTGCGGTTCCTTCGATTTTCAGATGGTTGCATGAACAACGGATTCGGCCGCGCCGCGCGGACGCCGCGCCAGCCGTCCCGTCGAAGCAGGACTATCCGCTGCCGGCCGCCAGCCGACAATCGACGATATGTTGCGCGAGCCTAAAGAAAATCTTATGCGGCACGTGAACCGGTCCCGCGCGTGTCAGTTCGGCAAGCGGTCGAGAAACGCCAGCATCGCGGCATTGAAGCGCGCCGGCCGCTGCAGCGGCGCGAAGTGGCTCACGCCCGGCAGGATCGTCAGCGTTGCGCCCGGAATCGTGCGCGCGAGATACGCTGCATGGTCGGGGCGGATGAACTCGTCGTGCTGGCCCTGCACGATCGCGACCGGCACGGCGATCGCCGCGAGGTCGGCCGCGCGGTAATCCGGTTGCGTGCGCATCATTTCGCTGACGGCGGCAACGAACGCGTCGAACCGGTCCGGCGTCGCGGACAGCCGCACGTAGTCCTTGCGGTGCCGCGCGAAGCAGCGGTCGATCAGCGGGCTCGGCACCATTTCCTTCGTGCCGCCCGGATCCATGTTGCACGCGAAGAAGAACACGCCCGCCGCACGCGCCGGCGCGCGGGCGGCCAGCACGAGCGACACGCACGCGCCGTCGCTCCAGCCGACGAAGCGTGCGCGCTCGATGCGCAGCGCATCGAGCACCGCCAGCACGTCGGAGGCCATGCGTTCGTAGGAATAGGGGCGATCGTCACGCGTGCTGCGGCCGTGGCCGCGGCTGTCGATCACGATCGCGCGGTAGCCGGCCGCGAGCAGCGCCGGCACCTGGTTGCCCCAGTTGCCGCCGTGGCCGAGGCCGCCGTGCAGCAGCACGACGGGCGGGCCCTGGCCGAACGACGCGTGCCAGATGCGCGCGCCGTCGTGGTCCAGCCATCCTTCGGCGTCGGCCGCCGGCAGCGGCGTGCCGCCTTGCGCGTCGAAGCGGACGAGGTCGTCGTCGGCGAATTCCGCGTTCATCGTTCTGCCGTCCTTGCGAGGGAGACGAGCTTGCGATTGTAATGCGCGCGACAGCGTGCCGCGACGCGTCCACGCGCTGCGGTGCGCGACGGCGCGGCGCCGTGCCGTGCCTTCAGGCCTGCGTCGACACCAGCGCGCCGGACGTCGAGCCACCCGACTTCTGGATCGCCTGCGCAAGCTGCGCGATCGCCGTCGACAGCGCGGCGGAGATCGTGCTGGCTTCCGCGCCCAGCGTCTGCTGCTCGAGTGCCGCCGCCGGATCGTGCTTCGCGCGCTGCGCGGCCGCCGCCATCTGCTGCTGCAGTTGCGCAAGCTGTTTCTGCAGGCGCTCGATGAGTTGCTTCAACTGCTTGACCGCGGGATCCTCGGCCGAGGATCCCGACGCGCCCGGCGTCTGCCCTGCACCGTCCGACTGCGCGGCACCACCCGCCGGCGACGACGCGGCGGACGTCGCCGTCGACGCGGCACCGGTGCCGGACTGGTTGGCGGTCGCGTTGCCAGCGGCTGGCGAGGTCTGCGCGGCGGAAGAAGGGTCGATCTGCATCGTGTCGGTCCGTAGTGAGTGTGCGACTCGGGTCGGTTGAACAGGGGAAACCTTGCAACCGGTTTACGGTATTCGTCGGATGAAACTTGAGCCTCGCCTTTCCAGCTGCCCTGAGATGCCCAGAGATGCCCGCGCCGTGCGCGTGCCGCCGATCGTCGCGAAGGGGCCAGATTGGCCGGCCGTCGACGCTGGTAAAATCGCCGGCTGGCCTGCTGCCGCAGCACACCGGCTGCTTCCGGCAAGGCCTCGCGGGCTGCCCCGCGTCGGCGCCCGTCCGGTCGGGCCCGATACGCGATGCCGTCCGGCGCCGTCGCAACGCGAGCCCCGCGCCCGCATCGACATGCGACGCGCCGACTTCGGCACGCTCCCCCTTCATCACGCATTTCGAGGAATTCACGATGGCCCGCATCGGCGCCTTCTGCCTGACCACGTGGCTCGCGGCCGCGATTCTCTATTTCGGCCAGCATTCGGTCGCGATGATTGCGCTCAGCGGCGTGGTCGTGTTCGGCGGATTCGACCTGCTGCGTCCGTAACGACGGCGGCGCGCACGGCAGCGGCGGACGCGCTTCGCCGCCGCACTGAAAAACGCCGACCGGCGGGCCGCGACGCAGGGTAAGATGCGGGTCGGAGTCGTCATTCTCGCGCAGCACGAACAGGGCACCGCCCACGCAGGCCGTCCGATCATGAAACAAGGCATTTTCGTCGCCACGCCCGCCTACGGCGGCATGTGTTACCTGCCCTACGTGAACGGGCTGCTGGAGCTCCAGCATGCGTGCCTGAGCACCGGCCTCGCGTTCGAATACTTCTACCTGAGCGGCACCGCATTGTTGCATCAGCAACGAAACGTCGCGGTCGAGCGCTTCCTGCACAGCGGCCTGTCGCACATGATGTTCATCGATGCGGACATCGGCTTTCGCGGCAGCGACGTGATCCGGATGTTCGAACAGCAGCACGACGTGATGCTCGGGCTGTATCCGTCCAAGAGCATCAACTGGGCGGCGGTCGCCGAGGCCGCGCGCTCGGATCCGTCGGCGCCGCCCGAGCGGCTCGCGTTGTTCAGCGCCGATTACAGCCAGACCGCGTATGCGGTGGACGGTGCACAGTCCCGGATCCAGCTCGATTCGGTTTCCGAAATCCACTCGGGCGGCGCCGGCCTGATGATGATCGCGCGCCCCGTGTTCGACACGATGGCGCAGGCCTATCCCGAGACGCAGGTCCAGTTTCCGCCGAGCTATCGGAACCTGTCGCCGAATTCGACCTCCATGTACGAGCATTTCGAATTCCTGAGGGAACCCGACGGGCGCTCGCTGTCGGAAGATCTGTCGTTCTGCAAGAAATGGCGGATGTGCGGCGGCAAGCTGTATGCGTGTTCGTGGTTCCAGACCGTCCACGCGGGCGTTCATCTCTATGAGGGCAACCTGCCGGCGTTGCTCGGTCAATGAGCCGCGGGCGCGAACGGCTGGCGCTGCGCGATGCGTAGCAGCGCGAGCAGTTCGGCTAGCGGATGGCGGCTGACCGTCGCCGTCATCGCGACTTCGGGCTGCGTGCGCAGCCCGGCATCCCGGACCGGCGCGACGCACGCGTCGGCCAGCCCGTCGAACGCTTCAACCCATCACCGCGGCAACGTCCGCAACGACGACGGCCCGCCCGACAGCGCGATGCGCTTGCCCGTATCGCGCAGTTTGCCGCCGTCCACCGCATACAGCGCGAGCTGCCGCTCGACGTTGAACTGCACGATCACGTGCCGGCTGTCGGCGGTAAACACGATGCCCTGCGCGGCTTCGCCGCCCGGCACTTCACTCGTCTGCACCGCACGGCCGTTGCGGATCTCGAACAGCACCACCTTGCCGAGCTTGTGGCGACCCGGGTTGTCGGGCGTCAGGTTCGAGCCGTCCATCGCCTGCACGGCTATCCACTTTCCGTCCGGCGAGATCGCGACGCCTTCCGGCAGCGACGGCACCGTCAGGTACTGGACCGTGCGGAACGGCGTGCGCGACACGTCGATCAGCGCGACCGAATCGGCATCGCCCGCGAGCGTGCCCGTATCGCGCGGCAGCCCCGCGAGCCCGACGTTGCTGACGACAGCCCAGCGATTGTCGCTCGACACGTCGATCGTGTAGGGCGCGACGCCCGTGCTCAGCCGCGTGCCGCTGTCGGTCACCTTGCCGTCGTCGACGTTCAGCACCGCGATGCCCTGCTCGTCGCGCAGCGACACGAGCGCATGCTTGCCGTCGTGCGTGAAACTGATCCCGGCGAGCCGCTTCTTGCCGATCTTCAGGTTGCCGTCGAGCGTCACCTGCGTTCCGTCGATCCGCAGGATCGACACGCTGCCGTCGACGTTCGCCGCCAGCGCGAGCCGGCCCGACCGATCGATCGCGATCCCCTGCGGGTGCGTGCCGAGTTCGATGCGCGTGATCGCCGGCGGCGACGCAGTGAGGTTCACGAGCTGCACAAACGTGTCGAACACGAGCTGTTTCGCGGTCTGGTCGTAGCGCGTCGGCGCGCCGACCAGCGCGAGCTTCGCGTCGGGTGCGATCGCGACGGCCTGCGGCGGGCCCTGGATGCCGTTCTCGACGTCGACCTGCAGCGCGACCTTCGGCGGAAACACGCTCGCGTCGAGCAGCGTCAGCGTGTCGGCGGGCGGCGACGCGAGATAGGTGTCGCGCCCTTCGACGCGCTGATACTTGCCGTCGTTGCCGGACACGATCCAGTCGGCCGCGTGCGCGGTGACGGCGGTGGTAGCGAGCGTCAGCGCGGCGAGCAGGCGGGCGCGACGAAGGCGAAAGCGATTCGAATGCATGGCGGTCGGTTCTCCGGATCGGTTGCGGATGCAAGGACTGGCACGACCCTGCTGCTCGACGGGTCGATGCCACCGCATGATGCACGAAAGCGCGCGAAACCGGCGTCTCGTGCCCGCCGCTCAGGTCGTGCGCACGCCCGCGCTGTCCCACCGGCCGACGTCGTCGAGCGGATACACGGGTCGCACGAGCCGCTCGTAGCGGAACAGCCCGTAGTCCGAACCGGTCACGCCGCGACTGTCGCACTCGACGAGCGCGGCCGCGATCGGCACGAACACCGGCCGGCAGTACATCCGCGACTTCAGCAGCAGGAATCGCGCGCGGCGCGGATCGATGCCGACGCTCTCGAACACGCCGAGATCCCACGGCTCCTGTGTGCGCTCGGTGACGACCAGCGTCGCGTCGCCGATATCGAGCACCGCCGCGCGGCCCATGTATGCGCGCTGGCCCGTATACGTCGGCCCGGTAATCACGTATTCGCCGTCGGTGATCGCGCGCACGATGCCCGTCGCCCGAAACGGCGCACGCCGCGCGCCGGCGTGCGACGGCATCCGGTTGCCGACCGGCACGGTCACGGTCGCGCCGACGCCCGCGTCGATCAGCGCCGCGACTGCATCCGGGTCGCACAGCGGCCCGCTGACGATCCCGTCGAGCCCCTGCGCGAGCGCCTCCTCCAGCAGGTCCATCGTGTCGCACGGGCCGCCCGACATGCAGTTGTCGCCGTGATCGAGCATCAGCACCGGACGGTCCGCACCGCGCGCCAGCGCCGCGGCCTGCGCGACCGGTTCCGCGAGCGGCGCGCTGCGGTAGACGAATTCGTCGCGTGCGTCCCAGATCTGCCGGGCGATGCGCTCGGCCACCGCGTCGGCCGCCGCGCGGTCGCCGTCGGCGACCACGACGATGCTGATGCACGGCGCGGGAATGTCAGCGAGCGAGAAGCCGGGCAGCACCGATACAGCCAGCATCCCGTCGGCTTCGGCCGCGCGCGCGGCCTCCACCGCGCGCCGCATCGCGCCTTCGGCGCTCGCGCTGCGCAGCGTCGACGTCATCAGCGGCGGCTGCCGCCACGCGAGCACGGGCCGAGCGCGGCCGTGCAGCCGGTCGAGCAGCACACGCGCCGCGTGCTCGCCGGTTTCGTACATGTCGACGTGCGGATAGGTCTTGAAGCTGACGATCACGTCCGCGTGATCGATCATCTTCTGCGTGACGTTCGCGTGCAGGTCGAGCGCGACCGCGATCGGCGCATCGGGCAGCGCGGCGCGCACGCGCGCGAGCAGGTCGCCCTCGCCGTCCGCGCTCTGCTCGGCGACCATCGCGCCGTGCAGGTCGAGCATCACCGCGTCGCAGCCGGGCGCGGCCGCGACGATCGCGTCGCAGATCGCCGCATACGCGTCGGCGGCAACCGGCCCGCTCGGGTTCGCGGCCGCCGACACCGGCGTGACGATCTCCGCGCCTGCGCGAGCCGCCGCATCGATGAACGCGGCCATCGCGGTGCGCATCCCGTGATTCGCGCGATACGCGTCGTCGCCCCAGTCGGGGCCGTTGCGGCCGAACGCGGCGAGCGGCGTCGGTACCGGCGAGAACGTATTGGTTTCGTGGTTCATCCGGGCGATCAGGATCTTCATCGCGTGGCGCCCGTCGCGTTCGCGGCCGTGCGGCAGCCGCCCGCTGTCGTGTCCTTCATCCGCATCGTCGAATTCCTCGCAATCGATGAAACGATGAAACGGCGCGGCACGCGCAGTGCAGCGCCGTCGCCCGAATCGCACCGCCGCGCGCCGGCTCGCGCGCCGGCACGAACCGCAGCGGCGGCGCGCGTCGCTCAAGCGTAACCGGTCGTGCCCTTCGTCTCCAGATATTCGACGAGGCCGAACTCCGCATACTCGCGTCCGTTGCCCGAACGCTTGTAGCCGCCGAACGGCGCGGCCGGGTTCCACGCCGGATAGTTGATGTGCACGTTGCCCACGCGCAAGCGCGCCGCGATCCGGCGGGCGCGCTCGAGATCCTTCGTCTGCACGTAAGCCGCGAGCCCGTAGACCGAATCGTTCGCGAGCGCCACGGCTTCATCCTCGGTCCGGTAGGTCAGGATCGACAGCACCGGCCCGAAGATCTCCTCGCGCGCGATCGTCATGTCCGGCGTGACGTTCGAAAACACCGTCGGCTTCACGTAGAAGCCGTCGCCGAGCCCGTCCGGACGACCGGGCCCGCCCGCGACGAGCGTCGCGCCCTCGTCGATGCCGCTCCGGATCAGCTGCTGGATGCGGTCGAACTGCGTGCGGCTGACGACCGGCCCGATGCCCGTTTCCGGCGAACGCGGATCGCCGACGACGGTGCGCGCAGCCTCATCGCGCGCCGCCGCCTCGGCCGCGGCCAGCTGATCGACGTGCACGAACATCCGCGTCGGCGCGTTGCACGACTGTCCGCTGTTGCTGAAGCAGCTGCGCGCGCCGCGCGTGACGGCATCCTCGATGTCGGCATCGGGCAGGATCAGGTTCGGACTCTTGCTGCCGAGTTCCTGGTGCACGCGCTTCACGGTATCGGCCGCGGCCTTCGCGACTTCGACACCGGCGCGCGTCGAGCCCGTAAACGACACCATGTCGACGTCCGGATGCCGCGACAGCGCATCGCCGACCTCATGCCCGTAGCCGTGCACGAGGTTGAACACGCCCGGCGGCACGCCGGCTTCGTGCAGGATCTCCGCGAACAGGATCGCGCTGAACGGCGCGATCTCGCTCGGCTTGAGCACCATCGTGCAGCCCGCCGCGAGCGCCGGCGCGACCTTGCAGACGATCTGGTTGATCGGCCAGTTCCACGGCGTGATCAGAGCGCACACACCGATCGGCTCGTGCGACACCAGCAGCGAATCGGTCTGCGTGCTGAACCGGAACGACTGCAGCGCGCGGATCGTCTGTTCGAGATGCGCGGTGCCGACCGCGGCCTGCATCGCGCGCGCGAACGCGATCGGCGCGCCCATCTCCTGGCTGATCGTGCGCGCGACTTCGTCGTAGCGGCGCCGGTAGATGTCGAGCACGCGCTGCAGCAGCGCGACGCGCGCGTCGACCGTCCAGCGCGAATACGCGTCGAATGCCCGCTTCGCCGCGCCGACCGCGCGGTCGACGTCAGCCGGCCCGCCGATCGCGAGCCGCGCATACGGCTTCGCGGTCGCCGGATCGATCACGTCGATCGCGCGCGCATCGGCCGGATCGCACCACTGTCCGGCGATATAGCTCTGTTGTGAGGTTCGCATCGAAGGCTCCTGGAATGACGAACGGTGCTGCCGCGCTCAGCGCGTCGCACGCGCGTAAGTGTCGGCGAGAATGTCGCGGATCTTCGCGACGAACCACACGATCTCGTCGCGCGACATCACGAGCGGCGGCGAGAACTGCACGATCGGCGTGCCTTCGTGGTCGACGCCCGCGCGGCACAACAGCCCGGCTTCGAAGATCGCGGGCGCGAGCAGCGTCGACACGAACGTCTGCGCGCTGATGCCGGCCGCCCAGCGGCGCGCGGCCTTGTCGGTCACGAGCTCGAGCGAGTAGTGGTAGCCGTCGCCGCGCACGTCGCCGACACACGGCAGCTCGAGCAGGCCGTCGAGCGTCTCGCGGAACACCGCCTCGTTGGCGCGGACGTTCGCGAGCACGCCTTCGCGCTCCATGATCGCCAGGTTCGCGAGCGCTGCCGTGCACGCGACCGGATGGCCGCCGTAGGTCGCGCCGTGCAGGAACATCTGCTGCGGGCCGGCGAGCACGGTGTCGACCACCGTGTCGCTCGCGATCACGCCGCCGAGCGGCACGTAGCCCGACGCGATCCCCTTCGCGAACGTGATGAGGTCCGGCTTCAGCCCGTAACGCGTCGACCCGAAATATTCGCCGAGCCGGCCGAACCCGCAGATCACTTCGTCGGCCACGAGCAGCACGCCGTGCCGGTCGCACAGCGCGCGCAGCCCCTGCGCATAACCGGCCGGCGGCGTCAGGCTGCCGCCCGCGTTCTGCAGCGGCTCGACGACGAGCGCGGCGACGGTGTCCGGCCCTTCCTGGACGATCAGCGCTTCGATCTCGTCGAGCAGATGGCGCGTGAACTGCGCCTCCGTCTCGCCTTCCGGCCGCCCGTAGCGCTTCGTATTGCTCACGTGCCGCACGCCCGCCATCAGCGGCTCGAAATGCTTGCGGAAGTTGGTCATCCCGTTCAGCGCGAGCGCGCCGAACGACGTGCCGTGATACGCGACGCGCCGCGCGATGAACTTGCGCCGCTGCGGCTCGCCGCGCGCCTGGTGATACTGGCGCACCAGCTTGATCGCCGATTCGTTCGACTCCGAGCCGCTCGACGTGAAGAACACGCGGTTCAGGCCGTCCGGCGCGAGCGCCGCGAGCTTGTGCGCGAGGCGGATCGCCGGTTCGTGGCCGTAGCCCCAGTTGGTCGCGAACGGCAGCCGCACCATCTGCTCGCGGATCGCGTCGCCGATCTCCGCGCCGTGGCTGTAACCGATCTGCACGCAGTACAGCCCGGCGAGCCCGTCGAAGTAGCGCTTGCCGTTGCGATCGACGAGCCAGCAGCCTTCGCCGCGGTCGAACACCGTCAGCGCGTGGTCGCGATACGCATCGGCGTGCGTGAAGTGCATCAGCAGATGGCGCTTGCCGAGCGCCTGCAGGTCCGCATCGAGATTGACGTCAATACCGTTCATGGGTCATTCCTCCTTCAGGGATTCGAGACCGGCGGCCCGCAGCCGGAAGCCGCCGGCCGGTTATTCAGTTCATCGACAGCGTCGGCGCCGGGCGCGTGAAGCCGCGCGTGAGCCACAGCAGCTGGCACAGCCCGATCGCGAGCCAGCCGATGCCGACGTAGAAGGTCTGGCGCGACAGGCCCGACCACAACCAGACGTTCATCGCGAAGCCGAGCGCCGGCACCGCGCCGAACCTGATCCAGCCCGCGAAGCGGCGATGTTCCGGGCGGCCGAGATAGCTGCGCATCACGCACAGGTTCACGACCGCGAACGCGACGAGCGCGCCGAAGCTGATCATCGTCGACGCGAGATCGAGCGAGATGAACAGCGCGGACAGCGACACGACGCCGACCGCGAGCGTCGCGCGCACCGGCGTGCGCAACCGTGCATGCAGGTGGCCGAACACGCGCTCGGGCAGCACCCGGTCGCGGCCCATCGCGAACAGCACGCGCGTGACGCTCGCCTGGCCGGCCATCGCGCTCGCGAAACAGCCGGCCACGTAGACCGCGACGAACAGCGCCGACAGCGTGCCGCCGCCGATGCGCCGCATCAGTTCGAGGCTGGCCGAATCGAGATCCTTGAACGCATGCCAGTCGGGGAACACCACCTGCCCCGCATACGCGATCAGCATGAACAGCAGGCCGCTCGCGAGCGTGCAGAGCAGGATCGCGCGCGGCACCGTGCGGCGCGGCTCGCGCGTTTCCTCCGACAGCGTCGACACCGCATCGAAACCGAGGAACGACAGGCACAGGATCGCGGACCCGGCGAAGATCGCCCGCGCGTCGCCCGACGACGGCAGCGCGAGCGTCGGCGCCAGCCCCTCGCCGGCCGCGACATGCGCGGCCGCCGCGACGAAGACCGCAATGAACACGAGCTGGCTCGCGATCAGGATCAGGTTCACGCGGTTGACGAGCCGGATGCCGACGATGTTCAGCCCGGTGACCAGCGCGATGCTCGCGACGATCCACACGCTGGCCGGCACGGCCGGGAACAGCTGTTTCATGTAGATGCCGATCGCGAGGTAGCTGATCATCGGGATGAACAGGTAGTCCATCAGCAGCGCCCAGCCGACCATGAAGCCGGCCGAGGTGCCGAAGTTGCGGCTCGCGAACGTATAGGCGGAACCGGCGCTCGGCATCAGCCGCGCCATGTGGCCGTAGCTGCGCGCGGTCAGCAGCATCGCGACCAACGTGACCGCATACGCGATCGTCAGGTGTCCGTTGGTTTCGCGCGTGACGATCCCGTAGGTCGTGAACACCGTCATCGGCAGCATGTATGCGAGGCCGAAGATCACCAGCGTGAACAGCCCGAGCGAATGCGCGGCGCGTGGCCCTGCGTCGGCGTGCCCGTCCGTGCGTGCCCGCACGTCGTCTGTCGCGGCGCTGGGCGTGCGCTGCTCCGGCCTGGTGTCTTTCATGCTGTCCTCACGTGGCGTGGTCCATGACATCAACACTCGTCTCGTCGGCAATGCAGGCAGTGCAGGCACTGCAGGCATTGCGCGATCCGGAAACGAGTGTGGTGCGCCAAAAAATCGACGACGAATGAGAAAAGCGGACGTAATCGGGGGATATTTCCGGACGCGTGGCGGGCGGCCGCCCCCCCGGTGATGCGTGCCCTCTGGCGTTTCGCGGACATTCCGGCTATGTTCTACGCGAACCCGTTGCCGCCCCTCGCCATGGACAGCAAGTCCCATCGACCCCAAAGCCGCGCCGAACGCAGCCTGCGTTCGGCGCTCGGCCTCGCGCGTCCGGCCGGACGCCAGGAAGACATTCCCGCCACCGTGCACGCGATCGCGGTCGCGCTCGACGAATGCCGCGTCCGGCACATCGACGGCGCCGCGCTGCTCGAGGGCACCGGCCTCGGCGCGGCCGAAGTCGCGTCGCCGAACCTGCACGTGAATCGCGGCCAGGAGCAGCGTTGCTTCCGCAACCTGCTGCGCTGCAGCGGCGTACCGTCGATCGGCCTGTCGATCGGCGCGCGGCTCCATGTGTCGACGCTCGGCCTCGCCGGGTACGCGATGCTGATCAGCGGCTCCGTGATGCAGGCGTTCCGGTGCATGAGCCAGTTTCCGCTGTTCATGGGGCTGTATTTCGACGTGCGCGTGCACGCGCACGCGGACGGGATGAGCGTGACGATCGGCCGCTACAACGGCGAACCCGACCTCGAGGTGTTCCAGACCGACATGTGCCTGTCGAGCCTGCGCCTGATCGTGTCCGATCTGGTCGGCAAGCCGGTATGGCCCGCGCAGCTGCATCTCGCCCGCCGCACGCCGCGCAACGGCGCGGACTACGCGCGCCACTTCGACTGCCCGGTCACGTTCAATGCGGGCGAGAACCGGCTCGTGTTCACGAGCGTGAACGGCACGGAAGCCCCGCGGCTCGCGAACGAAGTCAGCTTCAATGCGCTGCACGGGCAATGCGAAGCGCTCGAACGGCAGTGGGCCGCGTCGGTCGGCACGCGTTTCGCCGATCGCGCGAAGGAGTTGATGGCGCGCGACCTCGCGCGCTTCAAGTCGATGACGTCGCTCGCGAACGCGCTGCACCTGACCGAGCGCACCTTGCGACGCCGGCTCGACAAGGACGGCATCACGTTTCAGTCGCTGCTCGACGACGTGCGTCGCCAGGAGGCGGTACGGCTGCTCGACGAGCCGGCGCTGAGCGTCGCCGCGATCGCGGAGCGGCTCGGCTACAGCGAGCCGCGCAGCTTCCGCCATGCGTACCGGCGCTGGACCGGCAAGACGCCGCGCGCCGGCGCGAACGACTGAAATCGCGCGGCACGCGAACGTCAGCCACTCCGCGCCGTACCGGCACTTCCGGGCCTCGTCATGGGCAACGCGCGCCCGCGCAAAGGCAAGGCGAAAAACGCTTGCCCTTGAACTTCACTTAAAGGTTACGGTTTGCCTCGGCAAGCGTATCGAGGCCATGGGTATGTGTCCTGCCATCCGACAAAATGGCGGCGCGTCGATTCCTGTCGACCCGGACGCGTGCGCCACGCGCTCAAAGCACCTCGAAACGCAACCCGGCATGACGCACGAGGCGCTCGACGAAGCGCTCGTCGAACATCGTCGCGGGCGTCCAGAAGCCCCCGCCGCGCCCGGTCTTCTCGCCGTCGCGGCTGCAATCCAGCGCGAGGCTGAGCGCGGCCTGCCCCAGCATCTTCCCGGTCGAGCCGTAGCCCGGATCGCGATCGCCGGTGACTTTCACGCGCAGCGTCCGCCCGTCGTCGGCGCGCCCGAAGAAGCGCAGGTCGAAACGGCCGGCCAGTTGCGCGGCGACGCTCGGCCCCTCGCCGGGCTTCGGCAGCAGGAAGCGCTCCATCAGGCTGCGCACCGGCTTGACGAGAACGCCCGCCATGAACGCGCCGAGGCCGGCCATCATCGCGAGCGCGGCGAGGCGGCCCTTGAAGCCCGTGCCCGTGATGACCGCCTCGTCATACGCGAACCGGCTGCCGTACGCATCGTCCGCGAGCGCGTTCGAGCGATGCACGACGCGCTCGTTGATGGCCGCCATCACGAACGGCGCAATCCACGTGCCGCCGTCGCGATCGAATTCCGCCGACCGGACCGCGTGCTGCCGCACCGTAAAGCGATGATCGTTCGGACACAGCGCATACGGATCGAGCAGTTCGCGGCGCAACGCGGGATCGGCCGCGGCTTCGCGCACGACGTTGATCACGCTCGCGACCGTTCCGCCCGACGCGCCGCCCTTCAGCGTCTTCACGCGCATCTTCACCTGCGTGGCCGGCCGGCCCCACTGCCGCCGCGCGTGCTGCTGCAGGAACAGGACGCCGATGTCCGACGGCACCGAATCGAAACCGCAGCAATGCACGATGCGCGCGCCCGATTGCCTGGCCGCCGGTTCGTACCGTTCGATCATCCGCTTGATCCACTGCGTCTCGCCGGTGAGATCGCAGTAGTCCGTGCCGGTCTGCGCGCAGATCCGCACCAGCGGCTCGCCATACAGTGCGTACGGGCCGACGGTCGACACGACGACGCGCGTGCGCTCGCACAACGCAAGCAACCGCGCTTCGTCGGCGGCATCGGCCACGATGATCGGCAGCGCCTGCCATGCGGCGCCCAGCGCGCCCCTGACCTGCCGGAGCTTCGCCTCGGAGCGGCCGGCGATCGCCCAGCGCAGCGTTTCTCCGCTGCCCGACAGGTATTCGGACAGGTAGCGCGTCAGGATCTGCCCGACGAAGCTGGTGGCACCGAATACGACGAGATCCAGATCACGGGTCGGCTGGGTCATCGATGCTTCCTCCGAAACGGGTGGTTACGAGCAGCCGGATTCATCGAACGGGTTCATTGAACGTTCCCCAATGGCGTCGGCAGATTCAGCACCAGCTGGGCATCCTTGACCACGTCGAACCGCACGATGGTGGATACACCGAGCCCGTCGAGCAGCTGACTCAGCGGCCCACCGTGCCGCACCAGCTCGATGCCGCGCGGCAACACGCGCTGTGCGAACGATAGCGTATTGGTCTGCACCGAACTCTGGTGCCACATGCCGTCGACGAGATTGACCATGGTATTCGTGCCCATCCGCGACTGCGACGGCACGTCGATCAGCGGTCGGACCCACGCGCGACGCGACCTGACGCTTCGGAATCCGACGGAAAAAATCGATGTTCCCCGCGGCGGGATCCCGCGCGACCGCATCGAGATCCGGATTCATCCGGAACCGGTCGTAGTACCCGCCTTCGGGCACATCGACCTTGTGTGGCCCGAATTCGACCTGTGTAAAGCGCCTGTCCATCTGCGTTGCCTCTCGTCGAAGATTGATCGTCGCAGGCAACGTGCGGGCCTGCTGATTCGCTACTGTCAGCAGGCACTCTAAGATTCAACCCGACTTCAAGGTCAAGGCCTCGACTAGAGGAAGCGGTCGGAACGCGCGGCCGCGATGTGATCGGCCGCAACATAGCCGAACGTCATCGCCGGCCCGATCGTCGAGCCGGGGCCCGGGTAGGTCTTGCCCATCACGGCCGCCGATGTGTTGCCGAGCGCATAGAGGCCGTCGATCACCGAACCGTCGGAACGCAGCACGCGCGCATGCGCATCGGTACGCAAGCCGCCCTTCGTGCCGATCTCGCCCGGGTCGACCCGCAGCGCATAGAACGGCGCACGCTCGATCGGCCCGAGGCATGGATTCGGCTTCGACGACGAATCGCCGTAATAGCGATCGAACAGGTTGCCGCCCTTGCCGAATTCGGTATCGATGCCGGTGAGCGCGTAACCGTTCATCCGCTCGACCGTCTGCGCGAGCCCCTGCGCATCCACGCCGATCTTCGCGGCCAGCTCGGCCAGCGTGCCCGCGCGATAGATGACGGAGTCGAGCCAGCCGGGCGGGATCCTGCTGTCCGGCTGCACGCTGCCGGGCAGCAGCACGCCGCACGGATAACGCTTGCGATATTCGGCATCGAAGATCAGCCACGCGGGCACGTTGGCCTGCGTGTTCGCATGGTCCGCATACATCGCGTGGATCACGTCCGGATACGGCGCCGATTCGTTGACGAAGCGCCGCCCGAGCCGGTTGACCATCACGCAGCGCGGCGCCGAGCGCTCGACGAACAGCCCGCGCTGCTTCTCCTCGCCCGGCACGCGCACCGTCGGCACGCCCCAGACGAAGCCCATCAGCGCGACGTCGGCCCCGAGCGCGAGCCCCGCGCGGATGCCGTCGCCGGTGTTGATCGGCGGCGCCGCGCTCCACTCCGCGCGCGTCGGCTTCGGCAGATATTGGTCGCGCATCGCCTGGTTCGCCTCGAATCCGCCGCACGCGAGCACGACGCCATGCGTCGCACGGATGCCGAACGGCCGGCCGTCGCGCTCGACGACCACACCGTTCACGCGTGCGCCATCGGTGTGCAGCGAGCGCATCGGCGTTGCGAGCCACAGCGCGATGCCGCGCTGCTCGAGCGCCGCGCGCAGGCTCGCGACGAGCGCATTGCCGAGCGTCAGGCGCCGGTCGCGCGGCGTGCGGCGCCGCCATTTGAAATCGGTGGCATAGCGCAGCATCAGGCGCGCGGCGAGCCGCAGCCAGCCGCGCTCCTTCGTGAGGATCGTGTGCGCCTCGATCTGCGTCATCGCGACGCGCCCGCCGATCAGCGTCGCCGGCGAAGGCGCGCGCAACGTGTCGAAATGCGCGCCGAGACGCGCGGCATCGAACGCCGCCGGCTCCATCGTCCGGTAGCCGGGCTTGCCGCCCTTGCGGTCCGGGTAGTAGTCGGGATAACGCGGCACCGCATTGAACCGCGTGTGCGCGTGCTTCGCGAGATACGCGACCATCTTCGGGCCGTTGTCGAGATACGCATCGATGCGCTGCGCGTCGAAATCCTCGCCGACCACGTCGCGCAAATACATGATTGCTTCGTCATACGAATCGCTGCCGCCGAGCGCGGCGATCTGGTCGTTGCACGGAATCCAGATGCCGCCGCCGGACACCGCCGTGGTGCCGCCATAGACGGTGCTCTTCTCGACCACCAGTACCGACAGCCCCTGGTCATGCGCGCGCAGCGCCGCCGTCATCGCGCCCGCGCCGGAACCGACCACCACCACGTCGTACGTGGCGTCGCCGAACGAATCGTGTCGATCGTCGTACATGATCGCCTCCGCTCAGATCGTGGCAAGGCAGCTTGCCGCATCGGCCGGCACGTCGGCGAGCTGGCGCCAGGCGCCGTGCTCGCCGCGGTATTCGTGCACCTCGACGCTCGCGTGCCGCGCGGGCAGCTCGCCCACGTCCGTGTAGAACTGCTGGTACCACTGGCGCAGCCGATAGATCGGGCCGTCGCCTTCGCACAGCAGCGGATTGTCGACGCGCGTCTTGTGGTCCCAGATCGCGACGTCCTCGCGGAATGCCGACTGCGCGGCCAGCACGTAGCCGTCGACCATCGCGCGATTCCGTTCTTCCGTCAGCGCCGGATTCTTCTCGACCATCACGCCGAAGCGCAGCTCGAAGCTGTTCGTGTCGATCGGCACGTGGCTGTTGAGCAGGATCGACCTGAGCGGCTGCCCCTGCGCTTCACCCGTCATCAGCGTGACGTGGTATGCCGGGCCGAAGTAGGCCGAGTCGGCCGTCAACCCGCCGCTGCCGGCCAGCCGCGTGCTGCCGCCGCGCAGCTTCTGGTAGGCCACCGGGCCCGCGAACGTGTTGCAGAAGTAGTCGATCGGCGCGCCATGCACGGGGCCGAAGTGCGCCATGTCGGACTGGTTGTCGATCAGCTCGCGGCAGTTCGTGTCGATCACCCACTTGACGATCGCCCAGTCGCTCCACGCATCGGAGAAACACGCGTCGATGCGCGGAATCTCGACCGCCGGATCGGGCCCATTGCCCTCCGGATCGTTCCACACGAACAGCAGGCGGTTCTGCTCCATCACCGGCCACGACTTGATGCGCGCCTTCGGCGGGATGCGCTGCGAATACGGAATCGCAGTGCAGGCGCCGTCGCCGGCCCACGACCAGCCGTGAAACGGACACACGAGCGCGTTGCCGTCGACGTGGCCGCGCCCGAGGTCGGCGCCCATGTGCGGGCAGTAGCCGTCGAGGATTCGCAACTGCCCGTCCTCGCCCTGGAACACCGCCACGCGCGTGCCGAAGATCGACAGGCCGTGCGCGCGGCCGTCGCGGTAGTCGTCGGCGAGCCGGAGGCAATGCCAGCCGCGCGCGTAGCGCGCGTCGATGGGTGCGGCATGAATCCGGTGAACGGGATGCCGGGTGGCCGGCGCGGATGATTCGGTCATGGATCGTCTCCTTCCAGTCGAAAGGCGCAGCCCTGCACTGCGTGGCGGACCGTGCCGGGAACACACCGGGCAGGTCGATGCACCCGGCGCTATGTCACACACTGCTTATTTTGTGACGCATAATGGCACAAATTCCATTTTTGTGACAACGTGTGCGAAAATTCCGAACCGAGGTATTCGATCGGCTCATCGGCACACGCCGCGCGACGCACGGCAACGAGGAAAGGTATGGATCGGCAACTGCGCTGGGGCGACGCCAGCAGGATGGACAGCGTCAATGACGGGCGAAGCGCGATCCTGCGCGCCACGCTCGACGCGATGATCGAGCACGGGATCGACCGTTTGTCGATCGACGACGTCGCACGCCGCGCGAACATTTCGCGGCGCACGCTGTACCGCTACTTCGGCACGAAAAAGGAGCTGATCCAGGGCGTGATCGGCATCCAGAACGCCGAGTTCTTCGACGAGATGCAGCGCGCGCTCACCGCCTTCGAGCACGACTTCGAGGCCTACTGCGAAGAGAGCGTGTGCTTCGCGGTGCGCTATCGCGACCGTCATCACGGCGGCTTTCACCACAACTATCTGGCCACGAGCCTGTCCACCGACGTATTCGGCTACATCGTCGAGAACATCGCGCCGATGTGGCAGCGCGTGCTCGAAAAGCCGTACCGTGAATACGTCGCCGTGCACGGCGCTCGGGTGCCCGCGCTCGACGACATCATCGCGCTGATCAGCCGTATCGGGCTCGCGTACTGCCTGGTTCCGGCTGACGAGCAGGCGATGCGCGCGCAGATGCGCATCCTGTGGACGTTCCAGCGCGAGCCGGCCGGCAAGCCGGTCGCGGCCCGGATGAAGGCCGCGCGCTGAGCGGCGGCGCCCGCGCGATGTCGCGCAGCCCGGCCGATACCATCCGATACCGGCCTCGAACATTTCAACTCACACCGGACTACCCCATGACGACCTGCGGAGTTTCCGTCTCCGGCCGAACGCTCGATCGCGCCGACCTGCTGCTTCTCGTCGAAGGCTCGCCTGCGCCGCTTCGTCTCGAAGACTGCGATCTCGAAGGTGCGGACCTGTCGCGGCTCGATTTGCGCGGCGTGCGATTCGAGCGCTGTGCGCTCGCGGAAGCGTCGTTCGTCGGCGCGACGCTCGCGCAGACCGCCTGGATTCGCTGCCGCGCGCGCCAGACGAGCTTCGCGTCGGCCGACCTCGAGGACGCGCAGTTTCAGTCCTGCGATCTCAACAACACGAGCTGGCGCCGCAGCAAGCTCGGCTCGGCGCGCTTCGACGAATGCAGGCTGACCGGCGCCGACTTCGAGGAATGCAAGTCGCTCGGCATCGAATTCGCGAACACGTTGCTGGTCGGCGCGAGCCTGCGCCGCTTCTCGTTCCGGAAAACGCGGCTCGTGGCACTCGACTTCGCGGATGCCGATCTCGCCGGCACGGACTTTCGCGACGCCGTGTTCGAAGGCGGCAGCCTGCGCAACGCGCATCTGAACGACGCCCGGTTCGACGGGGCCGACCTGCGCGACGTGGAGCTCGGCGGCACGCCGAAGCTGCTCGCGTCGGGCGTGCTGCGCGGCGCGACCATCTCGTATGACCAGGCCGCGATGCTGATCGAGAATCTGGGGATCCGGGTCGCCTGACGACCGCACGCGCGTTGCTTCGCCCCGCGGCCGACATGCGCGACGCCGGCCGCGAACCGCGCATGTCGCGTGAGCTGCCGGCAATCTGTCGAATATTCTCATCACTTCGACCGCATCCCGAACGGCACACGTCACGCACGCCTCGGCGCTCACGCTCGACGACCCGATCCGTCGACGCGCGAATCACTAGGGAAAATCCGGAGACATCCTTACAGCGATTTACCTGATGATTCACGGGAACGCGATGTTTCGGCGATTTCGCTTTGCATCATGCTTTCGTTTTGCTTGACGGTCCCGATGCCCCCGCGCGGCAAATGCGACGATCGACACGTGAAACGGCCAGCGTCCGCGAGTCGCCAGGTGTTCAATACTTTCAACAACCCGGTCGAGAGCAATCGTGAGAATCCGTGGCCCGCTGGTGCGGTGGAGACGAGGCGATGCGCGCAACGTGCGTGCATCGATCTCGTCCACCGACGACAGTGACCGCCGGCAAAGTCCTCGCCTGCATCTGTCGATCTACACCATCCTGTCCCGCCGTTCCGTCCGCCGTCACAACGCCGTCGCCGCGCGCGCATACGTCGCGATCCACACCGACGACGTGGCGTCGCTGCTGCCTTAGCGCCCCCCCTCCGTTCCGTTCGACCTGCGCATCGTGTCGCGTGACTCACGACAGGATCGGCTCGCGTTGCGTGTCGGCACGATTCGCTGCGCAGACCGAACGGACTCCTGATCATCATGCGCCGCCGGTGTTCGTTTCGCGCGCCGGCCGGTTGCACACGTCCATCCCTTGAACCGTGGCGCGGCGAGCAGCCAACCGCCGAGCCCCCCGATACGAACGACAAGCCATGCAACTCCGCACCCTTCGCCGCACCATCGCAACCGCCGCCATGATGTCCGTCGCGGGCATCGCCGCCGTCGTCACCCCACACGCCCGGGCCGCCGGCGAGCTGAACATCTACAACTGGTCCGACTACATCGCGCCGGACACGATCCCGAATTTCCAGAAGCAGACCGGCCTGCACGTGCGCTACGACAACTACGACAGCGACGACACGCTGCAGGCGAAACTGCTGTCGGGCAACTCCGGCTACGACATCGTCGTGCCGACGTCGAACTACATGGCCAAGCAGATCCAGGCAAACGTCTACCAGCCGCTGGACAAGACGAAGCTGCCGAACCTGTCGAACCTCGATCCGCTGCTGATGAAGATGGTCGCCGACGCCGATCCGGGCAACCAGTACGGCGTGCCGTGGGCGTATGGCACCGACGGCATCGGCTACAACGTGCAGGCGGTGAAGAAGGCGCTCAGCGACAAGGCGCCGGTCGACAGCTGGGCGCTGGTGTTCGACCCGGCCAACATGGCGAAGCTGAAGAGCTGCGGCGTATCGTTTCTCGACCAGGCCGTCGACGTGTTCGCCGCGACGCTGCAGTACATGGGCAAGGATCCGAACAGCACGAATCCGGCCGATTACCGCGCCGCGTACGAGGTGCTCAAGAAGGTGCGCCCGTACATCACGCAGTTCAACTCGTCGGGTTACATCAACGATCTCGCGAACAACGACCTGTGCGTGTCGTTCGGCTATTCCGGCGACGTCGGCATCGCGCATCGCCGTGCGGCGGAAGCGAAGCGTCCGTACGAGGTCCGCTTCGCGAATCCGCGGGAAGGCGGGCTGCTGTGGTTCGACATGATGGTGATTCCGAAGGATGCGCCGAACCGCGATGCCGCGCTGAAGTGGATCAACTACCTGCAGGACCCGAAGGTCAACGCGGGGATCACCAACGCGGTGTTCTACCCGACCGCGAACAAGGCCGCGCGCCAGTTCGTGAAGCCCGCGATCGCGCGCGATCCGTCGGTCTATCCGGCCGACGAGGTGCTGAGCAAGATGACGCTGCTCAAGCCGATGCCGCCCGAGATTCGCCGGCTTCAGAACAGGTTGTGGGCGCAACTGAAGACGGGGCGCTGACCAGCGCGGGACGGCCAGTCGAGCCGCACCGACAGATCGCCAGCACGCGCCGCCCGCTCCCGCGACGATCACCCACTTTTCGGGAAACGGCCGCGGACGCGCGACGGCCGATCCGAACGGGCCGTGCTCGACGGGGCTGGACGACCAGCAGTCGTCAGCAGCCGCACCCGGCGACTGACGCCCGGCCGCGGCCGCACTATCGCTGCGCCGGCTCCGCATGCGGCAACGCCGCCGCGAACGTTGCGTCGATGAAGCGGATCACGTCGTCGAGCGACGACGTGCACGTCGCGCCCGCGGCGAGCTCACGAAACGCGCCGTCCGGCCCGAGGCAGATGAGAGGCTTGCGCCAGCGCTGCGCGAGCGCGATCTCCTCGGCGGTCCCGTGCCCGCCGGGCAGCGCGACGATCAGGTCGCTGCTCAGCACGTTCACGTAGTTCCGGTTGATGGTGTGCGGATCGGCGCCCGGTTCGCGGCGCGGCAGCGGCGTGAGGATCGGGATCTCGACGAACGGATGCGGGTAGCCGTCGAGCGGCACGAAGCCCGCATGCGGATCGGCCTGCGTCGGCAGGATGCCGATCGACCGGCCGGCCCGCGCCGGCACGTCGGCGAACGCGCGCGCGACCGCCAGCATCACGCCCTGGCCGCCGCCCGTCAGCAGGTTGAAGCCGGCCTGCGCGAGCCATGCGCCGAGCGGCTCGGAGAATGCGAGCCACGGTTCCTTGCCCGAGCCCATCACGCCGATCGTTCGGTGGTTGCGTTGCATCGTGTATTCCGGTGATGTGATGAATCGTTGAATTGAACCGCGACGCGGCAGCGGGATGCGAAACCCGGCCGCGCGCCGCGCATCGTCATGCGAGTTCGACGCCCTTGAGCTCGGGGATCAGGAACAGCGTCGCGACCATGTCGAGCACGTAGAGGCCGGCGAGCAGCGCGATCGCCGTCTGGAACGAGTAGCGCGCGGCCAGCGCGCCGACCGCCACCGGCCCGAAGCCGCCGACCGCACGGCCGATATTCCACAGCACGTTCTGCGCGGTCGCGCGCGCGGCGGTGGGATAGCCTTCGGACATCAGCGTGCCGTAGCCGCCGACCATCCCGTTGACGAACATCCCCATCAGCGCGCCGGCCCACAGCATCGCCGTCGGGTCCGACAGGTGCGCGTAGGCGATGACCGTCACGACCGAGCCGAGCTGGTACAGCAGGAACGTCGGCTTGCGGCCGATACGATCGGCGAGTTGCCCGAAGGTCCAGACGCCGATCATCATCCCGACGACGGTCACCGCGGTCCACAGCCCCGACTTCGTCAGCGAGAAGCCCATCTGTTTCGACAGGAAGGTCGGCAGCCAGATCATGATCCCGTAGTAGCCGAAGTTCTGGACCGAGCACAGGATCACGATGCCGAGGCTCGTGCGCGCGGTGCGCGCGTCGGCGACGAGCATCCGGAACGCGTTGGCGCGCGGCCGCGTCGCGCGCCGCACGAAGACTTCCGGCTCGTGCAGCCGGTTGCGCAGCACCCACGCGAGCAGCGCGGGCAACACGCCGACCACGAACATCCCGCGCCAGCCGATATGGAGCAGCAGCAGCGGCGTCAGCAGCGCGGCCAGCAGCACGCCGGCCTGCCAGCCGAGCGCGACATAGCACGACACGCGCGCCCGCTTGCTCGCCGGCCACGCTTCGGCCGCGAGCGCCATGCCGATGCCGAATTCGCCGCCGAGGCCGATGCCCGCGATGGTGCGATACACGAGCAGGTCCCGGAAGCCCTGCGCGAACGCGCACAGGCCGGTGAAGACCGCGAACAGCATGATCGTCCAGGTCAGCACGCGCACGCGGCCGTAGCGGTCGCTCAGGGCACCGAACAAAATGCCGCCCGCGACGGCGCCGATCAGCGTCCACGTGACGAGCGCGCCGCCCTGCCCGGGCGTCAGCTGCAAAGCCGCGGTGATCGCCGGCAGCATGAAGCCGAGGATCAGCAGGTCGAAGCCGTCCATCGCGTAGCCGATCGCCGAGCCGGCCAGCGCCTTCCACGCGTACGCCCCGACCTGCCCGCCGCGCGGCGCCGCCGGATCGTCGAGCGCCGAAGATTTCATGTTTGATGCCATGGTGTCCCGCCGGAAATGTCCGGGCGACATTCTAAGGCCTGTTCCCGCGCATGACGGGCCCGTGCACGGTCGCACGCAGAAAGCGCCGCGCTGCCCGCTTCCGGGAACGGAAGCGGGCAGCGGCGGTAATAAATTTGAAAGATGTTGAAGCCGGCGATCCCGCAGTCAGGCCGGGACACCGAAAGAACGGGATGAAACGGGAGTGGTGAGGCCGGCGCGGGTCGAACGGCACCGGCGCGGTGCCGGCGCGGTGCTGACTCAGCCCTGATCGTCCCCGGGCCACCAGGTTTTGGCCTCGCGGTCGACGAGCAGCGTATCGAGATCCCGGCCTTCGAGCCATTTGGGTCGCGGGCCGCGGCCCGACCACGAGCGGCCGGTCGTCGGATCGTAATACTTGGCAGGCGCCTTGCGTTTTCGCTGGACGATGTAGCCGAGGGCGCTCAGCACTTCCTGCTGCGAGATGCCCAACAGCTGGACCTGCTCCCTGAATGCCGCGAGTGCGGCTTGCTTCTCCTTCTGCTTGGCTTCCGACAGCTTGATGTTCAGGTCCCGAAGTTGTGCTTCGAGTTCCTGCAGAGCCTGGGTCATGTATTCATCCTCTTTGGGCATGTTTTTATTCAAAAAACCTCCGATGGCAGAACCTATCACGAAGTTCCGCCAATCTGTGTTGCGATGTGTGAATCGTTTGCCGGCATCTGTAAGGGTTTCGAAGTGTGCCGAACGCAACACCATCGTCGAAAACCGCATGACATCGGCACGCAACACCTGGCGCGCCGCGTTCGAACGCGCGGCGAGCCTTCGGCGGCGACCTCCTCGCCGCCTGGCGCCGCACCCTGGCACAGGCGCGGCATGGCGCGAATGATAGCAGTGCGCATCCGTCATGTTCGAGGACTTTTGCGGTCCGGCGCACACTCGCCGGCCTTGGCCCGCGAGCCTCGACGCCGGCGCGGCGTTTCACGTGCCGAAGCGGCACCCGTCCCGCGCGATCCGCGCATGCAGCTTCGCACCGTGCGCGGCGTTCGGCGCGCTTGCATGGCCGACGGGTCCGGCCAGATGTCCGCGGAAATCCGGATGCGCGGCGCGGTTCCGCGACGCCGGCCCGTGGCGGATGCAGTTGGTCAGGATCAGGCGGCAGCCGCCGCGGCGCTTGTCGTAGCCCGCGTACGCGCAGTGATGCAGCGGCGAGTCGCTGCCGCTCGCACTCCTTCGCATGCGCGCCACGACGGAAGTCGTCGAGCCGGCGATCGCCGACGGCCGTCATGCCGCTTGACCGGTTGACGTGCGTCAAGGCCGGGCGCACGGCCAAACCTAGACTGGACCCATGCCCTCTCACCGGATGTCGCAGTCACTCATCACAGGAATACACCATGCGCATCACCGTTCATCTCGACACGTTCGCGCATGCCGGCCCGTCGGCGTATGCGATCGTCTGGCTTGATTTCGACGAGCAAAAGTGGTCGTGTGAAGGCCACTACGCGATGGCAATGCCATCATGGGGGACGCTTGCCCGGACCGGCGACGGCATCCGGCTTGCCGTGCCCGATGCCAGCCGTCCGCTCATCGTCCTTGACGGCTTCGCGTCCGGCAATGCCAAAGCACCGAGTGTCGGCGCATCCGGCATGGCACGCTGGTACCCGCATGCCCATCACGCGCCGGATGCCGGTCGCTGGCGCGTGCAATGTCTCGATACCGAGCAGGCCGAACCCGAGCACCGGCTGTTTGCAGACGACGCACGCTGAGCGCGTCGCACACACGGAGCCGGCATCCTGGCTCGGTCGAGAGCCTCGGCCGAGACTGACGCGCGAACCGCTAATCTTCCGTTTCCGGAATCGCGTTGACGATCATCGAGAACAGCTTGCCGAGATCGGCTTCGAGCTTGACCCCGTCGAATGGATCGCGATTGGCTCCGAAGGCGAGATCAAGTTCCGCCCAGTCCTCGTTTGACAGCAAACGTCTCGCGGCCGGCAAAATCAGCGTCTCCTCGGTAAACCGGTGATCCGAATAGAACTCGGCATATTCATCCACCAGCGCCACCAGTGCCGCTAATGCGGGCGCCCCCTTCAACTCGTACCGGGTCAGCGCGTGTTCGAGATTGGTCAACATCCCGTCGCCTCGCGCGTGCTGAGTCTCCAGTTCGTCGATCACGCCGTCGAATTCGGAAGCCACATCCCGCAATGGGGCAAACAGGTAGCGCTCCTCTTTCGGATGATGTATCTGCTCGGGGTACTCTCGAATGTAATAGAGCATCGCCCGGAACACCATGAGACCCGGAACGGGCTTGCCAGCCGCAAGCAGATGGACATAGCGCCGCATGCCCTCGACGACGGCAGACAGCCGCTCGTGCTCACGGAGGATGACGGTGATCGCGGCCCGTGGCCCCAACGACGACATACCAGACCTCACGGAAACAGGCGGAATGCACTGGCGATCGCTCGATCGACTCGCTTGCGCGGCGAGCCCGTTAGCCAGTGCCCACAATTTCCATCTTGGTCGGCTGCGGCTCGACATCAAAGTGTGCCGACGCGACGGCCTTGAGGGAGATCAAAGAGTGTGCCGGCCCGGCAACGCGCGAAGTCGGCATGCGTCGGCCGATTCGAACAGGTGCCCTGCCGACTGAATCGCTCGTGCTTGTCATCGATCCGGCACCTGGTTTTCGAGGTCCGGATGCGCTCCGCCGTCAGCGCGATCGTGTGAAAGACGGGCGACTGCGATGGACCGGCAAAGCACCCGCGGCGAGCGGCAAAATACACTCGTATTTGACTTCAATCAAGATATCCGTCTCCGGCGCTCTCACACTGTATTCAGTATCGCTACGCAAGCATGAGGCCGCCATGGAAGACATCGATACCAACGCAAGCGACCGATACCGGCTGTTTGGCTGTACCGCGGTTCGACTGGAAGCAAAGAAAGATGAACAAGATGTTTTTCTTGCCAATGTCACTGCTACCGATCGTCATCGCGATCGGCGGCGTCCCGTCGCACGCACGCGCCGAGGACGGGGAGCAACTGGCTCGGCAGGTCTGTGCCACTTGCCACGGTGCACGGGGACACAGCGAATCACCCATGTTCCCGCGCTTAAGCGCCCAGACACCGGAATATCTCACTGTGCAGCTCAAGGGCTTCCGCGAGCACACGCGGGGCGAGACGCATGCGCGCGAGTATATGTGGGGTATTGCGTCGCGGCTCGACGATGCGACGATTGCATCGCTTGCAGCCTATTACTCGCATCAGGAACCGGTGCATGGCAAGGCAGGCAACGCCGCGCTGATGGCCAGGGGGAAAGATATTTTCGAGCATGGCGTACCGCACCGGGGGACCCCGGCATGCGCGTCGTGCCATGGCCCGCAGGGCCAGGGTGCCGGCGCGTTCCCGCGGCTTGCCGGACAACACGTGAACTATCTGCTTCGGCAGATCGAGTTCTTCAAGAACGAGACACGTGCCAATTCCCCCGTCATGACAGCCGTTGCTCATACGCTGGATGCCGACGACGCCAATGCGGTCGCCACATGGCTCGAATCGCAGTAGGGTCGTAAGCGCGAAATCCTCTGCACGTCGCCGGCACTGCTGAATCGATCCACGATTGCGTCCGCAACCCACAGTTGCGGACGCAACCACGATGACATGTGACACGATCAACCCCGATTCAGACGGGCTCGTCCCGAGCCACGGCGCATGGAACGTGCCGATATCGATATGGATGACGTAACGTTCCGCTTCGTCCGGCAACTCGGCCAGAAAGCAGTCGGCAGGGAACGGGCACGCACGAGGTCGCGCGCGCGATCGCATCCGATACGAAGACGCGCCGCGATCGGCTCTCGCTTGCTCGCGTGATTTTTCGAATGCGCCAGGGTATCGGCGAACCGGACGGGCCGCCTCGCGGCCCGGACGCTTCCCGCCAAACGGGAATGTTGCGCGGTGTAACGTCCCGCCGCGCCCCGGCGCCGACCGCTGCCACACGTTGCGGCATTGCGGCGCGCCGCGCTTACGGCAGCGGCGGCGCGTCGCGCAACACGGCTTGCAGCCCCGTCGCGAACGGCGTCGCATGATCGATCCCGAGTGCGCGCACGCGCGATGCATCCAGATGGCAGTCGTACGGACGCGGCGTCGCATCGGCCGGCGTGTCGATTCGCGCGAGCGCGGCGTCGATGCCGAGCGCGGCCGCGATCCGTTGCGCGATGTCGTACTTCGTCATCGGTTCCTCACCCGACCAATGACGGATACCCGTGACCGGCGAACCCGCGAGCTGGCGCAGCGTCAGGTCGCGGATCACGTCCGCCACGTCCGGCGTGTAGGTCGGATAGCGGATCGCCCACGCGTCCATGCCGACCGCATCCGCGCCCGCTCGCGCGGACGCGACGATCGCCGGCACGAGGCTCGTGACGGCCGACTCGCGCCAGTCGACGATCGGGCCGTAGAGCAACGGCAGGCGCAGCACGCAGGCAAGCGGCGACGCGGCGAGCAACGCGGCCTCGCCTTCCAGCTTGGTGCGGCCGTAGATGTTCAGCGGGTTCGGCGTGGCATCCTCGCGGTACGGTGCGGCCTTGCCGTCGAACACGTAGTCGGTGGAGATGCCGAGCGTCCACGCGCCGTAGCGCGCGGCAAGCGCGCCGATGCGGGCCGGCGCGTCGACGTTGATCGCGCGCGCGGCCGCGGGGTCGCGTTCGCAGACGTCCGGGCGACGCTCGGCGGCGCAGATGATCACGGCGGCCGGGCGGCGCGTGTCGAACAGACGCTCGAGTGCCGGCTGATCGAGCACGTCGAGTCGGACGATGTTGTCCGGCGGCAATGCGAGGCGCCGTGCGCCCGCGGTGTCCGGATTCCGGATGGTTGCGACGAGCGTCAGCGACGCTTCGCGGGACAACGATGCGGCAACCGCACGGCCGAGGAGGCCGGACGCGCCGATGAGAAGGATGGTCGGGTGCGACACGGTAGCCAACGATGAAAGCGGACGAGGGGCCCCAATCTATACGAGAACCGGCAACCGATGTCGATTTCGCTCGCCCGTCGACGACGGGCGGATGATGAAACACGGGCCCGGTGCGCTTCCACGCACCGGGCCCGTCGTGCAGCACGAATTCTCGCGCCTGCTTACTTCCGGTCGAACGAATACCGCCCCGGCCCGCTCACCGCGAGCAACAGCAGCCCGCCGATGATGCTGATGTTCTTGTAGAAGTTGATCATCGCGAGGTACTGGTCCATGCCCTGCAGCGCCCAGTAGCGATGCCCGATCAACGCGGTCGCGAGCGTATAGACCGCGAACACCAGCGCGAGCGGACGCGTATAGAAGCCGACCGCGATCAGCGCGCCGCCGACCAGCTCGACCGCCACCGCGATCACCGCCGACAGCTCCGGCGACGGCGCACCCGTCGACGCCATGTACGCGACCGTGCCCGAGAAGCCGTTCAGCTTCTGCCAGCCGAACAGCACGAACAGGATCATCAGCAGCACGCGAGCCGCCAGCAGCAGCTCGTCCTTCTTCGACTCCAGCGAAACGTAACGCATAGCAATCACCTTGATTTGACGGTTTGACGCATTCGGTGCCGACGTCCGCCGCAACGGCGAACTCACGGATCGACAACGAACCCGCCTCGCACGATCGAACCGCGGGCCGGCCGGCCCGCTGCCGAAGAATCCGTCCGGTCGCGCCGTCGTGGCGCGCTGCGGAGCGGTTCTGGCGAAGCACGGGTGCAGTCTACTGTCTCACCGAAAATCATCAATCCGTCACAACAAGATTGGCTGTCTCGATTTGGTGGACAATTGTCACGTAACGAACGCGTCATAGCCGGCCGGCGGGGCATCTCACACGAAAGGGCTGTCGCGGCTTTCCCTTCCATGCAAAGCAGCTGGCGATCGGCGGTGGGCCAGCCAGCGCAGCGTCGAGGCCTCCTCAGCCCGCGAATACGCCGGACGGCACCCGCCGGACATGCCGATGGCACCGGCCACGCCATGACCTCAGGTGACGATGGTCTGGCGGATCGAGACGCCCTGGGCCGCATTCGATACGGCCTCCCATTGCTCCCACTCGGCCAGTCGCGCCGCGTAGGCCGCGCGCACGACGGGCATGCCCTCGGTGCCCAGGAACAGACGCAACGGCGGCTTGTCCGTATCGACCACCTGCAGCACGGCCTGCGCCGTGGCCTGCGGTTCGCCGAATTCCATGGCCGCACCCCGCGCGAACGCTTGCTGACGCAGCGCGGCGTAGGCCTCCTGCCCCTCGGAGATCTTCAGGGACGCGGGACTCGCGAAGTCGGTCGCGTAGGCACCGGGCTCGATCAGCGTCACTTTGATGCCGAAGTTGGCGACTTCCTGCGCCAGGCTGTCGTGCAGGGCTTCCAGCGCCCACTTGGAGGCGTTGTAGAAGCCGGAAATGGGACCGGCCACGATGCCCGCTACGCTGGAGACGCCCAGGATATGCCCGCTGCGCTGGCTGCGCAGGACAGGCAGCGCCGCCTGGATGACGCGCAGCGCGCCAAAGAAATTCGTCTCGAATTCGGCTTTCACGTCGTCGACCGTGGCTTCTTCGATGGCGCCGACCAACGCGTAGCCGGCGTTGTTCAGCACCACGTCGAGTCGCCCGAAATGCTGGTGCGCCTGCGTGACTGCGTCCGCAACCTGCTGCGCATCGGTCACGTCCAGGGCCAGGGGAAGTACGCGGTCGCCATGGCGCTCCGCAAGCACGTCCAGTGAGCCCGCGTTGCGGGCCGTTGCAGCCACCCTGTCGCCGCGCGCCAGCGCGGCTTCTGCCCAGATGCGCCCGAATCCGCGCGCGGCGCCCGTGATGAACCAGACTTTCGATGTCATATCGCATACCTCCATGTTGGGGAAAAAAGCCGTACGGTCTGTCAGCGCGTCTGACTGAGGATGATGCGGTCGAACATGCGGTCGCCTAGCCAGACGCGCATGCGGATCAGCATCTTGGCGAACTTGCCGGCCGCATAGCGCGTGCGCGGCTTGCGACTGGAGACGGCCTTGGAGACCACGTCCGCGATCACGCGCGGATCGCTACCGGTGCCGTGTCCGTATGTCTTCTTGATCGACTTGGCCACCATCTGCACCAGGCGGCCATACGGGCCGCTGGCCGAGCGCTTGACGATGCTGTCGGTGGCGGCATCACCGAAGCCCGTCTCGATCACGCCGGGTTCGACGATCACGACCTTGATGCCGAACTCGGCCACTTCCAGGCGCAGGCAGTCCGACCAGCCTTCCAGTGCGTGTTTGGTCGCGTGGTACCAGGCCCCCAGGATGCTGTACATCTTGCCGCCCATCGACGTGATGTTGACGATGTATCCGGAGCGCTGGGCGCGCATGGCCGGCAGCAGGAGTTGCGTGAGCCGCGCGGCGCCGAACAGATTGACCTCGAACTGGTAGCGCGCCTCGTCGATGCCGATTTCCTCGACCGGCCCATACAGGCCGAAGCCCGCGTTGTTGACCAGCACGTCCACCCCGCCCGTCCGGGACAGGATGAACTTGACGCCATCGACGATCTCGTCGTCCCTGGAGAGGTCCATGCGCAGAGGCTCGGCGCCGAGTCGCGCCAGGTCGTCCATCTTGTCGACACTGCGTGCAGCGACATAGACCTGATAGCCGTCCTTGATCAGGCGCTGCGCAATGGCCTTGCCCATGCCTGACGATGCGCCGGTGACCAAAGCCGTTTTTCTCTTTCCTGTGGTGGACATGCCGCACCTCGTTTGTTGAGTTGCCGCTAGCTTTTCAGGAAAAGCAGGCCGCTTGCCTCGCGTCATGCGCCAAACGGCTTGCGATCCGCGCCGCCGCACGGGGCGCGATGGTCATCGGCCGGCCTCCTGCACACGGCTGCGCAGTGCCTTGAGCGTCCCGTACGGCGTGTCCACCACTGTCCGGTTGGCCAGCCAGTCGGGAATGGCGCCGCCGGGGGATGCATGCATCTGATAGGTGACTTTCACACCCTCCGCGTCGGGCACCAGCTTCCACTGACCTTTGGCCTGCGGAATCCGCACCTTGCCCTCGCGCAACGGCAGGTAGTCGGGGACCGCCTCCACGCGCACGGTGACCGCGCCGTCGCCGGCCTTCGTGTAGGTGAAGTGATAGATGCCGTCGCGGTTGGAGACCGGCCAGGGCGCCTTGTTGTCCAGGTAATGGAACTGCTCGGTGTCGGTGGCCTTGAGCAGTTCGGAAGCGGCCACGTCGGGCATCCATTGACGGTAGGCATCGGCGTCACGCAGCACCTTGACGACGTCATCGGAGGTAGCCCGGATCTGCACCTCGCCGCGGAATTCGCGCAGCGGCGATCCGTCGACGTTGCGCACGTAGACCCTGATGCCATCGGCCTGCCTGGCGAGCGACCAGCCGTCCTGCGCGAAGGTCGTCTGGCTGGCCAGCAGCCCAATCAGCAGGGCGGCGGAAAGAAGATTGCGTCGGGCGATCATCGCGAAACCTCATGGAGTGAAGATGCCTTCACCATAGAGGGCCACGCTGCGCAGCGAACTCGCCACGCGCGCCAGAGGGATGGCGATCGGCGCCAGCCTGAACGTGGCTCAGCGCAATTTCGTTCGCGCCTGTGCAACCTGGGCTGCCAGGCCGTGGCGTTGCAAGACCGACCGGATGGCAGGCAACTGCGCGACGGCAGCCTCGTAGCCCAGGTGCCGTGCCGTTTCCCGGCCCTCGGCATCGTCCATGCCCGCGGGCGCGATCGGCGGAGCGATCAGCACGTCGATCGCCAGCATCAAAGGCAGGCCTGCGCGCAGCCGACGCGTTCCCATCTCGCTCAATTCTGCGCGGCGCCCAGCCTGGCCAGCTCGGCAGAAGGCAGAACCACCACGCCCCGGGACGTGGGAACGGTTCGTACCAGCGCCTGGGCAACGGCCTCGGCGTGTACGGGCTTGTAGGCGCCGGGGAGGATCGGCGCGAGCAGTCTGGCGACGGGGATCGCGATGATCTCGCCGTACCGCGTGGCCTGGCCCAGGCCGTCCCGGTAGTCCAGCAGCAGCGAAGGTTGCGCGATGACCAGCGCCGTGAAGGGCATGGCCTTGAGCGCATCTTCCAGTTCGCCCTTGACGCGGGTATAGAACATGGACGACCGGGCATTCGCCCCTGCTGCGCTGACCAGCCCCACGCGCCGCGCGCCCGCCGCAAATGCGGCCTGCGCCACGGCCAGGTTGGCATCGAAGTCCACCGCTCGGAAGGCCTCCTTGCTGCCCGCCACCTTGATCGTGGTGCCCATGGACAGGTACACCTCGTCGACCTGCGCCAGCGTGGGCAAGCGGCCGAAATCCACCTGGTGGACCTGGAGCCTGGGGTCGCGCACAGCCAGCGGGCGGCGGCTTAGCGCATGGACCTCCGAGACAGTCCGGTCGGCCAGCAGGGCCTTCAGCATCAGGCCGCCCACGAGTCCGGTGGCACCTGCCAGCAGCACTTTGCGTTGTTTCTCTTGCAGGGTCATGAGTGTCGTTCTCAGTTCAGGCGCATGGCATTGCGCGCGGTATCCGGCGTCTGCCCGGTCCATTCCAGGAAGGCGCGGTAAAAGGAGTTGGGATCTTCGAAACCGAGCAGGAAGGCGATTTCGCCGGCAGTCATCGTCGTGCTCCCGAGGTAGTGGCGGGCAAGACTTTCCCGGGTGGTGTTCACCAGCGAGCGGAAATTCTCCCCTTCGTCTTCGAGGCGGCGCTGTAGCGTGCGCTTGCTGAGCCCCAGGCGCTCGGCGGCTTTCTCGATGGTGGCCGTGTTGCCGGGCAGCAGCTCCAGCAGCACCGCACGCACGCGCTCGGCCATCGTGGCTGTGGCGTCCAGTTCGCTGAGCCGACGACGCAGTTCGGGCTCGAACACGCGCCACATGCCTTCGTTCACGGTCAGGAACGGGCGCAGGGCATCGGCGGCGCCAAAGGTAATGGCCGGACGCTCGCCACGTTGAACGGGCACGCCGAAGAAGCGCTGGTAGCGCGGCGCACAGCTAGCGGGCGGAAGCTGTGGCAGAGCCACCCGCAATGCCTGCACGGGCTCGCGTGTGGCCAGGCGAGCCAGCCGCAGGAAGAACGCGACCTCGGCCACCTGCAGCGAATAGGGCAACTCGGTCTGCACCGACAACCAGCGCGGCGACACCGTCAGCGATCCGGCCTCATCCACGTCGACCTCGAGCCTCATGGGCGCCACAAGTTGCTTGTATTTGGCCAGGCGCTGCACCGCCTGCATCAGGTTGGCACTGCACAGGGCGGCGAACAGCGGCGGATCGAATACCTCGGCCGAGACCATCTCGACGAGGCGCAACGGAAACATGGGGTCGTTCGCTTCCAGCTCCAGCGCGCGCCAGAAGCGGAAGTACTCGTCCGTGTCGAGCCCGCGATCTGCGCGGTGAAACAGGTCTTCAGGCAGACGCGCCCTGCGCAGCACGTGGTCGGGCTGCACGCCGAAGTCCTTCAGCAGCGTGCGCCATGCGATATCCAGAGAGAAAGTGAGGTTGCGTGCCATGGGTGTGCACCAGAAGTCGATGATGGCCGGACGGGGTCCGGTGTGCGGTAACAGCTTAGCTGTTGAACCGCGATCGGATACATGCAATGCGCGCCAAATCGATCGCAGGATGTGACATTCGAGGGGGGCGGCAGTTGCATAAGAGATAGCGGGCGGGCGCAAGGCATGCGAAGAATCCAAACGATTCTTTACGGCATGCTTACTGTCAACCGTCGCGTCGCGATGACCGTTCATACTCGGCAAGGCGGCTTTCTCCCGGCTGCCCGTTCATCGTGCGACGGTCCCGGTTCGAATCCATGCCGATTCTTTTTCGGCAAGACCGCGCGACCATCATCGGAGCCATATGGCATTTCGTCCGTCCTTGCGAACAGCAGCCACGCTTTGCGTTCTTTGCGTGGCGATGCTGGGCGCGTGCGCCGCCGTGGCGCAGCACCCTGCCGACGCGACCGTTTCATCTCGATCGCACACCGGCACGCAGCTGAAGACGGTGCCCGGCGCCCGGATGGCCGGCGCGCCTTTTGTGCACCCCGGCCTGCTGCATACGGAGCGCGATTTCACGCGCATGCGCGAGAGCGTCGCCGCGCGGCGGCAGCCGTGGTTCGACGGCTGGCAACGCCTGGTTGCCAATCGGCATGCGTCGCTCGACTGGAAGCCGAATCCGCAGCCGGCCATCTATCGCGGCCGAAACCCCGACCACCCGGAAAATTACGCGACGCTCTTCAATGATGCCGCCGCGGCCTACGCGCTTGCACTTCGGTGGAAGATCACCGGCGACGACGCCTACGCGCAACACGCGATAGGAGTCCTGAACGCGTGGTCGCGCACGCTGACGACGATCGGCGGCAGTTCCGACAAGTTCCTGGCTTCCGGTATCTACGGCTACCAGTTGGCGAACGCGGGCGAAATCCTGCGCACGTCTCCGCTGTGGCGCGCCGACGACTTCCGGCGTTTCCAGTCGATGATGCTCGGCGTGTTCTATCCGATGAACCACGACTTCCTGGTTCGGCACAACGGCGCAAGGATCGACCACTACTGGGCCAACTGGGATCTCGCCAACATGGCGTCCATGCTGGCGATCGGGATCCTGACCGATCGCCACGACATCTACGCCGAAGCGGTCGACTATTTCAGGCATGGCGCCGGCAACGGCTCGATCGAACACGTGGTGTGGAAGTTGTATCCGGACGGGCTGGGTCAGCTGCAGGAAAGCGGGCGCGACCAGGGGCATGCCATGCTCGATATTGCGCTGCTCGGGGCGTTCTGCCAGATGGCCTGGAGCCAAGGGGACGATCTTTACGGATATGACGACAACCGGTTCCTGCGCGCAGCGGAATACGCCGCTCGATACAACCTCGGGAAGGACGTGCCTTACACGCAATACACGAACAGCGATGTCACGCAGCCCGTCATCTCGTCGAATTCGCGCGGTAACGAGCGCCCTGTATGGGCACTCGTCTATAACCACTACGTCGTGCTGAAAGGGCTCTCCGCGCCGGACGTCGAGGCGTTTGCCCGCAAGGTCGCGCCGGAAGGCGGCGGTGGCGACTATGGTCCCAACAGCGGCGGCTTCGATCAACTGGGATATGGCACGCTGACGTATACGCTCGAATGACGGGCAGCTGTCAGCGATCAGCGAATCGTGAACCCACGGTTCGCCGCCGAATTTGCCCCACCCCGAGACAGCGAGGTAGATCGCTTCCGGTGCGGACATCTTGCCGGATGCCGCTCGCATCACGGCCGAGCTTGAAGACAGTCGCCAGGATGGCCGGCCGTCGATCGCGAAGCGCGTTGGCCCAAGACCAGGGCCTCGTCACGCACAGCGCATCCGCCCGCCGGATCACATCAAATCGATCGGCAGCGTCTTGTCGAGATTGTCGTGCCAGGCGCGAATGGTCTTCGGCATGGTCTTTTTCCACGCCGGCACGTTCGAGTAGTAGCGCATGCGCACCTTGTCATGGGCATCGAACACGAGCAGCCCGATCCACAACTCTGTGCCCCGGCGCATCACGATCGCGGCGTTCGTCGTCGCGATGCCGCGCACCCAGTACGACTTCACGTCGGCGTTCAGGCCGTCAAGATCCTGCTCGTCCGCGCTGGTGTTGATCGTATCGACGAGCGTCTGATAGTCGGCGCCGAGCAGCGTGTGCGCGATCGCGTTCTGGTGCGCGTCGGCCAGCACCTTCAGCGTCACAAGGTCAGCCGCCTGGCTCGCCTGCGCGTTCGACGCCGTCACGTACTCGCCCGAATACACGACGCCCGCACCGGCGCCGCAATCGGCATCGCGGCCCTGCTGCGCGACCTGGACGCGGCCGCCCCTGCGGCTGAAATCGAGCCGGCATCGATCCTGGCGAAACGTGCCGCGCTCGCCGTGCAGGTCGATATCGCCGTCGAGTCCGCCGGTATTCGCGCCATTGTTGCCGCTCAGTTCGAAGTGCAGACGCGGTGCCGTGCCGGTGAACGTCAGCACGCCGCCGAACGACGGGTTGTCGCTGTCGCGATACCACGTCTGTTGCCAGCGGTCGGCCGCAAGCGGCTCGCCGTTCAGGCTCGCGAGCCGCTCGCGATAGCGATCGCCCAGGCACGACGCATCGTTGCCGCAGCGATCGCGCTGCTTGAGCCATTTCAACTGCGCCGCCTTCAGCGCGGCGGTATCGCCGCCTTTCGCGAGCGTCTTCTTCCACGCCGCCGCCAGCTGGCCGTCGAGCGACGACAGCCCGGCGTCCGCGCAGATCGTCTTCTCGGTCGGCGAAGCGGCTTTCGCGCAGTCGAAGCCGGCCGCATGCGCGGCCATCGGCGCGATCGTCAGTATTGCCAACATCATGGCGGCTCGCGGGCTCACGCTCCACGCATGCCGGCCGCGAAGCGCGGCTTGCCCTCGCTCGCCGGCGCGAGCACTCGATCGGTTCTGGGTTGTCATGGCCTGGATCGTCGCTGGTTCGCGGGCCTGTAGAAACGCCATGCCCGCAACGTTCGAGGTAAAAATGCCCGGCGCGGCATGCGGCACTCGCCCCGCCCGCCGAAGCGTAACCCGAACCGGGCGCGCCATCCACACCGATCACGCGCACGATGCCTCGGCCTTGCATGTGCACGCCGTGCTGGCGACACGCGCGAACGCCGGCAGCGCAAGCACGCGTCAGCCGTCAGCCGTCGAATGGCACCAGTTCGTAACTCGTGCTCCGGCCACCGGACGACGAGCGATGCAGCACACCGCGCGCGACGAGCTGCTCGATATCACGCAGCGCCGTGTCTTGCGAGCACTTCGCGAGGGCGGCCCACTTGCTGGTCGTCAGCTTCCCTTCGAAACCATCGAGCAGGCGATTCATCACCTTGACCTGACGTTCGTTCATCGCGAGGCCCGCACATCGCTGCCAGAAGCGCGCCTTGATCAGGACCGCATCGAGCGTCGTGTGCGCGTGATCGACGGCCCGGCCCAGCGCATCCAGAAACCACGCGAGCCATGCCGTGACGTCCAGCGAACCGCACTGCGTGCGCTCCAGCACGTCGTAATACGCATTGCGCTCGCGCTGGATTTGCGCCGACAGGCTATAGAAGCGCTGCGGGCTCCGATCAGCGCGCGCCAGAACCAGATCCCCAAGGGCGCGTGCGATACGGCCGTTGCCGTCGTCGAACGGGTGGAGCGTGACGAACCACAGGTGGGCCAGGCCGGCCCGGATCAGCAAGGGCTCGACCGGCGTCGCATTGAACCACCGCAGGAAGCGCTCGATCTCGTTCGGCAGGCGCGCGGCAGGCGGCGCTTCGAAATGCATGCGTTGCCGGCCGATCGGCCCGGACACCACCTGCATCGGCCCGCTCGCATCCGTACGCCACGCGCCGACGGTGATCCGCGACATCCCGGAATAGCCGGTCGGAAAAAGCGCCGCATGCCACCCGCGCAGCCGGGCTTCGGTCACCGCCTCCGCCGAACGGGCCGTCGCGTCCAGCACCATGTCGACCACGCCCTCGACATGGCGATCAACCGGCGCCAGCGCCCCAATATCGACGCCGAGCCGGCGCGCAATCGATGATCGGACCGATGCGACGTTCAGGTTGTCGCCCTCGATGGCGCTGGTCTTGACGACATCCTCCGTCAATGCGGCCAGGCTGGCCTCATCGCGCAGTGCGAGGCCGACATCCGCCAGTCTCCCGGCCAGCGCACCTTGCGCACGGCTGACATCGACCAGTGACGTCGCGAGTGCCGGGAGGTCGAAGCGCCAGGCGGGCCAGTCGGACGACTGCCAGATGAAGGTGTAATCTCCGCTCATGATGCGGAGATTATCCCACCGATTCACCGCATGACTCAACAATCTCCGCAAATTCTGCGGAGATTACGCTTCGATTCACCGCACGCGCCGCACGCCCGCGCCTCTACCGCCGCCGGTCCGCGCCGCCGTTCTCCGCCGGCACGGCCTTCCCCAGCCGCTCGGCCAGAAACCCGATGAACGTCCGCAGCGTGACGAATCCTTCACGGTGCTGCGGAAACACCGCGTTCAGCGTGATCGGCGGCGGCGCGTACGCGTCGAGCACCGGCACGAGCGCGCCGCTGTCGAGCGCCGCGCCGACGATGAAATGCGGCAGCAGCGCGATGCCGAGCCCCGCGATCGCCGCGTCGCGCACGACTTCGCCGTTGTTCGCGACGAGCGGCCCCTGCACGTCGAAGGTGCGCGCCACCCCGTCGACCCGGAATTCCCAGCCGACGCGCCGCTCGCGCCCGTACATCAGGCACGTATGGCCGGCGAGGTCGGCCGGCGTCGCGGGCGCGCCGTGCCGCTTCAGGTAAGCGGGGCTCGCGCACGCGATCATCTGCCACGCGCCGAGCGCTCGCGCGATCAGCGTCGAATCCTCGAGCGTGCCGATCCGCAGCACGAGATCGAAGCCCTCGCCGATCAGGTCGACCCGCCGATCGGTCAGGTCGACGTTCAGCCGCACGGCCGGATGCGCGGACAGGAATTCCGCGATCAGCGGCGACACGTGCGTGATCCCGAACGACAGCGGCGCGCTGATCTTCAGCGAGCCGTGCAGCTCGGTGCTGCGTACCGACATCGCCTGCTCGGCGTCGGCGACCTCGGCGAGGATCCGCTGCGCGCGCGCATAGAACTCCTGCCCCGATTCCGTGACCGCGAGATTGCGCGTGTTGCGATGCAGCAGACGCACGCCGAGCGACGCCTCGAGCGCCATCGTGCGCCGGCTCACGAACTGCTTGGACAGCATCAGCTGGTCGGCCGCCGCCGTGAAGCTGCCTGCATCGACGGTCGCGACGAAGATCCTCAGGTCGTTGAGTTCCATATTGTCCACTCCATAGCGACAGTCATTATCTCCACGGCCATTTATTTGTCAAATAGATTGACCTAAGATTCATCTCAACGAACGGCCGGGCCCACTTCCGAGGTCCGGCGACATCCAGGAAAAATCATGATCGAGACTCGTGCAGCAAACCAACGTGGCCGTGCCGAGCATGGCTGGCTCAGCTCCCGTCACACGTTTTCTTTCGCGAACTACTACGATCCTAAGCAAGTCGGCTTCTCCGACCTGCTGGTGATCAACGACGACCGCGTCGCGCCGGGCCGCGGCTTCGGCACGCACCCGCACCGCGACATGGAAATCCTGTCGTACGTGCTCGACGGTGCGCTGGAGCACAAGGATTCGATGGGCACCGGGTCGGTGATCGTGCCGGGCGACGTCCAGTTGATGAGCGCGGGTACCGGCGTGCGTCACAGCGAGTTCAACCACTCGCACGAGACGCCCGTCCACTTCCTGCAGATCTGGGTCGGACCGTCCGAGAAGGGTGCCGAGCCGCGCTATCAGCAGACGAACATCGCGGAAGCCGACAAGCGCGGCAAGCTCACGCCGATCGTGTCGCCCGACGGCAACGGCGGTTCGCTGAAGATCCGCCAGGACACGCGGATCTACGCGGGCCTGTTCGACGGCGACGAGCGCGCCACGCTCGAACTGGCACCGGGCCGCTTCGCCTACGTGCATGTCGCACGCGGCAGCGTGACGGTCAACGGCGTGACGCTCGGCGAAGGCGACGGCGCGCGCATCCGCGACGAACAGGCGCTGACGTTCGCCGACGGCAAGGATGCCGAAGTGCTGGTATTCGACCTGCGTCCGGTCGAAGTGACGGCCGAGTGGGCATGACGCCTGCTTGGAACCTCGGGCCCCGCTGAAGGCGGGGCCTTCTTAATCGGAGATTCGCAACATGGCCAAGGTACTCGTTCTTTACTACTCGTCCTACGGGCACGTCGAAACGATGGCGCAGCACGTCGCGGAAGGCGCGCAATCGGTGCCCGGCGTCGAGGTCACGCTCAAGCGCGTGCCGGAAACCATTCCCGCCGACCAGGCGAAGGCGATCGGCGTCAAGGTCGACCAGGCCGCCCCCGTCGCCACCGTGGACGAACTCGCGGGCTACGACGCGATCATCTTCGGCACGCCGACCCGCTTCGGCAACATGGCCGGCCAGATGCGCACGTTCCTCGACCAGACCGGCGGCCTGTGGATGAAAGGCTCGCTCGTCGGCAAGATCGGCAGCGTGTTCGCGTCGACCGGCACGCAGCACGGCGGCCAGGAAACCACCATCACGTCGTTCCACACGACGTTGCTGCACCACGGGATGGTGATCGTCGGCGTGCCCTATGCGTGCAGCGGGCTCGTCAACATGAACGAGATCACGGGCGGCACGCCGTACGGCGCGACCACGCTCGCGGGCGCGGACGGCAGCCGCCAGCCGAGCGCGAACGAACTCGACATCGCCCGCTACCAGGGCAAGCACGTCGCGGAACTCGCCGCGAAGCTCGCGTCGTAACGCGAACGAATGCCGCGCGTGCCGGGAAGCCCCGGGGCCCCGGGGCCGCGGCGCGTGGCGCTTGCGCGGCACACACACGAGCGAACGGCGCCGGTCGAACCCGGCGCCGTTTTTCATTGAACCAACGTCGGCCCTTGCCGGCCGCCTGCGGCCGTTTGCAGCCGTTTGCAGCCGTTTGCAGCCGTTTGCGGCCGTTACTGGCCCGATGCAGGCGCGGCCGGCGCCGGCGCCGCCTTCGTCGCGGGCGCCTTCTCCACCGCGTTCTGCGGATAGTTGCTCTGGTCGTTGGTGAGCCGGTAGCCGGTGCCCGTGCCGATCGCCTTCAGGTCCTTCGCGTGACGCGCGCGCGCTGCCTTGCGGGCAGCTTTCTTCTGCGCCTTGTCGAGTTGCTTCTGCGTCGGTGCGGATGCCGGATTCTCAATGGGCGCGGACGCCGGATCCTGCGCATATGCCGCCGGCGCCGCGGTCAACAGCAGACCGAACGACGCCGTTACTGCCACTGCCACCGAAACCACGCGAGACTTCGTCATGACCGGTTCTCCTTGTCGATTGTTGGATGTGGGTCGAACGCCGGCCCGCACGCGACGGACGTCGGCGTGCCGCCACGGCGCCGATGCAACGTTAGCCGATCGCTGCACAAATGTCCGTGCCGGTTCCTGAATTCTCCCGATAACGGCAACGATACATCCGCGGCAGGCGCCCGGCGGGCCGGCGCCGAGTGCGCGGCCATCAGGGAAACCGATAGCATCCCACGCCGCCGCTGCCCTGCGCCGCTCAGATCCAGCGCGACAGCACCGGCAGCAGGATCGGCACGACGAATGCGGTCAGCACGCCGTTCAGCCCCATCCCGAGGCCCGCGAACGCGCCGGCCTCCTCGCTGACCTGGAACGCGCGCGCGGTGCCGATCCCGTGCGACGCGACGCCGAGCGCGAAACCGCGCACGGCCGGCTCCTCGATGCGCAGCGCGTTCAGGATCGCGCGGGCGCACACGGCGCCGAAGATGCCGGTCGAGATCACCAGCACGGCGGTCAGCGACGGAATCCCGCCGATTTCCTGCGCGACGGCCATCGCGATCGGCGTGGTCGCGGATTTCGGTGCGAGCGACGCGATCGTCTGGTGCGACGCGCCGAACAGCGCTGCGATGCCGACCGCCGACACGATCGCGGTCAGCGAGCCCGCCAGCAGCCCGACGAGCAGCGGCACCGCGGCGCGCCGCAGCTTCGACCACTGGCGGTACAGCGGCAGCGCCAGCGCGACGGTCGCCGGGCCGAGCAGGAAGTGGACGAACTGCGCGCCCTCGAAATACGTCGGATACGGCGTGTGCGTGATCGTCAGCAGCACGACGATCAGCGCGACCGCGATCAGCACCGGGTTCGCGAGCGGGTTGAAGCGCGTCCGCGCATAGATGGCCTGCGCAATCAGGTACGCGATCAGCGTGATCGTCAGGCCGAGCAGCGGGGTCGCGGCGAGGTAGACCCAGATCGCGCCGAGTTTCGGGAAGGCCGTCATTGCGTGCCCTCCGCCGCGCCGTCCGCGCGCCGCTGGCGCCGCAGCAACGCGCGCGTGACGAGCGCCGTCACGGCGATCGCGAGCGACGTGCTCACCGCCAGCGCGACGACGACCGCCAGCGCATCGCCGCGCACGCGGTCGGCCGACACCATGATGCCGACGCCGGCCGGCACGAACAGCAGCGACAGATGGCGCAGCAGCTCGAGCGCGGTCGGCTCGATCGCGTCGGCCACCCGCGGGCGCAGCATCACGAAACCGAACAGCAGCAGCATGCCGATCACGGGGCCCGGCACCGGCAGGCCGAACAGGTAGGACACCCCTTCCCCGAGACACTGGAAGGTCAGCAAGACCGCGAACGCCTGCAGCATGAACCGCTTCTCCCGAACGTGGCCGCGTGACCGGGCAGCCGATGGGCCGGCGGCATGCGACGCCGGCGTGGACGATACGCGCGATCGTACCAACAATGGGCGCGGCGGGCACCGCGGGCCAACACGCGATCGGGATCGGCATCGGGCCGCTTCGATCCGGCCGCCGGGGTCGCGTTTCGACGGCCCTGTCGCCCCGCTCCCCATGCGAAAGCGGCGGACCCGAGCCCGCCGCTTCGCCGTTCGCATTCGAACCCGTTCGAATGCCGCTCGCAGCCCTACTTCAGGCGCGTGGCGATTTCGTTGGCCATCGCCTTCATCGCCGCCCTGGTCGGCGCATCCTCGGCCAGCGCGTTCAGCAAACCGAAGTCGTGAATCGTGCCGTCGTAGCGCGTGGTCGTCGCATCGACACCGGCTGCGTCGAGCTTGCGGCCGTACGCTTCACCTTCGTCGCGCAGCACGTCGAACTGCGCGACCTGGATCAGCGCGGGCGGCAATCCCTTCAACTGCGCGGTGCTCGCACGCAGCGGCGATGCGTAGATCTCGTTGCGTTGCGCTTCGTTCTTCGTATAGGCGTCCCAGAACCACTTCATCATCGGCCGGGTCAGGAAGTGCCCCTGCTGATACGCGTTGTACGAACCGGTATTGAAGTCGTGGTCCGTCACGGGCCACAACAGGCCCTGGAAGCGGATCGCCGGGCCGTCCTTGTCCTTCGCCATCAGCGCGACGACGGCCGCCATGTTCCCGCCGACGCTGTTGCCGACCACCGCGAGGCGGCTGCCGTCGACGCCGATTTCCGCGCCGTGCGCGGCGACCCACTTCGTCGCCGCATACGCCTGGTTGATCGCGACCGGGTAATGCGCTTCCGGCGACGGCGTGTAGTTCACGAACACCGCGACGGCGCCCGATTGCACCACCAGATCGCGCACCAGGCGCTCATGCGTCGGGAAGTCGCCGAGAATCCAGCCGCCTCCATGGAAGAACATGAACACCGGCGGCGTGCCCGCCACTCCTTGCGGACGCACGATCGTGATCGGCACCGACAGGCCGTCCTGCTCGATCGTGCGGTTCGATACGTCGATGCCGGACAGATCGACCTTCGCGCCGCGCTGGGCATCGACCAGCACCTGACGCGCCTTCGCGGGGCTCAGCGTTTCGAGGCCCGGCCCCTTCTGGCCGTTCAGCACGGCGAGCAACCCGCTGGTCGCCGTATCGGGACGGACGCCGTCGGTGCCGGCGGCAAAGGCGGCGGGGGCGGTGAACAACGCGGCCGCAACGGCAGCGGCGATCAGCAGCGGCTTGACGATCTTCATGATGAGACTCCTTGGCTCAACCGGTGTATGCAATGAATGACGACGGATTACTTCGTAGTACGTGCGATCAGACGAGCGTCAGCGTGACGTCGATGTTGCCGCGCGTCGCGTTCGAGTACGGGCAGACGATGTGCGCGCGGTCGATCAGCGTTTGCGCGGTTTCACGGTCGAGGCCCGGCAGCGAGATCTTCAGTTCGACTTCGATGCCGAAGCCGTTGGGGATCGCGCCGATGCCGACGCTGCCTTCGATCGCGGCGTCCGCGGGGATCGCGATCTTGTCGCGGGCCGCGACGAACTTCATCGCACCGATGAAGCACGCGCTGTAGCCGGCTGCGAAAAGTTGTTCAGGGTTCGCGCCGGCGCCGCCCGCACCGCCGAGTTCGCGCGGCGTGGTCAGCTTCAGGTCGAGACCGCTTTCGGGCACCGTGGCACGGCCGTCACGGCCGCCGGTGGCTTTTGCATGAGCGCGGTACAGCACTTTTTCGATCGACATGACAGACTCCTTTTCAATGATGTGAAACAGCCTTCCAACCGGGATCGCGCGCCGACGGCCTGGCCGCCGGCATCACGTTTGTTTATCTACTCATAGATAGACACGTATCCCCAAAAAATGCGGATGATCGAATCCATCCGCCCGATTATCTATCTACTACAAGATAGATAACTAATCCCAACAAAAGGCGGCGAACCGCCTGACTGCCTGCCCCGTCCGTCAGGACCGGGTTTTCCAGACGGCCTCGACATCCTCGAGACGCGCCCGCGTATGAAACAGCCGACTGGCCAGCACGCTGCCCTGGAACGCCGCGTACAACGTGCGCGCCGCCGTTTCCGGCGTGCCGCTGAACTGCAGCGTGCGCTCCTTCGCGCCCTGCGCCAGCAACTCGGCGAGCCAGTTCTCGTTGGCCTTGAAAAAGGCCTGAACCGCCTGCCGCACGCGCTCCGGCAACGATTCGATGTCCGCCGCGAGCATGCCGCACAGACAGATCTGATTGCCGTCGCCGAGCGTTCTGCCGAACAGCTTCGTGTAGAGGCTCAGCTTGACGTCGGCCGGCAATGCCGGATCGATCGCCCGCATCGCCGCAAGCACTTCGTCGCTGTACGCCGCCACCGCTTCCAGAACGAGATCGTCTTTCGACGGGAAGTAGTAGTGGATGCTCGACGTCTTCACGCCAACCAGATCGGACAGGTCTCGATAGCTGAAGCCGTTGTAACCGCGCAGCATCATCAGCGTGATCGCGTGGTCGAGAATCTGTTCGCGGACGGTCGTCTTCGTTTCCATGGATCGAACTTTATCTACTCGTAGATAGATAGTCAAGACTTTTTTGTGGGGCGCGATGAACGGCCCGGGGGGTCCCGGGTGCCGGCATGCCGCCGCGACTGCTTACAACCGCCCTGCAGCACAAGCGAATCGGTGCGACACTCGCAGCCGGGTGCCGCTGCCGCAACGCGACTCGCCTGATCGTACAAGGAGAAGGTGCAATGTTTTCGTGGTTTGAACGGCGCTTGCCGACATTCCCGCTCGAGGATCCCGTCACGCCGCCGAAGGGGTTCTTTTCGTTCGTCTGGGCGTGCACGACAGGCGCGCGCGGCTGGATCCTGCTGATCGCGCTGACGTCGGCCGCGCTCGCCGCCTACGAGGCCGCGCTCTTCGCGATGATGGGACGTGTCGTCGACTGGCTGTCCGCGTCGACGCCGGCCGACTTCGGCGGCCGCCATTTCGGCACGCTCGCCGGCTTCGCGGCGATCCTCGCGGGCAGCGCGCTGCTGATCGCGCTGCATACGATGGTCAAGCACCAGGTGCTCGCAATCAACTTCCCGATGCGGCTGCGCTGGCTGTTTCACCGGCTGATGCTCGACCAGAGCCTGTCGTTCTACGCGAACGAGTTCGCCGGCCGCGTGACGACCAAGATCATGCAGACCGCGCTCGCGGTGCGCGATGCGCTGTTCATGTCGGTCGACGTCGTGATTGGCGTCGCCGCGTACCTGATCGGCATTCTCGCGCTCGCGGCCAGCTTCGACTGGCGGCTGATGATTCCGCTCGTGCTGTGGGCGCTCGGCTATGGCGCCGCCTGTGCGTTCTTCGTGCCGCGCCTCGGGCGCGTCGGCAGCCAGCAGGCGGATGCACGTGCGCTGATGACGGGCCGCATCACCGACGCCTATTCGAACATCACGACCGTGAAGCTGTTCTCGCACACGCGCCGGGAAGCCGATCACGCGCGGCGCGCGATGGAGGCGTTCAAGGCGACCGGCGATGCGCAGATGCGGCTCGTCAGCGCGTTCGAGATCGTCAACCATCTGCTGTCGACGCTGCTGCTGGTCGGCTCGAGCGGTCTCGCGCTCTACCTGTGGCTGCACGGCGAGGCGAGCGCGGGCGTGGTCGCGGCCGTGATCGCGATGGCGTTGCGGCTGTCGAGCTATTCGCACTGGATCATGTGGGAGATGACCGAGCTGTTCGAGAACGTCGGCACGATCCAGGACGGCATCAACACGCTGACGAAGGTGCGCAGCGTGGTCGACGCGCCCGACGCGAAGGCGCTCGCCGTGCAGCTCGGCGGCATCGTGTTCGACAACGTGCGCTTCGCGCACGAGGACAACGACACGCCGGTGTTCGACGGCCTGAACCTGACGATCCGGCCGGGCGAGCGGATCGGCCTGATCGGCCGATCGGGCGCCGGCAAGTCGACGCTCGTGAACCTGCTGCTGCGCTTCTACGACGTGGATGGCGGCGCGATCCGGATCGACGGGCAGGACATCGCGCACGTGACGCAGGACAGCCTGCGCGCGGCGATCGGGATGGTCACGCAGGATACCTCGCTGCTGCACCGGACGATGCGCGAGAACCTCCTGTACGGCCGCCCCGACGCGACCGAGCGCGAGATGCACGACGCGGCCGTGCGCGCGGAAGCGTCCGACTTCATCGGCCGGCTGCGCGACCGGCACGGGCGCAGCGGCTACGACGTCGAGGTCGGCGAGCGCGGCGTGAAGCTGTCGGGCGGCCAGCGGCAGCGCGTCGCGATCGCGCGCGTGATACTCAAGGACGCGCCGATCCTCGTGCTCGACGAAGCGACCAGCGCGCTCGACTCCGAGGTCGAGGTCGCGATCCAGCGCAGCCTCGACGGCCTGATGAGCGGCAAGACGGTGATCGCGATCGCGCACCGGCTGTCGACGATCGCCGCGATGGACCGGCTGATCGTGCTCGACGAAGGACGCATCGTCGAGGAAGGCACGCATCTGCAGCTGCTGCAGGCTGGCGGCATCTATGCGGCGCTGTGGGCACACCAGAGCGGCGGGTTCCTCGGCGAGACGGCGGAAGCGGAAGGGGCGGCGCAGTAACGCGTGCGCGGCAGGCAGGCAAACGCCCGCCTGCCGCGCCTGCGTCACAACCGCACAATCGTCGATTTCAGCTCGGTGTATTTGTCGAGCGCGTGCAGCGACTTGTCGCGACCGTTACCCGACTGCTTGTAACCGCCGAACGGGAAGTTCATGTCGTCGCTGCCGTCGCCGTAGCAGTTGACCCAGACGGTGCCGGCGCGCAGGCGCCGCGCAACCGTGTGCGCCGTCGTGTAGTCCGCCGACCACACGGCCGCCGCGAGCCCGTATTCGGTGTCGTTGGCGATGCGTATGGCCGTCTCGACATCGTCGAACGCAATCACCGACAGCACCGGCCCGAAGATTTCCTCGCGCGCGATCGTCGCATGCGCGTCGACGTCGAACACGGTCGGCTCGACATAAAACCCGCCCGTCTCCTCTCGCACGCGCGCACCGCCCGTCACCAGGCGCCCCTCCTCGCGTCCGATGCCGATATAGCGCATCACGCGTTCGAGCTGCACGCGATCGACGATCGCACCCATCGCCACCGCGGGATCGAGCGGATGCCCGGGCGCGAAGCGCCGCGACGCGGCGACCACCTTGTCGACGAACGCATCCTTGATGTCGCGATGCACGAGCAAGCGCGAACCCGCCGTGCACACTTCCCCCATGTTGAAGAAGATCGCATCGGCGGCCGCCTGCGCGGCGCGATCGAGATCGGGGCAATCGGGCAGCACGATGTTCGGCGACTTGCCGCCCAGTTCGAGCCACACGCGCTTCAGGTTCGACTGCGCGGCACACGCCATGATCTGCTGCCCGGTGCGCGCCGAACCGGTGAACGCGATGCAGTCGACGTCGCGATGCAGCGCCAGCAGGCGACCCGGCTCGGCGCCGCCGGGCACGACACTGAAGACGCCGGGCGGGATGCCGGCCTCGTAGGCGAGCTGCGCGACGCGGATCGCGGTCAGCGGCGATTTCTCGGACGGCTTGAGCACCACGCTGTTGCCGGCCGCGAGCGCCGGCGCGAATTTCCACGCGGCCATCAGGAGCGGGAAATTCCACGGCACGACCGCCGCGACGACGCCGATCGGCTCGCGCGTGACGAGTCCGACGAGATGACGATCGGCGGGAACGACCTCGCCACCAACCTTGTCGATGGCCTCGGCATACCAGTCGACGCAGTGCGCGGCAGCCGGCACGTCGATGGCCGTGGTGTCGGCGATCGGCTTGCCGGTGTCGAGTGTCTCGAGCAGCGCGAGTTCGTCGCGATGCTCGCGCATCAGCATCGCCCAGCGCTGCAGCACGGCCTTGCGGGCACGCGGATTCATGCCGGCCCACGCCTGCGCGTCGAACGCGCGGCGGGCGGCCGCCACGGCCGCATCGACGTCGTCGACGCCGCAGTCGGCCACGTGCGCGAGCACGCGGCCGTCGATCGGGCTCACGCACGCGAAGGTTGCCCCGCTGTGCGCGTGGCGCGTGTCGCCGTCGATGAACGCGCGCCCTTCGATCGTCAGCACGGCAGCGCGGGCCTGCCAGTCTTCGAATGTGAATGGATTCATGGGTGTCCCCTTCCCGTCAGCGGTTGGCCATCACGATCCGGTCACCGGATCGATCGGCGTGAACGTACCGGCGCGCGCCTCGATCGCCGCGCCGGCGGCGAGGCACAGCGCCTCCTGGAAACGGCCTGCGACGAGCTGCACGCCCGTCGGCACGCCGCCGCGCACGCCGGTCGGCACCGACAGCCCCGGCAGCCCGAGCAGCGCGGTCGCCAGCAGCGGCCCCTGCATGTCGACGATGTGGCGCATCGCGTCGTCGCCGTTCTGGTCCGCATCGATCGCGAACGGCTGCGCGCACGACACCGGCATCAGCAGCAACGGGTAACGCGCGAAGAACTGCTGCCAGTCGCGCAGCAGCGCGGTCCGCCGCGCCAGGCCGTTCATGTAACCGGCCAGGTCGAGCGGCGCCGCGAGGTTGCGCTGGCTCGCGAACGCGGTCCGGATCGCCGCGTCGCCGTGCTGCATGATCACGTCGCCGAGCCCGCTGCGCGCTTCGTTGGTCACGAGGTCCAGCCACAGCACGCACGCTTCGGCGATTCGCGGCGGTTCCGCTTCCTCGACGATGCAGCCAGCCTCTTCCAGCCAGCGCGCGGCCTGCCGGACCGCATCGACGACCACCGGATCGGACCGCACGCACGGCAGTGCGGGACACACGGCGACCCGTGCGGGAAACGTCACGTCGCGACCGGCCGGTGCGACCGGCATCCACCATGCGTCGCGTGCGTCGCCCGCCGCCATCGCGTCGAGCGCGAGGCGCAGGTCGCCGACCGTGCGCGCCAGCGGCCCCTGGACGGACGCGAGCTGCACGGCGAGCGTGCGGTCCTTCGATTGCGTCGGGTTGTAGGCGGGAACGCGGCCGGTGCTCGGCCGCAGACCCGCGACGCCGCATGCGTAGGCCGGGTAGCGAATCGAGCCGCCGAGATCGTTGCCGTGCGCGATTGCGCCGATGCCGGCGGCGACCGCCGCGGCCGCGCCGCCGCTGGAGCCGCCTGGCGTCAGCGACGGATTCCACGGATTCGACGTGCGGCCGTGCAGGTCGTTGTCGGTGAACCACCGATACGAAAACGCCGGCGCGTTGCTGCGCCCGATCACGATCGCGCCCGCGTTGCGCAGGTTCGCGGTCACCGGGCTGTCCTCTTGCGCGACCAGGCCCGCAAACGCACGCACGCCGTTCGTCGTCGCGCGGCCGGCCGTATCGACGTTGATCTTCACCGTCACCGGCACGCCGTGCAGCGGGCCGACGGGCGCGCCGCGCGCGATCGCGGCATCGGCGTCGGACGCCGCCTGCAACGCGCTGTCGGCCAGCACGTCGACGATCGCGTTGATGACGGGGTTCACCTGCTCGAGCCGCTGCAGGCAGCTGTGCACGAGTTCCGTCGACGACACGTCGCGCCGCGCGACGCAAGCGGCCATCTCGGCCGCGCTCAGCCGCCACAATTCCTGGGTCATGGGATGCTCCTCGTTGATGATCGGATCGGGTGGATTCGGCCTTGCGCTACGCACGCGACGGCTCGGCCCGCGGCGCATGCGACGCGTAGATCTTCCGGCATGTCTCGACGACCTCCCAGGTGCCGCGAAAGCCCGGCGGAATCACGAAGCGGTCGCCGGTACGCAGCACGCGTTCGCCGCCCTCGGCATCGCGCACGATCGCGACGCCGCTCAGCATCTCGCAGTACTCCGACTCGTCGTAGTCGATCGTCCAGCGTCCGGGCGTGCATTCCCAGATCCCGCAACTGAAATGCCCGCACGGGCTGATGTAGTGATGCGAAAGTGTCTGCATCGGATTGCCGTCGAGCAGCAGTCCGGCCGGCACGCGGCTTTGCGTGAGCCTGGCCGGCGCCTGCAGCAGGTCGACTAGACGGGTGACGTCGGTCATGAATGCCTCCAGCGTATGAGTGAGTGGTTCGAAACGATTCGTCGCGCGCGTCAAAGCAGGTCCATCGTCCGGTGCCACGCCATCGCGAGCGCCAGCATCGGCGTGCGCAGCGCGCGGCCGCCCGGAAAGTCGCGATGGCGAATCCGGCCGAACAGGTCGAAGCGCGCGGCCTGCGCGTCGATCGCTTCGGCGATCAGCCGCCCCGCGAGGCCGGTCACGTTCACGCCGTGTCCGGAGAAACCCTGCGCGAAATACACGGTGGGCTCGAGCCGCCCGAAATGCGGCGCACGGTTCATCGTCGCGTCGATCAGGCCGCCCCATGCGTAGTCGATCCGCACGTCGGCCAGCTGCGGGAACGTCTTCAGCATGTCGCGCCGCATCGCCGTCGCGAGATCGCGCGGCGTGCGCGTCGAGCTGCTCGCCTTGCCGCCCCACAGCAACCGCCGGTCGCGCGTCAGCCGGAAATAGTCGAGCGCCGAATTGCAGTCGCTGATCGCCGCGTCGGCCGGCATCGTCTCGGCCGCCCGCGCTTCGCCGAGCGGCTCCGTCGCAATCAGGTAGGTCGCCACCGGGATGATCTTGCGTGCCAGGCCGGGCGCGAGCCGCCCCAGGTATGCATTGCCGGCCAGCACGACGTAGCGGGCGTCCACGTGCCCGCGCGCGCACCTGACGCGGTGGTATGGCGCGGCTCGATCGAGCGCGAGCGCGGGTGTGTCCTCGTGGATCGTCACGCCGGCCGCGCATGCCGCGCGCGCGAGGCCGAGCGTGTAGTTCAGCGGATGCAGGTGGCCGCTGCCTTCGTGACGCAGGCCGCCGACATAACGATCCGATGCGACGAAGCGCGGCATGTCCGCGCGCTCGACGATGTCGTAGCCGCGATAGCCGAAACGGCTCGCCGCGGTGTCGCGCCATTTGCGGAGCGCGTCGATGTGGCGCGTCTTGTTCGCGGCCGTGAGATAGCCGAGGGTCAGGTCGCAGTCGATGCCGTACCGCTCGACCCGCTGCCGGACGATATCGACCGATTCGAGCCCCATCGCCCATATCTGCCGCACGTCGTGTTCCGGCAGATGGGCCGAGAACGTATCGATGTCGCACGAGTACCCGGCGATCAACTGGCCGCCGTTTCGGCCGCTGGCGCCCCAGCCGATTCGCGACGCCTCGACGAGCACGACCGAATGGCCGCGCTCGGCGAGATCGAGCGCCGCGGACAGGCCGGTGAGCCCGCCGCCGATCACGCACACGTCGGCGGAAACGGCACCGTCGAGCGACGGATGGCGGGTCCGGTCGTTGGCGGTATCTGCGTAGTAGGACTGAGCATGTTGCTGGTATTCAAACTTGAGCATGAGTGACATTCGCGTGCGGCGTCGCGTCAGAACGCGTAGATGAGTTGGGTCGCGAGCAGGTCGTTCGACTTCGCGTACGACCCGTCGTGACGCAGGAATACCTTGTTGCTCGCCCAGTCGTGCCGGTACTCGACCTTGACCGTCACCTGCTGGGTCGGATAGAACAGCAGGTCGAATGCGGCCGCCTGCCGCGTCGCGCCCTTGCACTCGAAGCCGACGCCGCCGTTCGCCTTCGACATCGCGAGGCAGTCCGCATCGATGCCGAAGCCGTTGTACGGGTCCATTCCGTTGCCGTTCAGGCCGATCGACGATCCGCCGCCGCCGTTCCTGCGATTGACGAGCAGGTCGTAGCGCAACGTCGCGCCCATGCGACCGACCACCGGCACGTTGAACTTGCGATGTGCGAGCAGCGACAACCCGAACCACTGCGCCAACCCGCCGTTGAACGCGCCGTGCTGTTGCTGGCCGTAATCGAGCTCGGCGTTGTACTGCGCGTCGGCGAGCGTGTAGGTCGCATCGGCTTCCGCAAAGAAGAACGCGCCATAGGCACTCGGCGCATTGCCGCCCACGCCGTAGTGCACGTTGCCGGTGGCCGGGTCGATCGCGCTCGGCAGCGTCTGGCGGCCGATGTTGATCGACCCGCCGATGTCGAGCGCGCTGCCGCGCAGGTAGTCGACGCGCGCGGTGAAGGTCGGCACCTTGTTGCTCGTCGTGATCGGGTCGCCGAGCGCGTTCACGCCGGTCTGCGTGACCGCGCCGGCGCTGCGGAACTGTTCGTTGCCGACGAAGAACTTCCACGCCCACTGGCCGCTCGGGCTCAGGTAGTTGATGCCCGCGCCGATCGACGAACCCGGATCCGAGAAGTCGTACAGCAGGTTGTGCGTGAGCGTGAGCATCTGGTTCGACTGCTGGTACTCGTAGCCGCCGAAGCCGAGCACCAGCCCGCCGACGAACGCGGTCGTGCCCGACAGGGGCACCGTAACGACCGCCGTATTCACGATGTCGAGCCCGCTCGCGCCGCTGCCCGTCATCATCGACAGGCCGGCGCCGCGGTTCGGCATCAGCGTGATTTCAGCGGACGGTGCGCTCGGCCCGACACCGAACGTCTTCTTGATGTCGAGGAATACGTCGCCGAACGTGCTGTTGTAGTACGTGTAGGCATTCTCGTGGTTCGCGAACTGGAACGACGACGTGCCGGCGCCGCGGTTGTATACATAGGTCGGATCGAGATAGCCGGTCACCGACAGGCCCGCGATCGGCCCGGTACGCGCGGCGTCGGTCAGCGAGTCGACCTTCAGTTGCTGGTTCGCGACCTGCTGGCGGATCTCGGTCACGTCGTCGTTGGTCAGCACGGCCGGCGCCTGCCCGTAGCCGGACGCCGACGGGTCGGCCGCGGACGCACCCGCCGCCACGGTGGACGACACCGGAGCAGCCGCCGGTTTCGCGGCCAGTTGTGATTGCAGCGCGCTCATCTGCCGCTGCAGCACGGCGATCTGCTGCTGCAGCGTCCTGATCTGGTCGGCGCTCGAACTCGCGGCCGCCAACCCCGGCAACGCGCCGGCGACCAGCGCGCAAAGCATCTTCTTTTTCATCCAGCGTCTCCTTGTCGTTGTTCACTTCACGGGATGCGGTGCGGGGTCGTGCCGCGCGTGCGCGGCCGACGGACGAGCGGGCGGCGACGCGGACGGCGCAGCCGGCGTGTCCGGCGCGGCGGCCGCGTGCCATGCACGCGCCTCGCGAGCCTGCCGCCTCTCGCGAGCCAGCATCGAGCGGTTCACGACGACGACGCCGATCGTCACGACCGCGATGAACACCGTCGCGAGCGCGTTCATCTCCGGGTTGAGTCCGAGCCGAACGCGCGAGAACACGACGAGCGGCAGCGTCGTCGAACCGGGGCCCGACAGGAAGGCGGAAAGAATGACGTCGTCGATCGACACGGTGAATGCGAGCAGCCAGCCCGACACCAGCGCCTGCGCGATCAGCGGCAGCGTGATCACGAAGAACACCTTCAACGGCCGCGCGCCGAGATCGAGCGCGGCTTCCTCGATCGAGCGGTCGAGCTCCTTCACGCGCGACTGCACGATCACCGCGACGAACGAAAGGCACAGCATCACGTGGCCGATCCAGATCGTCAGCCAACCGCGCCCCGCGGGCCAGCCGAAGGTTTGCTGCATCGCGACGAACAGCAGCAGGAGCGAGATGCCCTGGATCACTTCGGGAATCACCAGCGGCGCGTTGATCATCGCCGCATAGAGCGTGAAACCGCGAAAGCGCCCCATGCGGGCCAGCACGAAGCCCGCCCACGTGCCGATCGCGACCGACGCGGTCGCCGTCAGCAGCGCGATCTTCAGCGACAGCCATGCGGCCGTCAGCAGTTCGCCGTCGTGCAGCAGCGCGCCGTACCAGCGCCACGAGAAACCGGACCACACCGTCACCAGCTTCGACGCGTTGAACGAGTACACGACCAGGCTGATGATCGGGATGTACAGGAACAGGAAGCCCGCACCCAGCACGCCGGCGGACCACATGCGATTCGCGCGGGTCATGAGCGCCCCTCCGCTTCGGCCTGGCTGTAGTGGAGCAGCGCCATCGGCACGAGCAGCAGCGCCACCATCGTCACCGTCACCGCGGACGCCATCGGCCAGTCCATGTTGTTGAAGAACTCGTCCCACATCACGCGGCCGAGCATCAGCGTGTTCGCGCCGCCGAGCAGTTCCGGAATCACGTATTCGCCGACGGCCGGAATGAACACGAGCAGGCTGCCCGCGACGATCCCGTTTCTCGACAGCGGCAGCGTGATGCGCCAGAACGCCGACCACGGTGTCGCGCCGAGATCGTGCGCGGCCTCGAGCAGCGTGAGGTCCATCTTCACGAGATGCGCATAGAGCGGCATCACCATGAACGGCAGGTACGAATAGACCATCCCGATGTAGACGCCCGCATCGGTGTGATAGAGGCGCAGCGGCGTGTGGATGATGCCGAGCGCCGCCAGCGCGTGATTCAGCAGGCCGTCGTCCTTCATGATCCCGACCCACGCGTAGACGCGAATCAGGAACGACGTCCAGAACGGCAGCAGCACGGCCATCATCAGCAGGTTTCGGCGTGCCGGCGCCGCGCGAGCGATGCAGTACGCGATCGGATAGCCGGCGAGCACGCACATCAGCGTCGACGCGGCGGCCATCTTCAGCGAACTGACGTAGGTGTTCAGATACAGGTCGTCCTGCAGCAGCAACGCGTAATGCTTCAGCGACAGCACGACCCGTAACGTGCCGGCTTCGAGGCGTGCGAGCGCGGTGTATGGCGGGATGCCGAGCATCTGGTCCGCGAAGCTGATCTTCAGCACCAGCACGAACGGCAGCGCGAAGAAGATCACGAGCCACAGGAACGGCACGCCGATCGCGACGCCGCGGCCCGACGGCAGGAAGCGCGACAGCGCGGCGAAGCGGCTGCGGCGCTTCGAAGCCTGTGTCGTTGCGGCGGCACCGGTCGAAACCGGCGCGGACGGCGTGGAGGCGGAAGTTCTCATCATGTCGTCCTCACTGCGTCAGCACGACACCGCTGGCCGGCGACCACGACACGAACACGTCGTCGTTCCACGCCGGCGCACTGTCGTGCATCAGGTGCGAACTCGACAGGTTCGACACGACCGTCTTGCCGCTCGGCAAACGCACGTGGTACAGCGAGTAGGCGCCCATGTACGCGATGTCGGTCACCACGCCGCGCGCCCAGTTGTGATGCGAACCCGGCTTCTCGCGCGATACGTGCACGCGCTCCGGCCGCACCGAGATGCCC
>NZ_CAJPHE010000024.1:0-22500 GCF_905339875.1 Burkholderia sp. BCC1998
TTCTGCGAGGACCCGGAGGTTTCCTCAGCAGCGCTGCGTTTTCAGCAGCAGAGAAGCGAGATTATGAACCGTCTTTTTCAGTTCGTCAACAACTTTTTAACTGCTTCGTTGCGACGGCTGGGGTTCAACTTCCTGCACCGCCGAGGCCGCTACGACCCGCCCGACAGCACCGCTTCCCTTCTTCTCCCGCGCTGCGTTTCCGTTAGCGCGAAAGAGGCGTGATTCTAAGCACCCGCCCTCGTCTGCGCAACCCCCTTTGTGAAAATATTTTGAAAAGCCCTCGTGCGCTGCCGCGCACGGGGGCTTGGGGTGTCACGCTCAATACATACTGCAGCGCGAGAAGTCCACGGCGGATCCGGGATGCCGCCTTCTTTCCTCCTAGATATAGGCGGTCGACGACATCCTCTGTTCCTCCGCGCTCCGTATTGGCGTCGCGCTCTCGTCATCCGGCTGCGGAACAAACGAAGGGGCGCGCGCCGTCGAGTATCATGCCGCGATCGAACAACGCACTCACACCGACGATGGACAGCACCACACAATCCGGCGACGCCGATCTCCGCGATGAATACGCCGCGCTGCGCGAGCGCGCCGTCATGCTCGAAGAACAGGTCCCGCCGCTCCTGCAACGCATCTCGGATGTCCTGCCGCGCATCAGCGGCGAGTCCGAACTGGCGGACGAGCATCGTGAACGGCTCGTCGGCGCGCGCAACGCAGCGATGGTCTCGATCGAAAACTATCAACAGGCGATCCCGTTCCTGCAGACCGCCGACTCGATCATCGAGCAGCTCGACAAGACGCCCGAGCGCGACGAGGACATCGAGTGGCGCGAATCGCTGCTGCAGCGGCTCGACGAACTGATCGACGTCGCGGTCGTGATGATCGACGATGCGCAAGGCTACTTCGAGCAGGCCGATGCCTGCGATCTCTCCAGCGTGCCGAAGTCCATTCTCGAAGACTGAGCCTCACGGCCGTGAGGCATACGGTGCGTCGACTGCCTATGTCGATGCGCACGCCACCTGCTCCGCACATGCCGACCGGCTGTCCCTGCTCGACACCGTGACGTCGACAATCCGATGCGCGTCCCGAAAAAGCTCACCCTTGCTGCCAAGGGTTCACGGGTATCAGCGAGCCGCGGCCCGTGACTGGAGCGTATCGAGAACGATCGTCTCGCCGACGACCGGTACACGGATATACCCGCCCTCCGCATCGCCATACGCGTGTGCGCTGCCGTCGATCACGTATTGCGCGGTCAATGCGCACAGCGTTGCGTCCCGCGCGTCGACCGATCGCAGCGTCGACACGTCGATTCCGAGTTGCGCGAGCAATTGCCGCCGCTGGTTGCGCTTCTGCTTCGCCGACGCAATCGCCTTGCCGAGCATCGCGCAGGTAATCGCGTACGGATAAGTCTCGAAGCTCACGCGCCCGCCGGCATACCGTGCGTCGGTCAGCAGCGGATAGGCGCCGGCCAGCGCACGGTAGACGCGCTCCCCCGTGAACATCCAGTCGAAAAAGCCCGACGTGCTGGCCACGGCCTGCTCGCGCGACGGCGTCGGGAAACATGAGATCCGTTCACGCGCGAGCGCCTGCTCGGCCGCCCGGCGTCCGCTTCCGGTCCACCACAGGCTCGGCGCGTCGACGCCGACCGCCACCACGTCATGCTCGATACACAGCGAAGGCAGCGCTTCGGGCGCGATCCGCGCCTCGCGCCGGACGATCGTCGAGCCGCGCAGGATCACGAGGTCGCACTGCTTCCTGTCGCCGCCCACGTCGACGCCCGCCACCGCAGGCAGTGACCGCTCGGCGGATCGGGATCGGGCCGCCCGCATGGCCGCGCGTCAGTCGGCCGGCCGCGCGTCGTACGCGGCATCGAAGATCCCTTCGAGGCCCGGATGTACGCCGCGCATCCGGTCGACGACCGACTTCGCCCAGTCGAAGTACGCCTGCTTGCGCTCGAGCGGCCAGTCCGCGGGCGGATGCCGGGCGATGTCGCGCAGGTTGCAGATCTTGTCCGCGAGCTTCACGAGCTTCGCGCGGCGGCTGATCGTCGCCGCATGCTCGACCTGCAGGCGCTTGCGCTCGTCCTTCGGCAACGACTTGTCGTCGGTGACTTCCATCACGATGTCCGCGACGTCCTTGCCGAACAGCCGCAGCAGTTCCTGCTCGGTGGTCTCCGTGTCCTCGATCGTGTCGTGCAACACCGCCGCGACGATCACGCGCTCGTCCTCGATGCCGGCTTCGTTGGCCAGCACCGCGGCCAGCGCAATCGGATGATTGATGTATGGCGACGCCTCGTCGTCCTTGCGCCGCTGATTGCGATGCTTGTCCGCCGCGAACGCAATCGCAGCTACCAGCTTGTTCATATCGATCCCTCGTGTGGCCGGACCCGTGACCGGCAGAACCGGTCGCGTGCATTTCGGAACCGCACATACTACCTGTACGCGATGACCATTCCCACGTATCGGGACATCGGGCCGCCCGGTGTCATGCGCCGGCTGCCTCGCGCTGCAGCGCGACCACGTTGACCTGCGCGCCGAACACGTCCCGCACGAGCGGCAGCAGGTGATCGTGGTGCGTCAGGAACAGCACCTGGGTTCGCGTCGACAGATCGCGCAGCGCCTCGAGCCCCGCCTTCGCACGTGCATCGTCGAAGTTGATGAACAGGTCGTCGGCAACGAACGGCAGCCCGGTCCTGCTGGCGAGCTGCAGTTCGAGCGCCGCGATCCGCAGCGCGAGGAACAACTGGTCGCGCGTCCCTTCGCTCAGGCCGGCGACCTCGACCGACGCGCCCTTCGTGCGCCGCGCATACAGCGCGGGCGGCGTCCGTTCGGTGTCGACGGTCAGCCGCGCGAATTCTCCCAGCGTGAGTCCCGCGAAAATCTCGCCCGCCCGGCGCAGCATCGGCCCCTGCTTCTGGTCGCGATAACGATCGGTCGCCCACTTCAGCAAGCGACTCGCGGTCGCCGCTTCCAGATACTGTTCCGCTGCATCGCCCATCGCCGCGAGCGCTTCCTGCCGCTTTGCTTCGGCCACGGCCGCATTCGCCTGGCCGTCGATCGCGCCGAATGCCTGCCGGGCCACGACCTGCTGCTGCGCGAGCGCGTTCAGGCGCGTGCCGACGTCGCCCAGCGACTGCTTCACCGCTTCGAGATGCGCGGGCACGTCGGCGATGTCCTGTTCAGCGACCTCGGCCTCGACGGCCGGCTGGGACAAGCCGTCGCCGTCGCGCACCAGCGCCTCCTTCGCGGCATCGACGGCCTGTCGAAGCTGACGCTGCCGGTCCGATTGCTCGGCCAGTGGCAGCGCCGCGTCGATCGACGCGACGCCGGCCAGTTGCAGCAACGGCTGAATGCGTGCATCCGCGCCCGCCACCGCGGCGGCGGCATCGGCGACCTTGCCGTCGGCTTGCCGCACCGCGTCGTCGGCACGACCGATCGCACGCGCGGTTTCCCGTGCGGCCGCAACGCGCATCGTCAACCGGCGCGCAACGTCCAGCCAGTCGCCGCTCGCCAGCCACGCGGGCTCGAGCGCTTCGGCCAGTCGCCGTGCACCGGCCTCGAGCGCGGCCAGCTCCGCGCGGATCGCGGTCATCCGGTTGCGTGGCGCATCGGCGTCGGCCAGTTCGGCGGTCACCGTATTCGCGAGCGCGAGCGCACCTTCCGCGGCAGCCAGCGTCACCGCATGGGCGGACAGCTTCGCGTCGGCAAGCGCGTCGCGCCATTGCACGTGCCACGCATCGTAGGCGGTCTGGGCCTGGCCGGCGCGCGAACGAGCCGTCGCGCATCCGCGTTCGGCTTCGCGCGCGCGGTCCTCCAGGCTGTCCTTTTGTGCGAGCGTCTTCTCCGCCGACTGCACGAACGTCCCGGCGATCGCGATGAGTGCCGTCAGGCCGTCGGCGTCGCCGCCGCGCGATACCATGCGCAGCGCCGAACGCAACGCGGCTTCCGCGCCGGCCCGCGCATCGCGGATCGTCGCGAATTCGCGGCGCAGGCGGTCGAGCTCGAGCTGCGCGGCAAACACCGTGTCGCGCTTGGCGAGCCAGTCGCCCATCGCCGCCAGCGGCATGCCGGGCACGCCGGCCGTCGTCGCCAGTTCGGCCCACGCGTCGCGATGTGCCGCCAGCTCGCGTTCGCGCTCGTCCACGGTCGCCTGTCGGCGCGTCAACACGACGCGCGCGGATTCGACCTGCTGACGCAGCGATTGCAGTGTCGCCGCCGCTTGCGTGGCGCCGAGCTGCGCATCGACGAGTTCGTCGGCAAGGCGAATTGCATCGTCGACGGCCGGCGCGCCGGTTGCGAGATCCACCGCGCCGCTGCGAACGTCGCCCCAGGCGCCATCGCGGCGAGCGCGCGCCGCCAGCACCTCGGCGGTCGTGACGACCTTGTGGGTCTGAGCGAAATGCTTCTCCTGCAGTTCGAGCCGCTCGTGTTCTTCCTGCGCGCCGTCCCGTGCATCGCGTGCGGCGGCGGCCGCGCTCGCGCGTTCGCTCGCTTCGGTCAGCAGCACACCGAGCCGAGCCGCCGACGGCACGTCGAGCGCACGCAGCGCGTCGACCGGCTTGCGCCACTGGCCGAGCGCATCGAGCGCGTCGGACAGCGTCTGCTCGGCGGCCGCGATGTCGCGTTCGAGTGCCTGTTCACGCTGCCCGCTATTGCGAAAGCCCTGCGCATCGGCGAGCGCCGCACGAAGCGCTTCAGGCACATCGACGGTCGACAGGCGCGCCAGCTGTTCCTGTGCCTGCGCGAGTTCCTGCGTGCGCTCGTCGAGCGACTCGCGCGCGCCGGCCAGCGCCTGATGCAGCGCGCCGTGGTCGCGCAGCAGGTTCGCGACCGTCTTCAGCGACAGCGCGGTCGGCAGGGCCGCGCGCAGCGACGTCTCATCGGTCGGCCAGCCGAGCTGCGCGGCGGCCGAACCCGCGGCGGACAGATGCCGCTCGACGTCCGTGCCGAGCAACAGCAGATCCTGTGCATGATTCATGCATGCGCCGCGCAGCCGGTCGAGCGCTTCGATATCGGCTTCGAGCGCCAGCGCATCGGCATCCGGATCGATCGCATCACGTGCCTGCCGTTTCGCGAGCAGGTCCGCGCGCCGTTCCTCGAGCACCTTCTGTTCGGCCGCGAGATCGCCTTGCGCTTTCAGCAAGTCGGCATACGCGGTCGGCGGCAGCTCGACGACGGTCCCCAGTTCGGCCAGCGCCACTTCCTTGATCGTCAGTTCCTTCAGGTACGGCGCCAGCCGCCGCACGCGCTCGAGCTTCGAGCGCAACGCTTCGAGGCGACGCTGCTCCGCGCGCGCCTGCTCGATCTCCTGCTCGACCGCGTCGCGCGCCTCCTTGCGATCGACCCAGTCGCGCGTGCGCACCTGGACTGCCTTCAGTTCGCCAACTGCTTCGTTGAACGAAGTCTCGGCCTGCGCGAATGCGCTGCCGCTGCGCCGCGGCGCCCACAGCTCCGCCGCGCGCGCGTCGAGTTCCTCGCGCACGGGGCCGAGCGTGCCGACACCCGCCGCCGATTCGAACAGCACCTGGCCGAGCTTGTCGGACGCGTCGAGAATGCTCCGGCCGCCGTCGACGAGCCGCCCGTGGTCGAGCCCGAACATCTGTTCGAAGAACTCGCGCGTCGCGCCGTCGAGGATGGCGTCGAGATAGTCGTCCGGCAGCTTGTCGTCGGCGGGCGTGCGCAGCGGACTGCGCCCGCGGGCGCGATGAAAGGCGAGCGCGCCGGCGCCGCCCTCCAGCACGCCGCCGATCCGCAGTTCGGGCGTCGCATGCAGGAAGTCGAGCGGGGTCTGCAGTTTCATCCCGAACAGCAGTTCCGACACGGCCGTCCGGATCGTCGACTTGCCGGCCTCGTTCGGCCCCACGATCACGTGGAAATCCTGGCCGGCCGACGGAAAGCGCAGCGTCTCGTCGGTGAACTTGCCGTACTTGATCAGGTCGAGCTGGCTGATTCGCATCGCTTATTCCCCCCTCGCCAGCCGCGCGAGCAACGCGGGACCGACCTGCTCGACCAGCGCCGTGAGTTCGCCGGCGCGCGCCATCGTCAGCAGCGGCACCTCTTCCTTCACGTCGCTGCGCACCTTGCCGACGAACGGCTTCAGGTCGCGTTCGAGCAGCGCGAGAAAATCCGGATCGTGTGCGGCATCGGCCAGGATCTGCTTCAGATCCTCCAGCGCCTCGAGTTGCTCGCTCTCGCCTTGCGGCTGCACGGGCGCGGACGTCGCGAGCCGGACCTTCTCCAGCCACAGCCGTTCGTTGCCGATGATGCCGATCTGGTTCAGCACCTCCGCACGCAATTGCGGCGCACGGCCGAAGAAGAGACCGTGCGCGGGCGTGCGGCCCGTGACCGTCACGCGCACCGCGCGCGGCACGTGGCCATCGACGCTCAACAGCGTCTCCAGCGACTGGCCGATCTTTCTCGACAGGTCGGCGACCGTCAGGCAATCGGACGCGTCGACCGACAACGCCTCCCAGCGCAGCACGTCGAGGTACAGACGCTCGACGTGCGTGCGGCCCTGCTCCACCGTCACGAGTACCGCGCCGCGGCGGCCCGTCTCGCGGATATGGCGCCCCTGCAGGTTGCCGGGAAACACGACGGTCGACGGCCCCGACCAATGCTGGAATTCGTGCACGTGGCCGAGCGCCCAGTAGTCGTAGCCTTTCGCATGCAATTCTGCCAGCGAGCACGGCGCATAGTTCGCATGCGCCGCATAGCCTTCGAGCGCGGTATGCAGCACGCCGATGTTGTAATGGCCCGGCACGGGATCCGGATAGCCGATCGCGAGATTGTCGACGACGGCCTTGTCCTTGAAGCTCTGCCCGTGCAGCGCCACGTCGAATTCCGGCAGCTTGAAGGTTTCCGGCTTGCGGTGGCCGAACACGGTGACGTTGTCGGGCAAGGTCAGCTTCTTCGTCATCTCGCTTTCGGCATCGTGATTGCCGCCGAGCACGAATGCGCGAATGCCGGCCTTGCGCAGGCGGCCCATTTGCTGGCCGAAGAAAATGCCGGTGTTGTGGTCCTTCCAGTCGCCGTCGTACAGGTCGCCGGCGATCACGAGGAACGCGACTTCCTCTTCGATCGCACGATCCACGAGCTGCCGCAGCGCCTCGCGCGACGCATTGCGCAACTGCGCGGCCGGCGCATCCGGATACGCGCTCAAGCCGTGCAGCGGGCTGTCAAGGTGAATGTCTGCGGCGTGGATGAACTTCACGAAGATTCCTCTGGTTCATGACGAAAGGGCGATGTCGACCGGCATTGTGCGCCGTCGAACGACGCGCGGCTGCTGGTCGCAGGCCGGACCGCCGCCGGATGCGCCGTCGCAGGTGGCGGCGCTCGTCCGCACCGATCGTGCCGCCCGTCGCCAGCGGGTCGGGATGGTACCTGAAAGCGAGCGCCGCGAATTCATCCGGCCTCGCGCCCACCGTGCGCACCCCGCACGCGTCACTCGCCGTGCGGCATGGGTGGTGACGCGCAAGCCGCGAGCCGCGGCACGCAGGCAAGCGCGAGAAGACGGAACGGGATGGTCATGGCCGTGATGCCTCGGAATGTTATCGGACCACGCCGGGCGGGCCGCGGCGGCGCTTTGGAGTCGTCTGTCGTCACGCTGCCGATCGGACATGCTTGCCTGCATCGACCGGTGCCGCGCAAGGGCTACCGGCGACCGGGAGCCCCGCTATTTAAGCATGGCGGGCAGGCAATGGGCAGAGGGTGCGCGGCACGCCTGTTCCGGTTCGCGGCACACTGACGCGGCCGCGATGCGCGGCGCGCGCCGAAAAAAAAGCCCGGCCCGCATCGAAGCGGGCCGGGCCTTGGCTGAAAGCGTATCGCTTACAGCGCGCCGCCTTGTGCCGACGCCGAACCCTTCACGCCGACCGATGCGCCGCCCTGCACCGAGTTCGCCGCACCCTCGAGCGCTTCGCCGGCCTTCGCCTTCGCGCCGCCTGCGACATCACCCGCCGTCGACACCGCGCCTTGCGCGTGGCTCTTTGCCGAGGATGCAACGTGCTTCACGTGCGACTTCGTCGTGTGCACGGCCGATGTCGCGGCATCCTTCGCCGAACCTGCAGCCGAGCCGACCGCCTGCGTCGCACCGCCAACCGCGTTGCCCGCTGCCGAGCCGACGCCGCCGACCGTCTTGCCCACGCCGTTCAGCGCACCGCCGACCAGGTTGCCTGCGCCCGACCCCGAGCCCGCGGCATTCGCGCCTGCACCCGCCTGCACGCCCACGCCGCCGCCGAGCAGCGGCGTCTGGACTTGTGCACCGACGCCGGCGGAACCTTCTGCGCCCGTCTGGGCCGTTTGTGCGAAAGCGGCCGATGCGATTGCCGTCAGCGCGGCGCCAAGCAGAATCGTGCGAATCTTGTTCATGGTCATTCTCCCCAAAGACGTTGTTGCTGCGGGCCGCCTTCGTGCGGCTTGTCGCATGCCTCACCGCGACGTGCGGCAGGTGGAGCCAATGTAGCCGCACCCACGCCCGAAACCATCGAATTGCGGGGACTGTTACTTCCGTTGCAAATGCTGACGATTGACTCACACTGTTTGACAATCATCGCGGCAGGCACGTGATTGGCATCGTCCGATCGCATGCCTCGGCGCATCCGGTACGCCGCATCGGCTAGCAGGGAAACCGGCCGTTCGTGTAGGTATCCCAAAGAACGCGTGACGGCCAGCCGTCGGTGCGGCCCGACAGCCGGCTTCGCGCGATCAGCTCGATGTCATCCGACACGCACGCCGCGATGTCGGCATTCCCCGATGCCCGGAACGCGAGCCTGAACGCCTTTTCCCTCAGGGCATCCACGGCCGGCTTGTCCAGCACGGCGCCCGGATCGCCGTCGATTTCGTCGAATGCCGTCATCCAGCCGGCGTCGAACGGCTCCGCCTCGCGGCTGGCCAGCGCGCGATCGCAATCGACGTCGCCGAGAAAATCGAAAAACCCCGGGCCCGACAGGATGGCGTCCATTTCGAGCAGATGCGCGTTCGTCACGGCGCCCCCTTGCCACGATGCGTGGCCGTTCTGTTCATCGATCGTTGCTGCCATGTGCCGCCTTCATGTTCCGCATTGGTGACGTGCAGCACCCTGCCCGCCGCGACCGGCAGACCGGAGCCGCAGGTGGGCGCTGATCGGCGCGGTGCCGCGCGACGACGCGCAATCAGCCCTATTCGCTCTTGTTCGACTGGATCAGCCGCAGAATCCGGCTGTCGTACGGCGACTGCATGACTTCGGCAATGCGGATCCCGGATGCGGCAGGGTGCAGCGGATTCAACAGGAAGTTGTGCGCGTGCGGCACGACGACGCTCGGTACGCGCAACAAGGCGCTCGGCTGCGTGTGCAGCCACTCGGTGCCGGCGCTGCGGGTCCAGTCGACGTCCTCTCGCCAGTCGGCCGGCGCATCGCCCTCCGCGATCTCGGCAACATCCACCGATTCAGGCACCTCGACCCGAAGCAGCTGGTAGCCGCTCGGCAATTGCGCAACGGTGGCGATTTCGAAGTGAACGAGCGTCTCGAGCAGCGCGAGCGCCGGATGCTCGGCGAGATAGACGACGGGCTGCCCGGCAAAATGCCAGCGCCCGCCGGCCCGCAATCCGCCGATGCCTTTCAGGTCCGCGTAATTGCTGATGCGCCACAGCGTCGTCAAGCGAAGTACCCCTCGTCGATCTGCGTGAGGGCTTCCTCGACGAGCCGCGCGCCATGCTCGGTACTCGCCATGTCGAGCGACGTGCGTCCGCCGAAGCGCTGGAGCCCGTTGCGCAGCCACGCCATCGCCTTGTCCTGGTCGCCGAACGTGGCCGTCGCCTGCGCGACGATGCGCGCCAGCCGGATCGCCTTGTCGGACTCCTCCTGCGACAGCCGTTCGTGCGCCTGGCGGCGATGGCTCAGCGTGCGCCGCGGGATGATGAAGGCGAGTTCGTCCGACTTCAGGCCGCGCTCCGACAGCCGGTCGATCACCGCGACGTCGACGCGCGCGCTCGCCAACTCCGCGAGATCGGCGCCCGAGCGCACGCGAATCGCGAGCAGTTGCTCGAGGATCGTGAACTCGGCCTGGCGCGGGTGCGCGACGCCCGAAGGGTGAAACGCGATCGTACTCATGACTCTTCTCCGGCAATTTGCCCAATCATTATAGGCGTTTTGCCGAAGACGGGCGGATTCGGTCGTCAGGCGGTCGACGACCGGTCGACGGCGGGCAATTGCGGGTGTCGGCGAAACGGGGCTTCCCGCTCGCCGCCCCGGCACGCGCGGCCGGAGATGCGCGTCTGGAGCGGGATCGTGAAATTCAAGTATATGAAGTCGCTGACTGACGTCATGAAGTTGTCACGTAACAACTTTTCTAATGAATATTCCATCGACGAAACGGCGCCCGCCACGTCCGGCCACCGAATTCGACATGCGTCGCACCGGTTGCCTTCCCCCCGCCCCGCCCGCCACCGACACCGATCAACCGGCCCACGCCGACGCTCGGATCACGCTGCAGAAATTGCCTGCATGGAAATGCGGATCCTTGTCGGCCAGCACATCGGCCTTCACGTTGCCGAACGTCGTGTCCGGCTTGTGCCGGATACCGTCGTAGAACGCCTGGATGATGTCTTCCTTGAAGCGCGGCCTCCTCGGATGCGCGCGGACGACGGCTTCTCGCTCGACGTCGCTGTACTCCGGATACGTGAGGCCCAGCACATCCATCTCGACACCGGCGGTGACGAGCGCGACGACCGGATGCATGTGCTGCGGAATGCCGGGGGTGGTGTGCAGTGCGATCGCGGTCCACACGAGGTCGATGTCCTGCTGCGAAATGCCCCTGCTCTTCAGGAAATCGCGCGCGGCATTGGCGCCGTCCACTTCGAATCGCTCACATGCGCTGCTGTGTCGATGCGTGAGCCCCATGTCATGGAACATGCAGCCGCAATAGAGCAGTTCGGGATCGTAGCTCAGCCCGCGGCGCTGGCCCGCGAGCGCACCGAAGTAGTACACGCGGCTGGAGTGATGAAACAGCAGCTCGGACTCGGTATCCCGTACGAGTTCGGTGATCTCGCGCGCGAGCTGGCTATCGGGAAGGGTGATGCCGGCGACGTTCACAGTCATGATCGATCTCCTTGGAAGACAGCATTCATTCTGCGGAGACCGTCGTTTGGCATCAATCGGCGTATTACGCCAAATCGTGCCATTTTGCTCGATCGACGGCCACCACTGCCGGAACCATCGAATCGCACCCGCGTAATGCGCCGATGCCCCGCCCGTCGCATCGCACCGCGCGTCTATACTGCTACGCGTCACATTCGACACATCGACACATCACGCAACCGAACATGCCGAAGGTCGTGGGTATTTTCGCGGTACCGGGCGTACAACTGCTCGACGTCTCCGCGCCGCTCGACGTATTCGCACAGGCAAACGCCGAAAGCGGCAAACCGTTCTATACGCTGCGGATCATCGCGAGCGAGTCCGGCCCGATCCGCGCGTCATCGGGCGCGCAATTGCTGGCCGACTGGATCGCTCCCGACATTCCCGATCGCATCGACACGCTGCTCGTTGCCGGTGCACCGGGTGCCGGCCGGATCGCGCTGCGCACCGACGTGCTCGCGTGGCTTCGATCGGCCGCCGTGCAAAGCAAACGGTATGGCTCGATCTGCACCGGCGCATTCATCCTCGCGGCGACCGGCCTGCTGAAAGGACGACGCCTGACGACGCACTGGGCCGCGGCCGATGCGCTCGCCGCCGCCTATCCGTCGCTCACCGTCGAAGCGGATGCGCTGTACGTACGCGACGGCAAGCTGCGCACCGGTGCCGGTGTCACGGCCGGCCTCGATCTCGCGCTTGCGCTGGTCGAGGAGGATCTCGGCCGGGAAATCGCGCGGCGCGTCGCCGCGCAACTCGTCATGTTCTTCAAGCGCCCGGGCGGGCAGCTCCAGTTCAGCCGCAGCGGCGCGGCGCGCCCGGCGGGGCGTTCGGTGCTGCAGGAAGTCCAGCGCTGGATCGCCAGTCATCCGGAACTCGAGCACTCGGTGGCGGAACTCGCGAAGCATGCGGGCATGAGCCCGCGCCACTTCGCACGGCTCTTTCGCGCAGAGGTCGGCATGACGCCGGCCTCGTGGGTCGAAGCGACCCGCGTCGCGGCGGCTCGCCAGTTGCTCGAAAACGGACATGACACGCCGAAGCAGGTCGCCGCGAAATGCGGCTTCGCGAATGTCGATACGCTCAGACGGTCGTTCGCACGGCATGTCGGGATCACGCCTGCCGAATACCGGAAACGGCAGGCGATCGTCGACGCGTGATGTGGTACGCGCGACGAGACGGCACGGGCATTCCCGTCGATGCGCGAAGGAAGGCTGGTCTCGATTTCAACGCGATGGGGCGTGCGGCTTTCCTTGCCCACCATCAATACTTCGTTATCCGATTCAATTGAGCTTTCTATCGGCCAAGCTCGGGGCCAAGGTCGGCGTTCGGTCGCCATACGCTCCTGTCCTGTAGCGCGCCGGCCCGTCGTACTTGCGTCGACATGCCATGCTCGACTCACCGCCGCCGCGACGATCATGCCCCACCGCAACCCGTGACCGCCGTCAGGCACGCCAACAATCGTCCGACAAAACCCGTTTTTTCCGCGAATCGTTTACCCAGTTGCAATAATCATTCGCTGGAACGCCTATTTCCGACCGGTATCGCGATCGCTACGATGCAAATCAACCGCTCAACGCAACAAGCGAAGCGCGAAATCTACGAAAACCGGAGGTCATCATGAAGTCGTTCATCTACGCAGTCACCGCTGCCAGCGCCCTGTCCGCATCGTTTGGCGCATTCGCTCAGTCGAACCCGTCGGACCAACTGACGCGTGCCCAGGTCCGCGCAGAGCTCGTGCAGCTCGAACAGGCCGGGTACAAGCCGGAAGTCTCCGATGTCCACTACCCGAATGCGCTGCAGACCGCGCAGGCGCGCGTGACGAACGGCGACGCGACGGGTTACGGCGCACAGGCCGCCGCCGGCGTGCGTGCCGGCCGCGCGATCGCGGTCAAGCAGAACGCTCGCGACTCGGTCTATTTCGGTCAGTAAGACTGCCGCACGCGACGCATTCCGCGATACGCCCGTTGCCGACGCAACACCCCGCTCCCGTCCATCGGGGCGGGGTGTTGTGTTTTTGGGCGCACGCGTCATGCGCGCCGCACGACGCCCGATCGACGCGCGCGCGCGAATCGGCCGCCGCATCGCGCCGTTCACGCAGACCGCTGGCGTTTGCGCATAGAATGGCCGCGTGGTCGGCGCCGGCCGAAGCGAACGCGAGCGAGACCTCGACTCACCGGGCATACCGCACTCGCTGGCCGACCCGATGCCGCACTCATCGCATTTTTCGAAAAGGAGCGGTTTCATGTCTCAAACATCCGGTTCCATGATCACGTTTCGCCGTCCGGACGGCCAGGAACTGCAGGGCTACCTCGCCACGCCGGAAAAGACCGAAGGCGCACCCGCGGTCGTCGTCATCCAGGAGTGGTGGGGCCTGAATGACCAGATCCGCGGCGTCGCCGATCGCCTCGCGCGCTGCGGCTACTTCGCGCTCGTGCCCGACCTGTATCGCGGCAAGTCGACGGTCGAGGAGGAAGAAGCGCACCACCTGATGACGGGCCTCGATTTCGGCGACGCCGCGTCGCAGGACATTCCCGGCGCGGTGCACTACCTGAAGACGCACGCGTCGCGCGTGGCGGTCACCGGCTTCTGCATGGGTGGCGCGCTCACGCTGCTGTCGCTGCAGTTCGCCGAGGCGGCCGCCGGCGTCACGTGGTACGGCTTCCCTCCGCTCGACTACCTCGACCCGTCGAAGATCAAGGTGCCGCTGATGGGTCACTGGAGTACGCAGGATGCGTTCTTCGCGATCGACCAGGTCGATGCGCTGGAGAAGAAGCTGACCGATGCAAAGGTCGACGTCGAATTCCACCGCTATCTCGCGCATCACGCGTTCGCGAACGAAACGGCCGTCGGCCCCGGCCGCATCGGCGGCACGCAGTTCGATCCGGTGTGGTCGCAGATCGCGTGGGATCGCACGCTCACGTTCTTCGGGCGCACGCTCTGGGACAAGCAGCAGTAATACCGCAGCAGGCATCCGCCACTGCCGTGCAGCGATGCACGTCAAGCAAAACGCCACGGACTTGCATCCGTGGCGTCGTCGTATGCGGCAAGGATTGCGTTACGCGAGCGGCGGTGGCGCGCGCTCGACGCTTCGCACCGAACCGACGATCTCCGATATCGAAAGCAGGGTTTCCATAACGGCGCGCATCGAGCGATGCAGCCGGTCGGTGAAGTCGTGCCGTGTCTTTTTCACCATCAATTTAGGTATGCAAAGGATCTTGCGCAGCCGGAACCTGGATTCAAGGACGATGCGTGTGCCGCATCATGCGATCCGGCACACGTCGTCCACCTTCGCTCAGGACTCGCAGGAACCGCGCAGCGCAGCCTCGTCGGCGGACAGCATTTCAGGCACGCATTCACGCAGGAAATCGACGAAGGTACGGATCTTCGCGTCGAGGTACTGGCGCGACGCGTACAGCGCGTAGACCGTCAGTTTCTGCAGTCGGTACTCGGGCAACACGCGAACCAGCGCACCGCTCGCCAGTGCGGGCACCGCGGTCGACATCGGCAACGAACCGATCCCGAGGCCGGCGCGCAACGCGGCGCCAAGCGCGTCGGCGATGTTGACCTGGAAATCCGCCAGCGGCAGTTCGAACGTCTCGCGACCGTCGGGGCCGTCGAGATGCCAGCGGTCGCGCGGAAAGATCGGCGTGACGATCTGCAGGCACGCATGCGCTTCGAGATCGCGCACGGTGCGCGGCGTCCCGCGTTCCTTCAGGTACGCCGGCGACGCGCACAGCACGCTGTGCACATCGCCGAGCCGCTGCGACACCAGCCCCGAGTCGGGCAACTCCGTCGCGCTCAGTTGCAGCGACACGTCGTAGCCTTCGTCGATGATGTCGGGCACGTGCTGCGACAGCGTGAGCTCGACGGCCACCGACGGATAGCGCTGCCGGTATCGCACCACTGCGGGCACCAGGTAGGCCTGGCCGAAACTGGTCGTCGCGTGCACATGGAGGCGCCCCGACGGCTTCGCCTGCGCATCGGCCGCCTCGGCTTCCGCTTCGTCGATATAGCCGAGGATGCGCTGGCATCGGTCGAGATAGCGCTGTCCGGCGTCGGTCAACGCGATGCGGCGCGTGCTCCGGTTGAGCAGACGGGTGCGCAGGTGCGTTTCGAGTTGCGCGACCGAACGCGATGCGTAGGCGGTGGTGATGTCCAGGCGCTGGGCCGCGCTCGTGAAGCTGCCCTCCTCCGCCACCCGGACGAAAATGCGCATCATCTGTAACGTGTCCATCGACATGTCCCCGGGATTGAAATCGCTTCGCAGCGGCGCCCGCCCCGGCACGGGCCGGTCTGGCGCGAATCGTGCGGAACAGTACCGCAGCGATGCAGGCGTGTCCAGTTTGCCGTGCGCCGCGCGGCAGGCCGTCGTTCACGCGACAACCCATGCCGCAGGACGACCGGCACCGGAGCGATGCAGGCCGCATGGCGGCGGCCTGCCGGGCACGCATTGCGCGTGCCGCGTCGCGCTCACGCCGGGTCGAAAGGATTGCTCAGCACGATCGTGTCGTCGCGCTCGGCGCCCGTCGTGATCATCGATACGGGCGCGCCCGCGACCGCCTCGACGCGTGCGATGAAATCCTGTGCGGCACGCGGCAGCGCCGCACGCTCGCGCACGCCCTTCACGGTCCCGTCCCATCCGGCGAACGTTTCATAGACGGGCGTTGCGCGCGCCTGCGCATCGAGGCTCGCGGGCAGATGGTCGACGCGTGCGCCGTCGAGTTCATAGCCGACACACAGCTCGATCGACGCAAAGCCGTCGAGCACGTCGAGCTTCGTGAGCGCGAGCGAATCGATACCCGAGATCCGCACGGCCTGCCGCAACTGCGCGGCATCGAGCCATCCGCAGCGGCGCGGCCGGCCCGTGTTGACGCCGAATTCCTGTCCGCGTGCGCGCAGCGTTTCGCCGGTGGCGTCGTTCAGTTCGGTGAGGAAAGGGCCGCCGCCGACGCGCGTCGCGTACGCCTTGGTCACGCCCAGCACGTGACCGAGTTTCGACGCGCCGAGGCCGGTGCCGGCCGCCGCGGCCGATGCAACGGTGCCCGACGACGTCACGAACGGATACGTGCCCCAGTCGATGTCGAGCATCACGGCCTGCGAGCCCTCGAACAGGATGCGCTCGCCGCGCTCGTTCGCGTCGTTGAGGTCGGCCCACACGGGACGCACGAACGGCAAGATCTTCGGTGCGATGTCGACCAGCATTGCAACCATGGCGTCGCGCGAGCACGGCTCGAGCCCCAGGCCGCGGAACCATGCATTGTGGTGATCGACCAGCACGTCGAGCTTGTCGGCAAGCCGGTCCGGCTCCGCCAGATCGGCAACCCGCAGCCCGCGGCGCCCCACCTTGTCCTCGTAGGCCGGCCCGATCCCGCGCAGCGTGGTGCCGATGGGTTCGCGACGCAGACGCTCCTGCGCCTGGTCGATCGCACGGTGAATCGGCAGGACCAGCGTGGCGTTCTCCGCAATCGACAGATTGTCCGGCGTCACCGACAGCCCAAGCTCGGCCATCCGCCCGATCTCGGCCAGCAGCGCCTCCGGATCGAGCGCCACGCCGTTGCCGATCACGCCGCGCTTGCCGCGCACGATGCCGCTCGGCAACAGCGCGAGCTTGTACGTCTTGTCGCCGACGACCAGCGTATGGCCCGCGTTGTGGCCGCCGTTGTAGCGTGCGACAAGATCGGCCTGCGCCGCCAGCCAGTCTACGACGCGCCCCTTGCCTTCGTCACCCCATTGGGCGCCCACCACCACCACGTTCGGCATGCTCCACACTCCATGTGAGAAATTCAGACACATATTCCGGCCGGATCGGCCGTTTGTGTGCCATATTGGCGAAGCATGATCGCCCGATCAAACGATTAAATCTGAGCATTCGCGTGAGTAAAACTCACGCTAAACGATGAATGGCCCGACGACTCCCTCCGTTGAATTCGCTGCGCGCGTTCGAAGCCGCGGCCCGGCACGGCAGTTTCACGCTCGCCGCCGACGAGCTGTGCGTGACGCATGGCGCGATCAGCCGGCATGTCCAGCAACTGGAGGCGTGGCTTGGCCGGCCGCTGTTCGAGCGGCACAACCGGCGGGTCGACCTGACCGATGCCGGTCGCGCGTACCTCGCCGAGGTCGGTGCATCGTTCGACCGGATTGCGCTGGCCACCGCGCAGCATTTCGGCCAGGGGCAGCAGCGCGTGCTGCGCGTCAGCGCGCCCGCGACGTTTTCGCTGCGCTGGCTCGTGCCGAAGCTGTCGTCGTTCCAGGTCGCCCATCCGGCCGTCGAAGTGCGGCTGTCGACATCGAACGAGCCGATCGAGAAGTTGCGCGACAAGGTCGACCTGATCGTCCGCGGCGGCCCGCAGGCAATCGACGGCTATGTCGCCGAGGAATTCCTGTCCGAAGTCAGGCTACCCGTATGCGCGCCGAAGCTGCTCGAGGGCAGGCCGTTGCGTACGCCTGCCGATCTCGCGGGCTTCACGCTGCTGCATGCGGCGACCTATCCCGGCATGTGGCCCGAGTGGCTCGCGGCAGCGGGGCACGCGAATCTGGTGCCGCGGCATTCGCTCACGCTCGAGCATTTCTATCTGACGCTGCAAGGCGCGCTCGACGGTCTCGGCGTCGCGATGGGGCCGATCGCGCTCGTCGCGGACGACATCGCCGAAGGCCGGCTGGTGCAGCCGTTCAGCGAACCGGCACTGCCGCCGTGGCGCTACTTCACTTATGTGGCGGCTGCGCGCGCGGAGGACGAAGCCGTGCGGGCATTCAAGGACTGGCTGAAAGTGACGGGGAATGCGGCGGCAGCGAACGCGCGGCGCTGACCAGGTTCTGACGGCGACGATCGCTCGGTCGGTGTGGGTTTCGGGCGCCGTTGCGACGCCGCGTATTGCTCATGCTTGAACGTCTTTCGCCTCGCCCTTTATCCAACGTTTTTTTCATTCAGCAGGATTACTACTAGTCTGAACAGGACGGACAGAGCAGGAAGAGTCAACGCATCGAGATGGTTTCCATTTCATCTAAAAACAAAGGACATCGAATCATTTGATGCGGATGTGATACCCGCATGGGTGCCCGGACACGCATCGCGTTTCCGCAGCACAAACGACAAACCCCGGCTCGAGCCGGGGCTTTTCTCGCGACGGACGCTTATTGGCTGGCGCCCGCGGCTTCGCCCGCCTTCTTCTCAGCGTTCTGCAGGTTCTGCGGGTAGTTCGGATCGTTGGCCGCCGGCTTGTAACCCGCGTCTTCGAGCTTCTTCAGTTCGGCGTTGTTCTTCGCGCGCGCTGCCTTGTGTTCGGCTTTGCGTTTTGCCCGTGCTGCCTTGCGTGCTTCACGCTTCGCAGCTTTCGCATCCGAAGCGGCGGATGCGGCCGGTGCGCTGGCGTCGGTCTGCGCGAACACCGGAGCAGCCGAGCCGAAGAGGAACGCCGCTGCCGTAGCAGCCAGCGTCAGTTTTTTGATCTGGATTCGCATCGCTGAACTCTCTTTTCTGATTGGTCACGGAGTGAAAGTACATCGAGATACCGCCCCTGCCCCTGGCCGGTCTTCATCTCGCGATCAGGGCCTTTGCATCATAACCGCGTTGCAAAAAATGTGGCGCTATCGTGCGCACATTCTTGGGGATACATGTATGGGAAACGTCGCATCGTCACGTCTCCCGCGTGCCCGCCGGATCCTCGTTTCGCAGCGACACGGCAATACATCACGCGACGTGTGCGACCGCCGCAAACATGTGACGAAGCGGATTGTTCCGTCGATACGATGCAGGTTGCCGATGAGGACGAGATCCGCTTCGGCGCACCGCGCCCGCGTACGACGCCGACTGTTTCATCCGTGGAATTTGCTGCTCCCGCAACGCGATCGTTGCCTCATGAGCGGAACATGCGACGGAATCGCGGACCTGTGCGCCATGTTGCGATTTGCGGCCGCGCGAACGACGGCTCCTCCCATAAATGACCACGAATCGTTCCGTGCCGAGTCCGCCCCGTTCCACTACACGTCGGCCCGATCCGATGCGAACGATCGGGTAACCGGTGGCCGCTTGCATGGTTACCTGTTCGGCGCGATTCGTCGCCACTTCTGGGAAGATGACATCTGCCGCACAAGGTGAGCGCTTCGATCGGCATTCGTTCACGATCGCGCATCTGCATCGTACGATGCAGTCGCATGAGCGCCTGCGCTGCGCGCGTCATCGTATCTGCATCACGAAGCGTTTTGCGCCTGTGCGACAAGCACGCCGGCGCGTCTGGCGCTGCGCGCATACGCCACAGCTTTTCCATCGGGTGCCCTTATCTCGTGCGGACGCGTCGCACGGACGGTCCATCAACCTGCGAGGAGCTAGTCGGTGAGCCTTTACAAGATCCGACAACTTCCGACGGTGAGCATTTTCGGGATTCGAGTATGTTTCCAGCGAGCGTGAGCCTGGTTGACTCGCCTCACGTTCGGAACCATGCCGGGATCGCCGTGACCGAAGCGCGTTTGATCGTCGTGTCGACCGGCACAGGGATGCAATTCTTGTCCGGTCTGTCGAGATCCCGTACCGATTCCGATACAGGCCCAAAGGTAGAAAACTATGAGGCCAAATGAACGGAGCAAGGGCTCGGGGTTTCGTCCGCGCACCGGTCACTGACTGAAAAGTGTCGGACGAGCCGGCGCGCGATAGCCGAAGACTTATCCACGGAAGCGCGGGCACAGACGCAAAAATAACCGCTTGCGGATGAATTCCGGTCATTTCTCACTGCCCTGAAGCCTACCCGCAGTATTCCTGTGCGGGTGCGATGGCCGTTTTCTACGGGTAATCCCGGACGGAGAAACCTCCCGCTGTGCGCATTTTCCGATCCCATAGATGGGAACCTATGTCCCGAAAACGCGGATTCCATCCCATAAGTTTCTACGTTTGAGCGCTTGTTAGTAGGTACTCACCCTCTTGCGAAGCCTTGTCAGGCCTGGGAGGCTCGCAGAATGAGGTCACATATCGGGGGATCCACAGGCTGGAGACCCGGATTGCTGTGCCCGTCGAGCCCGCTGGAGTCCCTTTGGTAGCGGTTTATGGGGGTTGTTTTTCTGCACAGGCACACGTGTGTTTACATCTTTGGTAAACAACGTTTACTTCTTTAACTACTTTTAGACGGCTCACAGCCTTGTCTGGCAAGGGTTTGACAGGTGTTCGGTACCCATTTATGGGAGCACAGGCGGAAGAGTATGGGGTTTCAGGTCTGTGGATTTGGGGAATCGGGTACCGCGTTGTGGGAAATGGGGGTTGTGGATATGGGGCACGCGTAGCCTGTTATGGGAATTCGGACCAAAAACACTTCAGGTAGCCCTCTATGGGGGAATCCATTGGTAGCCATTTATGGTGCGTTCCAGCTGATCGGTTGGTGCCGCCGGGCACAGCATTTTATGTGGGGTAGCCGGTTATGGGGCGGACTTCAGGTAGTCGTTTATGGGTGCCTGTATTGACCGCGTGATCTCGTTTGGCTCGTCCCTATAGTTGTGGCGTCCCATAAACAGGATCAGGCCGGTAGAAAGGTTACCTTCTGTGGGGGAATCTGAAGGTAGTCATCCATGGGGAGCATTTTCGCCTGTCGGACACCGTTGAACACAAAACGCCACGCCGGTGGATTTCGACAGGTACCCATTCATGGGGCGTGTCGAAGGTAGCGCGTTATGGGAGGAACGCAGATCGTGTTGCATGGCACCACGAATCGGGTTCGCCAATCCAGTTCGAGTCGATTGTTTCCCATGAATGGGTACCTTTGATAGGGCAAGTCCCATGCCGGATCCTGGCGACAAACCACACAGGTAGAAGGTTTTGGGAGCTGTTATTGACCAAAAGGTATATGGATATGGGGCTCCGAACAAATAGGAAAAACTAGTTTTTTCCTTTTGTGACAGGAACTTAGCATCGATAGTGAAAGTGATACCGTAGAAAGAGACGTTGCTCGGTGGCTGGAAAAGGTATAAAGTCCGCCATCAACACGGTCACCTTCTCCGGACATCACGATGCCGCGCAAGCCCGCAATCAAAGGCTCCGACAAGCAGGTTTCGCTATTTCAGACGCCCGAGCCTCCCGATCTGCTGCGCAAGGCGGTCCAGGCCATTCATATCGCTCCGAAGTCCGGAAAGATCGGGCTGCAGCAGCGCAAGATGTTCAGCTCGTTGATCAAGAATGCCCTTCGTCAGGAAGCGTTCGAGCCCGGCCGGACGAGCTTCTCGATCTCGATCGCCGCGCTCTCGCACGAAAGCGGGTTGAACAGCAACAACACGAAGTACGTGAAGGACACGGTCAACTCGCTGATCAGTACCGTCGTCAACTGGGACTACCTTGCGGCCGACCGCTCGACGGTGTGGAAGGCGTCGGGCCTGCTCGCCGGCGCCGAACTCGAGCAATCGGTGCTGAAGTACAGCTTCTCCGACCAGATTCGCAGCGAGCTGCTCAATCCGGAGATCTACGCGCTCATCGATATGCGGATCGCGCGCGAGTTTCGGCGCTCGCACTCGCTTGCGCTGTGGGAAAACACGGTGCGCTACGAGGGGATCGGCATCACGGCGAAGATTCCGCTGCCAAAATTCCGCGATCTCATCCTCGGTCAGGACAAGGCGTCGCAATCGTACAAGGAGTACAAGCTCTTCAAGAGCAAGGTCCTGGTGCCGTGCATTCAGGAGGTGAACGAAGTTTCCGACCATACGCTCGAGCTGATCGAACACAAGTCAGGTCGCAGCGTGGAGGCCGTCCAGTTCAAAGTGACGCGCAAGCAGAGCGCGGATATGGTCGAGGAAGGCGACGTCAAGAACGAAGCACTCGTCGACGAAGTCGCCAAGTTCGGCATCCCGCGTTCGGAAGCGCGCCGGCTGATCACGCAGTACGGTGTGCAGCGCATCAAGGCGGCAATCGCCTATACGCTCAATCGGACTACGAAGAAGAATGCAGCCCCTGTCGACAACGTGGCCGCGTATTTCCGCAAGGCGCTGACACACGGCTATACGCTGGCCGACGGTCAGGGGACCGAAACGGCCGCGCCGGCAAAGGAATCCGCGCAGAGCAAGCAGGAACAGATTCGCGACAAATACCTGGCGGCGAAGGTCGACGAAGCCGGTGCGTATTTCCGCGAACTGGAGATCGACGACCAGACCAAGCTGATCGAGCGCTACAACGAGACGGTGGCCGGTTCGAAGGATCTCACGCTGTCGCCGAAGAAGAAGGCGAGCAAGCTGGCGCAAACCAGTTTCTTCCGTTGGCTGGCGATCGACACCTGGGGCGAACCGACTTCGGACGACCTGCTGGAATTCCTGCTGAAAAGCAGTCTCGCGACCAACTGATCAAGGCCTCGCAGCCTGGCATGCGCCGCGCGCCGGACTTCATCCGGTTGCGCGGTGCCGTGCAGGCGCGGGGCCTTTGTCTTGGCGCGGCTA
>NZ_CAJPHE010000024.1:27500-113981 GCF_905339875.1 Burkholderia sp. BCC1998
TTCCCGGGCAAGGAAGCATTGTTCGCGGCGATCCTGCATCAGCTGTGGGACGCGACACTTACCGCCGGCGCGCCGGCTTACTGCGCCGACGTGCCGTTGCGCGATCAACTGCTCGCGCTGCTGGGCCGCAAATTGCGCTTGCTGAACGACGAAGCGTTTCTCGCACTCGCACGCGTCGCGATCGGTGCGGCCATCCACTCGCCGGAACGCGCGCGCGACATGGTCGAACGCATGGGCGAGCGCGAAGAAGACGTGACGGTCTGGATTCGCGCGGCCGCAGCGGCCGGCCGGCTTACGGTGACCGATCCGGTATTCGCTGCGCATCAGTTGCACGGAATCGTGAAAGCGTTCGCGTTCTGGCCGCAGGTGACGATGGGTCAGCCACCGCTCGGTGTGCGGGAGCAGGAGAAGGTCGCGGAAACTGCCGCCGACATGTTTCTTGCGTACTACGCGCGTGCGGACCGCGCTGGTGCGAGTGCCGGGCAGGACTGACCGCACATCGTGCGAAGCGCGGAGTGGAACAGGCGCGTCGATATACTCGATGTGCGCTGCTTCTGCCGCCTCGAAGAATGTGCCATTCGACAACGGAAGAACGCAGGCCCGGGCACACACGTCGACCTAGCCCGTTTGAGCCGTACCGATGTGTGCGGCGGGCGCATTTGAAACCGAACGCGAGCGAACCCCGATGAAGACGCTGTTGATCGTCTATCACACGATGACCGGAGGCACGCAGCAGATGGCCGAGGCGGCCGCAGATGCCGCGCGCCAGCAACCCGGCGTCGACGTCAGGTTGCAGCGTGCGGATGCGACGAGCGCGGATGACGTGCTCGCCGCCGACGCCTACCTCTTCGCGACGCCGGAAAATCTCGCCGCGATGTCCGGGCTGATGAAGGATTTCTTCGATCGCTGTTACTACGCGGCACTCGATCGGGTGAACGGCCGTCCGTATGCGGCGATGATCTGCGCAGGCAGCGACGGACAGAACGCGCTGCGCCAGATCGACCGGATCGCGACCGGATGGCGGCTCAGGAATGTGGCGCCGGGCCTGATCGTCTGCACCCATGCGCAGACACCGGAGCGCATCCTCGCGCCGAAGACGATCGGCAGCGAGGATCTCGCGCGCTGCGCGGAGATCGGCGCGGGTCTTGCCGCAGGGCTTGCTCTCGGCGTGTTCTGATTGGCGACGATCGAGCCGGCCGCCGCGAAGCCGCAACTGCGCGCAACGACCGGAGCGCGACGCCTCGTGTGCCGCGTTCGATGACCGCGAGTGCTAGCGATGCGCACGATTCGCGGGACACCACTCCAGCGAACCGCATTGCCGTTCGCGGCAGCGACACCCAGCGATACCAAGCGACACCAACAGCTTGTCGATGCCCCGGTCAACCTTTGCCGATACTGGCGGCCGATGATGTTCGGGCCACAGGCTTTTCACGTGAAGCGCACTGAAGCGAGAAAGTGCAGAAAGCGACACTACGTAACGCGTGTGTCGATACCTGTCGAAAACACCGCCATAATGCGCGTCACGACTGCGCGGACGCCTTGCCTGCCACCCGGATCCGTCAAATCCGAACCGGTGAGTCAACCGACTGCCGCGCGTACCGGTATACTTCCACTCCTGCCTTTGTCCGGCATCGTGGCCGGGTGCCTGAAACAGTGGTGGTGGCGATGCGGCCCCGCAATGATCCGCATCGGTGGCAGTCGAGCCGCAGGCGATGCGGCGAACGCCGATGTGCGGAATGGCCGCACGAACCACACCTTATATTCCTGGTGGATTGAATTTATGGGTTTTGAACAACTTGCCGAATTGCGGGCGCAGCTCGCAGCCAAGGCCAAGCAGGAGCGCAACGCGAAGCGACCGGCTACGCAACCGGACGCAGGCGCGAAGCCGAAGTCCGGCGATCGGCCCGCTCGTGGGGCCAAATCGGGTGCCGGGGCCAAAGCGCCGTCCGGCGCGAAGCCTGCTTCGGCGAAGCCGTCGACGCCGGTCGATCCGGTCATCGTCGCAATCGGCAAACTGCAGCGCCGGTTCCCGCGCGCGTTCCCGAAGAATCCGGCTCCCAAGGTGCCGCTGAAGGTCGGTATCTGGGACGATCTCGCCCGCGAGGCGCAAGCCGTCGGCCTGAGCGAAGCCGAACTGCGCGAGGCAATGTCCACGTGGTGCCGCGGCAATCGTTACTGGTCGTGTCTCGTCGAAGACGCGGTGCGGGTCGATCTGCAAGGTAACGAAGCCGGACGTGTGACGCATGACGACGCCGCGCGTGCGCGCCGGCTGAAGTCGCGTCGTCCGGGCAACAAGGGCGGCGCACAAGCAGCGAAGGGCGCACCGCAGCAGCCGAAGGCCGATGCACAGGCCGATGCCGCCGCGCCGCAGCCGGCAGCCGTGGAAGCACCGGCCGATGCAGCACCGCAGGCCGAGCAGCAAACGGCCGCGAGCGAGTAACACGCGATGCGTCGCCGTGCGATATGCGCGGCGACGGCCGGCCTTCACCGCGCATATCGCGCATCACATGACGGACCGACCTTTCCTTGTCCGGGCAGGTCGGGACTGCCACCGCTGGCCGCACAGCCAGTCAGCCTTACCCGATCAGCATCGAACTGCCAATCGAACCGACGACGAAAGCACGTCGGCGGACGCGGCGTGTGCAACGTGTCGCTTACGCCGGGCGCGCGGCGACCAGGCATCGGGGAGTGTCGGCACGCATCAAGAATGCACGGTGCCGTCCCATCCGGAGAACGATGCACAGGCGGGCGTCCCGCGCGACTGCGTATACACGCTTGCGCGCGGACGATCGATGCATGCGCCATCGAGTGAGTGACCAACGCACATCCGCTTGCGTTCAATCACGATAATTCGTGTTCCTAATTTAATCGGATCGGAGATGAAACCCGGATTCGCACCCACGCGAATATGTCTCACGTGAACTGTTGTCAGGCGCGATGTGCGGCCGTATTCGAGAGACGGACGTTGAGATGTCCGGATGCGCCGCCGCGGCCGGCCGCTCGTCAGTTGGCGACCCGTAACACAAACGCGATAATCTCCCCGGCACGAATCGTCGGGCCGGCCTGCGTTGCCGCCCGCGCATGACGCGACAGGTACCTGAAAGCCTGCGTAATTCGTCCGACATTCCCCGACATTGAAAGGCACCGGCAAACCGCAAGCGCCACCGCATCGCACGCAACCTGCCGATTCCATACGCCCAACGCCCAACGCCAAGACTGCATCATGAACCCGAGACATTCCGCGATTCTCGTCGCGCTCACCGCCGCCGCGCTGTTCGGCGCCGCGACGCCGCTCGCCAAGGCACTGATCGGCGCGATGTCGCCGTTCATGGTCGCGGGCCTGTTCTATCTCGGCAGCGGGATCGGCCTGGGCGTCGGGATCCTGCTGCGCGGGTTGCGCCGCCGCCGCGCGCCGGCCGAGGACGCAGCGCCGCTGCAGCGCGCGGACCTGCCGTGGCTCGCCGGCGCGATCGCGGCCGGCGGCGTCGCGGGTCCGGCGCTGCTGATGCTCGGGCTGTCGAGCACGCCGGCCGCCACGAGTGCGCTGCTGCTCAATCTCGAAGGGGTGCTGACGGCGGTCATCGCGTGGGTCGTGTTTCGCGAGAACGTGGATCTCCAGGTGTTTCTCGGCATGGTTGCGATCGTCGCGGGCGGCACGCTGCTGTCGTGGGTGCCGGGGCGCGCCGGCGTGCCGGTCGGCGCGTTGCTGATTGCCGGCGCATGCCTGTGCTGGGCGATCGACAACAACCTGACCCGCAAGGTCGCCGCGAACGATGCGATGGTCATCGCGTGCGTGAAAGGCCTGGTCGCCGGGCCCGTGAACATCGGCATCGCGCTCGCGACGGGTGCGTCGCTGCCCGCCGTTCCGGCCGCGGCCGCCGCGATGCTGACCGGCCTCGGCGGCTACGGGATCAGTCTCGTGTTGTTCGTCGTCGCGCTGCGCCATCTCGGCAGTGCACGCACGGGCGCGTATTTTTCGGTGGCGCCGCTGTTCGGCGTCGTGCTGTCGTTGCTGATCTGGCCGGCGCTGCCGTCGGTCACGTTCTGGATCGCGGCCGCGCTGATGGCGCTCGGCATCTGGCTGCATGTGCGCGAACGGCACGAACACGAGCACGCGCATGAGCGGCTCGAGCATACGCACCGGCATCGGCACGACGAACATCATCAGCACGCGCACGACTTTCCGTACGACGGCGATGAGCCGCACACGCATCCGCACGTGCATCTGCCGATCACGCACAGTCACGCGCATTTCCCGGACATTCACCACCGCCATCGACACTGATCGCGCGGCACGGGCGCACGACCCGCGCTGTGTGCCACGCGCATCGCAAGGTAACCGTTTATGGGGCCGTCGTTCGTGTCCGCTGCACGGCTTCGGCGTCGATCGATGAGGCGAACCGTAGCGAGTCAGTCGTCCGTCTGAATCAACCGGATCAACGACCCGTCCGGGTCGATCAGCGCGCCGACGGTGCCGCCCCATGCCTCGCGTTTCGGCCGATGCACGCGCGGCCAACCGGTCGTTTGCTCGGGAATGCCGGCGGCGAGCACTGCGTCGAAAAACGCACCGACGTCGGCGAGCCGGAAGCAGCAGCTGAACCAGCTCGTGGCCGGATCGAGACCGGGATGCGGAAAGAATTCCAGCAGCAGGTCGCCGCGTCTCAGGATCATCCAGCCGTCGTCGCGCCAGGTTTCGACGAAGCCGAGCTTCGCGTAGAAAAGCGACGTAACTTCGAAATCGCGCGACGGCAGATTGGGACTCGCAAAGTCGGTCAAGGCGGTTCCTCCAGTGGGCGCAGCGATCGAACGAACGCGCGGGAAAGCGTGCGGACGGATGTCGCGCATGGTCGGTCAAACGATGCGCACCGGCAAGCCGCGCAAGCCGCCGCCGCGACTATCGTCCCGCGGGAAAGCAGAATCCGAAATCCTCGCAGCCCGGGCATCCGGGGGCGGGCCCGGGCGGCAGGCCGAGCGATGCGGCCGCTTCCTGCGCGAGGAATTTCTTCCAGCGCAGGTTCGCGAGATTGCGTGCGGCGAGCGCGGGAAAATAGCGGTCGAGCAGCGCGGACACCGCGGCGCGTCCGTCGAGGCCGAGATCGCGCCACAGGTGATCGGGGCGCAGGCACGCATGCGCGATGATGGTCGCGACGCAGTCGGCATCGTCGCGTGCGACGGCGCAATGCGCATCCTGCATCAACCGCGCGTGCAGTGTCGCAACGAACTGCGCGTGCGCGGTCGGCAGCGGCGCGATGGCGGCCGCCGACACGAGCGCGGCGGCATCGTCCGAACCCAGGTGCGGAAACTGGCGGGCAAGCAGGCCGCTCAACCGTGCGGGAGACAGACCGAGCAGCGCGAGCTCGTTGCGGCATGCGCGTGCCGCAACGAGCGTGCCGAACAGACGTGCATCCGGAGAATCGGCGTCGGCCGCCCCGGCCAGCAGCGATTGCAATATGCGCTCATGCGCGTGCTCGAGCATGGACGTCATCGTGTGCGCCCGCGCGCCGGTCGAGCGTCGCACGCCGCTTGCGGGCGCGGCGCACGACGGATCGTCGGTGCGGTCGACAGGGCGTTCACTCGACCCCGACGATCACGCTCGACGCCTTGAAGATGGCGGACGCGGCCTTGCCGCTCGCGAGGCCGAGACGATCGACGCTGTCGTTGGTGACGATCGCGACGATCTCGGCGCCGCCCGCCGCCTTGATCACGACTTCCGAATTGACCGCGCCTTTCGCGATCGACGACACGGTGCCCGAGACGCAGTTGCGGGCCGACACCTTGCTGCTGTCGACGTCGACCATCACGATCACCGACGATGCCTTGACGAGCGCAAACGCCTTCGTGCCGGCCGCGAGGCCCAGCGATGCGACGCTGCCATGCGTGATCACCGCGACGATGTCGAGGCCGTCCTGGGTACGCAGCGTGATTTCGTCGTTGACCGCACCGGGCTTGACGGCGCCGATCTGGCCGGCGAATTGATTACGGGCGCTGGTTCGCATGATGACTCTCCGGGAAATGGGCCGCCCGACGGGCGGCCGGCGAATGACGGAAACAGCGGACGAGTTTACCGGCAATGCAGGCGACGCGCGACGTCGGCATCGGCATACCGGACATGCGAAATCGCGCACGATGGCGCAGGACGGCAGACGTGTCGTGCACGCCGGCTGCCGCCCCGCGCGCGCTTACTTTGCGGCGGCCGGCGCCGCGGCCGGCGTACCCGCTGCGGAAGTCTGCTGCGCCGCAGCGGGCGCAGCGTCGCCTTCCCATCCGCCGCCGAGCGCGAGGAACAGCTTGACCTGATCGGCGGCGACCTGGCCCTCGGCCGCGGCGACCTGCGCGCGCACGCTCGTCAGCGTGCGCGTCGCATCGAGATCGGAGATGAACGACTCGCGGCCGGCTGTATAAAGCCGGTGCGTTTCGTCAGCGGAACTGCGCGCCGATTCGTAGGCCGTGCGCAGCGCATCGGTGCGCTGCACGTCGGCAGCATAGGTCGCGAGGCTCGACTGCGTTTCGCGCAGCGCGTTCAGCACGACGCCGTCGAAATGCGCGAGCGCGCCACCGGTCGCGGCTTCGGCCTCGCGCACGCGCGCGCGCTGGCCGTTGACTGGGAACGACCAGCTGATCAGTGGTCCGAACGACCAGCGATTGGTGGTGGACGAGAACAGGTCGGCGGCGACGCCGACCGAGCCGGCCGACGCGCCGATGCTGACCGACGGATACAGCGCGGCCGTCGCGACGCCGATCCGCGCGGTCGCGGCGGCGAGCTGGCGCTCGGCCTCGCGTACGTCGGGGCGGCGGCGCAGCAGCGCGGCGCCGTCGCCGATCGGAATCGGCTGGCGCAGCTTCGGCAGCCGCTCGCATTCGGCGACAGCCTTCGGCAGGTCGGCCGGCGAACGCGCGAGCAGCGCGGCGAGCTGGTACTGCGCGATCTTGCGGCGGCCTTCGAAACGCGGGATGTCGGCCGCGAGCGTGCGCACCTGCGTGACGCCGCGCGTGACGTCGGTCTGGTTGCCGCGCCCCGCGTCGCGCAGCCGCTGCGACAGCTTCACGCGCTGCTGCTGCAGCGCGAGCGACTGCTTCGCGATCGCGAGCTCGTCGCCGGCGGAGCACGACTCGACGTACGCGCGCACGACGTCCGCGACGACCGTGATGCGTGCGAGGTCGGCGGCCGCTTGCACGGCTTCGCTGTCCGCGCGCGCGGCCTCGACGCCGCGCCGCAGCTTGCCGAACAGGTCGAGCTCGTACGACACGCTGATGCCGACCGCGCCCTCGTTCACGACCGGCAGCTTGTTTTCGAGCAGATACTGTTCGGCCGATTCCTGCGCGCGCTGCACGGCGGCTTCCGCGCGGCCGGAAAAGCCGCCCTGTTCGTTCGCGACTTCCAGCGCCGCGCGCGAACGCGCAAGGTTGGCCGCGGCGACGCGCAGGTCGGTATTCGATTTCAGCGCGCTGCGCACGAGTTCGTCGAGCACGCGGTCGTCGTACAGCTGCCACCAGTTGCCGGGCACCGCGTCGCGCGACACGAGCGTGCCGTTCGCATCGTCGAGCGCATGGTTCGCGAGCGGCGCATTCACGTACGCCTGCTGCGGCAGCCTGTAGTCGGGGCCGACGGATTTGCACGCGCCGAGTGCGAGCGCGAGCGGCGCGAGTGCCGCCGCGAGGCGCAGGCCGTGCCGCTTCATTGCGAGGCTCCCGTCGCGCTGACGGCCGCGGGTGCGGATGCCGCGGAGGCGCCGGCGGTTGGCCTGGCGCCAGCGTCGCGGCGCGTGTCGGTGCGCATCGCGACGGTCGCGGTGCGCCCTGCGATCATCCGGAAGTCGTCGGGCACCTCGTCGAGCACGACGCGCACCGGCACGCGCTGCGCGAGCCGCACCCAGCTGAATGCCGGGTTCACGTTCGGCAGCAGGTTCGCGCCCTGCGTGCGGTCGCGATCCTCGATCGCGGCGACGATGCTCTGCACGTGGCCGCGCAGCGGCCGCGGCTCGCCCATCACGACGATGTCGACCGGCTGGCCGATGTGGATGCCGCGCAGCTTGGTTTCCTCGAAGTAGCCGTCGACGCGGAACGAATTGCGGTCGACGACCGACAGCACCGCGCGGCCGGCCGGCACGTATTCGCCGACGCGCGGCGCGCGATCGTTCAGGTAGCCGTCGACGGGACTCACGATCGTCGTGCGCTGCAGGTTCAGCTTCGCGGTGTCGAGCGACACCTGCGCGTCGGCGACGGCGGCTTCGCCCTGCTCGACGCGCGTGCGGCTTTCCTCGACCTGTTCGCTGGCGACCAGGTTGCCGAGCTGCTGGTTGCGCGCATATTCGCGCTTCGCCTGGGCGAGAGTCGCGCGGCGCTGCGCGAGCGTCGCTTCGGCCAGCCGTTGCGCGAGCGCGTAGCGGGCCTGGTCGATCACGAACAGCACCTGGCCGCGCTTTACCTCCTGGTTGTCGGCGACCTGCACCGCGGTGATGAGCCCCGCCACGTCGGGTGCGACCTGGATCACGTCGGCGCGCACGTGGCCGTCGCGTGTCCACGGCGAGAACATGTAGTAGTTGATGATCCGCCACAGCACGAGGGCGGCCACGACGACGACGATCAGGGTGAGCAGGATCTGCCCTGCCGAGAGCCAGGTTTTTTTCACGGTTAGCTAGCCACGAGATGGTGAGACACGATGACGACCGCGGCAAGCACGAACACGTAGATGCCGAGGTCGAAGATCGAACGGTGCCAGACGAGGCGGTAAAAGCCGACGCGTTCGAGCAGCGCGCGCACGACGATGTTGATCAGGTAGGCGATCAGCATCAGCACGAGCGGAGCCGGCACGAATACGCCGAAGATGTCGATTTCGCCGATCATGGTCGCGGTCGGAAAGACAGGTTGGAAAGCGGGATCATGCGCGTGCTCCGTCCGGTGCGGCTTGGGGCGGCTGCGCGGATGCGGCCGGGTACAGCGACAGGCGCAGGCCGACGAGCGCGTGCAGCGTGTCGCGCAGCCGGCGGTGCGTCGCGGGCGTGACCGGCGTCGCGGGCGTGCCCGGCGTCGTGCCGCCGTCCGCCGGCGCGACGGAAGTGCCGGGCAGGTTGCGCCCGGCCACGCGCTGCAGCGCGTCGTCGATCGATGCGAGCAGCGCGGGCGGTGCAGGCTGGCGCGCATTCGCGGCCGCGCAGCGCGTGTAGTGATCGTTGACGCCGGCGAGCACGCGGTCGATCGCGTCGGGCACGTCGCCCGTCAGCTTGCGGCGCGAGCGGCGCAGGTCGAGCGCGTTCAGCGCGATGCGCAGGTCGCGGAAGCTCTCGATCGACGGATGGCGGTGGTCGTCCGACGCGCCGAGGCGCGGCAGCAACTGCGTGACGCGATCGAGCATGCGCGACGCATGGTTGCGCTGGTCGTCGAGCGGCTGCGTCGACGCGGAGCGCGCGACGTCCTCCCAGCCCGAGCGCAGCAGGCGCCGCACCGCGAGCTCCGCGCCGAACGGCCGCGTCGCGCGCGTCCATACGTACGCGAACAGCAGCCCGGCGACACCCGCGAGATTACTGTTCAGGAACACGAAGAAGTCGGCGTCGTATGCGCTCTGGATGCTGATGAAGGTGGCGGTGTTCACCGCGACGAGCATCGTCACCATGTTGAATTGCGGGCGCGGCAGCAGCGTGCCGATCAGGATGAACGGCCCCGCGAACATCAGCACGAGCATCGGGAAGTCGTGCACGTGTGGCAGCACGACGAACAGGTACAGCCCGGCGAACACGACGCTCGCGGCCGTCGACAGGAAGAACTTGAACACCAGCGGCGCCGGTTCGTCGAGCGCGGCGAAGAAGCTGCACGACACGGCCACGAGCGTGACGGCCGCGGCACCGTCGTGCCAGCCGGACGAGATCCACAGTGAGCACGCGAACACGATCGCGAGCACGACGGTCAGCGTCGAGAACAGCATCATCCCGCGATCGAAGAAGCGTTCGGTGCCGCCGAGCCGCCAGTGCCGGTAGCGCGGCTGCCAGACGCCCGACTCGTTCGCGATCAGCGCGCGCAGCGAGCGGCAGTCCTGCCAGATGTCGATGACCTGGCGCAGCCGCCACAGCGCGTTCGACAGCAGCGCGCCGTCCCAGCTCGCCAGCGCGCCGTCGGCCGGCTGCAGCGCGGCGATGCGCTCGCGCAGGTGGTCCGCGACCGGGTCGTGCGCCATGTCGCCATCGCTGCCGGCCTTCACGGCCGGCAACGGCGCGTCGAACCACTTCGCTGCGTCGGCGAGCAGCGCGTCGAGCGCCGGCGGCCGCACGTGCAGGTCGCGCATCAGCGCAATCAGCGGATCGGCGAGCGACGACATCAGCGGCAGGAACAGCTGCATCCGGCCGGCGAGCGCCTGCGCGCGGGCGAGCACGCGCGGGTGCGCATGGTCGTAGCTCAGCTGGCTCAGCAGGAATTCGAGGCCGGTGATGGTCGCGGCGAGGCGTTGCCGGCACGCGGACAGCGCCTTGCCCGCGATATGCCCGGACAACGTCTCGCGGCCGTAGAACGCGGCGTCCTTGAACCATGCGTCGGTGCGCTCGATCAGCGTCGGCGCGAGCCGGTTCGGGAACACGGCGCTGCCGACCACGCTCGCGCACACGATGCCGAGCACGATTTCCTCGGTCCGCGCGATCGCGACGTCGAAGATCGTCGACGGATCGGTCACCGTCGGCAGCGCGACCAGCGGCATCGTGTAGCCGGCCAGCATGAACACGTAGCTGCGCGCGGTGCGGTCCGAGATCGCGAGATAGAGCAGCGTGCCGCACCATGTCGCGACGATGACGCTGAACAGGAACGGCGTCTCGACGAACGGCGGCACGAACAGGATCGCGGCGGCCGCGCCGAGCGCGGTGCCGAGCGCGCGATACAGCGCCTTCGAGCGCGTCGCGCCGACGAACGGGTTCGACACGATGTAGACGCTCGCCATCGCCCAGTAAGGGCGCGGCAGCTGGAAATACAGGCCGAGGTACAGCGCCAGCATCGACGCGGCGAACGTCTTGCCCGAGAACAGCCAGTCGCGAAGGCTCGGATAGGTCATGACGCGGAATCGGCTGGGTGGGACGGACGCGACGCCGGATGCTGCGCATCGGCCGCGTTGAACGCGTTCAGCACGCGCAGCGTGGCTTCGAGATCGGCGCGCGTGACGCCCTTGAGCACCTGGCCGCGCAACACGCGCAGGTCTTCTTCCATCTTCGCGGTGACCGCGCGGCCGGCGGCCGTCAGCGAGATCGTCTTCGCGCGGCGGTCGTGCGGATCCTCGTCGCGGCGTGCGAGGCCGGCCGCGCACAGCTGGTCGAGCAGGCGCACGAGCGACGGCCCCTCGATGCCGACGTGTTCGGCGAGCGTACCCTGGCGCACGCCTTCGCCGAGGCGGCCGGCGATCAGCAGCGGCGTCGCGCAGGCTTCGGATACGTTGTACGCGGTCAGCACGCCGTCGCTCGTGCGGCGCCACTTGCGCGCGGTGAGCACCAGCAGGCTGCTGACGGCGAGGCGGAGGTCGTGCAGATTGGTCATGGGCGAGATGATAGGAGCAAAAACATTCGATAGCAAACTATCGTTTTGTCACCCGGGTGTCATGCCGCATGCCGGGGCGCCGACCTGCAATGCGCAAATCCCCCTACCGCACGTACGGCAGCAACGCGCGCAGCCAGTACGCGACCGCCACCGCGCCGCCGTCCGGCGTGCCGATCGCGCGTTCGCCGAGATAGCTCGCCCGTCCCGCACGCGGTGTCATGCCGGCCGTCTGCTGCGCGCCGCGTTCCGCGGCGTCCACGGCGGCCGCGCATGCGCTCACGGGGGCGCGGTCATGGTCGAGTGCGTGGTCGAACGCATCGGCGGCGGGCAGCAGCGCGTCGAGCATTGTCCGGTCGCCGGCGCGTGCGCCGCCCAGTTCGGCGATGGCATCGGCTGCGCTGCGCAATGCCGCGGCCCAGTCGCGTGCCGACGGCTCGGCGGTATCGGCCGCCGCGGCGAGGCGCCGCGACGCGCGCAGCAGCGCGGTCGCGTAGAACGGTCCCGAACTGCCGGCGATCGCGCGGCGCAATGCGGCGCCGAGCGCCGCGAGCGTACCGGCCGGCGAGCCGTGCGCGGCGTCAGGCAACGCGAGGATCGCCTGCGCGGCGCGCCGCATGCTCGCGCCGAGATCGCCGTCGCCGGCGGCCGTGTCGAGTTCCGTCAGGGTCGCCTCGTGGTCGATCAACGCCTGCGCGACCGCACGCAGCGCCGGCTGCAGCCGGGCGGCCCATGCGCGACCGGCCGCATCGAGCGGCGGCAGCGGCTCGTCGTGCGCGGCGGCCGCGGCCACGCGAATCTGCGCGTTGACGGCGCCGCCGCCGGGCCATGCGCGCGCCTGCGTCGGCGCGTCGAGCAGGGCGATCCGCTCGTCGTTCAAGCGCAGCAGCGAGATCGAGCAGCCGGGCATGTCCAGCGCGGACAGGAACGTGCCGGCCCATGCGCGCGCGACGGTGATACCGCGCCGGCTCAGGTTGTCGTACGCGGCGCGCAGCACGATCGCCAGTTCCATGTCCGGGGTCGCGCCGAGACCGTTGACGAACAATGCGACGCGTTCGCCGCGATCGAGCACGAGGTCGGTGACGATGCTCGACAGCAGCGTCTCGACGAGCGCGTCGGCCGGCATCGGCGCGGTGCGTTCGACGCCTTTCTCGCCATGGATGCCGAGGCCGAGCTCGATCTCGTGTTCGGCGAGGCTGAACCCCGACTTGTCGGCGCCGGGGATCGTGCAGCCGTCGAGCGCGACGCCCATCGTGCCGAGGTCGGCGGCCGCGTCGCGTGCGATCGCCGCGACGCGGACAAGCGGCAGCCCGCGCGCGGCGGCCGCGCCGGCCAGCTTGTGGATCAGCACGGTGCCGGCGATCCCGCGCCGCTGCCCGCGCTCGACGCGGCCGCGCAGCGACACGTCGTCGGCGACGATCACCGTCTCCACCGGAATGCCCTCGGCGCGCGCGAGTTCGGCGGCCAGCCCGAAATTGAGGCGGTCGCCTGTGTAGTTCTTCACGACGAGCAGCGCGCCGTTCGGGCCGGCGCTCGCGCGGATCGCGGCGAGCACGGCATCGGTCGGCGGCGACGTGAACACTTCGCCGCAAACGGCCGCGCTCAGCATCCCTTCGCCGACGTAGCCTCCGTGCGCGGGCTCGTGACCGCTGCCGCCGCCGGACAGGATCGCGACGGGGCGCCGCGACGGCTCGGGAAGCGGCTGGCGGATGAGCACCTGCTCGTCGCCGAGGATCGCGACATGCGGCGACTGCCGCGCGATGCCTTCGAGCATTTCACGCACGACGTCGGACGGGTGGTTCACGAGCTTTTTCATGGCGACGGTTTCCTGAAGATGGGACCGAGCCCGGCGGCACGCGGGCGGTGCCGCCGGGCTGCGTACTGTGGATGGTAGGCGGTGGATGGCAGGCGCGCGCTCGGAAAGCGTAGAGCAAATTGATTCTGTCACTCCAGAGTCCCTGCGGTTCAAGGCATCCGACACCCATCGATCCAACTTTGCTTCGGTCTACGGCAGGTCAGCGCAATTTCGGAGAGGAGGTCATTCCTTCGCGACGATAAAGAAGCGCGAGCGGCCGGCGCAGTAGATTTGTTGTATATCTTTCGTGAGGTCATTATGGGCTGCTTCTCGTCGAAGATCGACTCGCCCCCACAACACTACGGGCTCGACACCATAGATTCCTCGCCGAGCGCACCCAGTCAGGACCGCCCACCCCAGCTGGCGCAACGACCTAGCGCAGTCAGTCCTGAGTTGGCGAATTTGACCGCGCGAGGACCGGGCACTTCCACCAGGAAACATCCGGACAGCACGGCCAGTTTCGCATCATCTTCGTTACCGTTAGCAAATGCTCCCGTGAAGACAGGCGGCCAAACGCATCCTGGCCAGCCCGACGCTGTCGACGGAGCACGCCTCGATAAACTGCGGGAACTCACCAGATCGGGGCGTGAGCCTCGGGAGGCCGCTGCTCGGCAAGAAGGCGATTCCGTGCATATTCATGGCATGTGGTATCAGTCCTCCCCGCACCCTCGCGTCGGTTCGCGCGATTCGAACTTTCGCCAGCATCTGGCGAGTGCGTTCATTACCGAGGTCGCCGGCACGTCCAACCTGCCGCCCAATGTCGACGCCCATCTTTGGACGGACAGGAGAAATCTGAAAGCACTGTATACGCCGATCGTACGATCGAATCTGTCCGAGCTTGAAATTCCCCACTCGATGATTTCAAGAACGCATCTGAAAATTCACCTCGAAGGGGAAATCGAAGCGCTGATTTCAAATTTTCCGGACCCGGAGCATCGGAAAATGTTTTCCGAGCTATTTAACCACCCGGCTACGATAAACATCGGATTTCGCAGTGACATCGTCCGCTTGCTGTACGGAATCCTGTATACCAAAGCATCGGTCAAAAGCGGAGGGGGCAGGGAATCCGAGTTCAACGTTCACGTCGATATCGACACCCTCGACGCCGGGATGGCGAAAAAAGCAACGAAACAGGGGTTCGCAGCGTATAAATCGGGCTTCGTAGACCAGGACTTCGAGAACGCCAAGCTCAACCTGAAGGCGGCACACGTGTCATTGTCACAAAGGACAGTTGGCGCAGGCATCGCTCCGCCACCTTCCAAGAACGAATTTGACAAGTTGATCACTCAGCCTCAAAAATCGTGGTCCAGATCTATTCCCGTCGACAATTCATCCGGAAAACCCGTAAAAATATCGGAGTCATTGCGCAGCGAGGGCTATGGCACTCTCAACAAGGCAAACGACGTAATAGGAATGTCCCCTCACCATCACGAAGCTGTGCAAGTAGCGAAAAATACACTCAAGCTGTTGAAAACCGGAATGTATGACAATCTCGACGAGTCAGCCGATTTTTCTGCGCTTGAGCACTTTGAAAGAAAAATACAGTACTTCGGAGGAATGCTGCACGTGATGAATGCCAATGGAGTACCCGATGAAATGAATGCGCCAAGTCAGGCGGAATTGCTCGATTATTTTCGTCTTTCAGAGAAAATCAGGAAATTGAAGCCCGAGCTTCAAGCTGAAGTGAATAAGCGTTCCGATATCATCAAGAGCAATGGAAGCAGCGACGCGGAGATCGAGGCGGCGAGAACTCAAATCAAGGCAATAAGAAATGTTTACAAGTTGAGCGGTAGTTTCATCGAGGCGTTCGTCAACAAGCATTCCTATTTTTCACAGATTGCCAATGTCCCGGATAGCGGCAATCCGGAGTTCAAGCGACTGTTTGAATCGATGCTCGGTTTCGACGAAGTTTCTGCATCGAGCGGAGGTTGGAAAGCAGATCGCCTCGATATCGACGAAATTGAATTGGGTATCGATAATGAAGGCATTGATTTTGAGGATGGTGTGGATGCCCTTGCGAACATGAGGAAAATGATCAAGCCGAGCACCACCGACGACCTCGATGTCATGTGACCGCTTGTCACGACAGACCGGCGCCGCAGGCGGCCGCGCGGCGATCAACCGATGCCGCTTGTGTCGAGCCGCTCGGCCAGGCTGAACGGCACGCTCTGAGCGAACAATTCGCGATCGCCGATCGCGCTCGTCTGCGTGGCGAGCTGCAATGCGAAATTCAGGCCCGGACGCTGGGTCGACGCCGTGCGTTCCTTCACCTTCAGTTCAAGCGGCATCCACGACGCCGCATCGCTCAGAATGCGCGCGGTCTTTTCGTCGAGCGCCGCGCGTTCGACCGTCGCGTCGCGCGGCAAGCCCTGGTTGAGGGCGCTCAGCACATCGAGCCGAGCCGCCGCGCTGCGCCGCAACCGATAGCGATGAAAATACGTCTGATTCGGCCGGCGGTTGGCCTTGATGTCACCCAGATGCGCGTCGATGCGTTCGCCCGCCAGTATGCGCGGGTCCGCTTGCAGTGGCGCCGGCAGTCCATCCTTCGCGGCCTGCTGGCGCTCGGCTTGCTGTTTGTCGGCGATCTCGCGCGCGAACAGCGAAACCCATTCTTCGCGGCCGGCGTCGAGCGCGCTGGTATACGCCTGGGCGCTCGAATACTCGGTGTCGAGCAGACATGCGCGATGCATCAGCGCGCCATCTTCGCGGACCAACTGCACTTTCGAGACGCTGCTGTCGTCGGCAAACGTCATCGTCGCGGCCGGCGCCTCGAGCGACAGGAAGCCGAGGCCGACGGTCGACGGCGCGTTGCCGACCGGCATGGTCACGCCGAATGCACCACTCACCCGGCCCAGCAGGCGAGAGCCGCCGCCTACCCGATGCTGCTCGATCTGCAGGCGGCCGCTATGCTCGGTTGAATCGAGCGTCTGCCGCGCGGTGCGTTCATAGCCGATGCCGATGTTGGCGCCGGCGCGTAGCGGCGAGCCCACCTTGGGCACGAGGGCCGACACGCCGGCGTCGACGGAGCCGCCGCGCTTCACCGTATCACCGACCGTATCGGTCCAGCTGACCGAGACGTCCGGGTCGTCGAAATAGCGCTCCGCGAGCCGGTTCCATGTGTCGCGGGCGCGGCCTGTCCGTGCGGCGGTGGCCTCGTCGAACACGTGGTCGACGATCGTCTCGAGCTTGCGGTGCATGGACTTGTCGTCGTAGCCGCTACCGTCCGCCTTGACTCGCCGCGCGACCCGCAGCGACACGCCGCTCGCCTTCGTCAGCTCCTGCGCGTGCAGCGTCGCCTGGGTGACAACGCCCGCGCGCAATTGCGTCAGGCTGACGTCGACGTCATAGCCGACCAGCACGCCGACGCCGGCGCGGCGGGCCTGCGTCTGCGCGGTACCGATGAACATCTCGGCGCCATGCGTGCCGCGGCTCAGCTCGACCACCGCTTCGCGGGACTTCGACGCACGCAGATCGACGCGCGGCGCGACCGGTACGCTCGTCAGCTGCAGCAGTTTGCCGATATTCGCCGACGCCCCGCGGGTGCTGCCTCCCACTCGGCCGCCGTCGCTCAGCCGCAAGCGCGCGCTCGACTGCAATTCGCCCGAGATCTGTTTCAGGGTCTCCCGCACCGACGCGATATTCCGGGAGGGCGGCGTGTCCGACGGGCGCGCCGCCGCCCGTATCGCGGCCACGCTTGCCCAGAACGGCGCATCGCGCGGGACGTTGGCCACCTTGCCCCAGGCCTCCAGCCGGTCGGCGTTGAAGGACTGCGCGACGATCGACTTGAAAGGCTGGCTTCGCGCAAGCGTCTGCGGATCGGCGTCGGCCCAGCTGTCCGTCTGAGCACGCAGCGCATCCGGCGTCGCCGGCCGGTCGGAACGTTCGGACTGTTCGGACTGCTCAGATCGTTCGGCCCCGAGGCCCATGCACATCTGGCGCGCGCGGTCGGCGATCGCGCGTACATGGGTGGCGTCAGCTCGATCGTTCGGAAACCCGCCGGATTCGAGCCATACATGCAGCGCTGCCAGCTCCACGATCGATTGCAGCGGGCGGGCGTGCGACACCGCGGCGCCCGGACTCATTTCCGGACGCTCGACCAATGCCGGCAAGGCGGCTTTCAGCGCGTCGGCGAGCTTCGCGCGCTCCTTGTCGACGGCTTTGCGCGGCAGCCCCTGGGTGCCGAAGCTCAGCGCCGACAGCGGCGACTTCTGTTGGCCGAATACCCGTGGCACGAAGTTCGTCAGTCGGTTATCGCCGACCCGGTCGATGGTTTTCGCCGAAAACTTGTTCAGACGTTGCTGCGCTCGAGACAAGTCGCTGCCGCGGCCATCTTCGCGGAAATTCTGCCGCCATGCGAAGAACGCCCCTTTCTGATCGGCCGTCAGCGCATTGCGGCCGTAGGAGAGCAGCGCGGCTGAAGCGTGATAGGCGCGCCACGCGAGCGGCGCGGCTTCGGTCGGCGTATCGGGCGGTGGCGCCGCCGCCGCGGCGACTGCGCCGGGCGACGGGTCGTGGTGGGGCGTTCCGTCGGCGGTGGTCGTGTAGGTTGGCGGCACGGGGTCGAGCGCGTCGGCGGTTTGCAACATGATCCGCTGCGCGAGCCGCTTCGATGCATCGGCAGGGGTTGGATCGCTGCCGCCGCGCAAATGCTCGAGCGCCTCGAAGCCGCCGTGCGTGCGCGAGAGTGTGCGCGCCACCCGCCACGCTTTCGCATCGGCCATGGTGGTCGAGCGGGCGGTGGCGGCCTTGGCGAAGTCGAGTCCGCGAATGGCCGCCAGCACCTGGCCCGCGTCGGCGGCATCGGCGACATTCGCGCCGCGCAGCGCCTGCGCGACCAATGCGCCGCGCGTCGTCGGCGGCGCGCCCTCGGGGGCGCCGAGCGCAGCGAGCGAATTCGACAGTTGCACCGCGGCTTGACGGTTGGCGGGCGCGGCAGGCATTGCGCGCGCCACGTAGCTCAATAGCCCGTCGTTGCCATCCATCGCGTTGTGGAGCGCGCGGGCCTCGTCCAGCGTCGCGAGCGGGATGTCGTCGCCATTCGACGCACGGTTGCCGGTGGCGCGCGCCTCGAGAGGCGGCGGCGCTTCGGCACGAAGCGAGCCGACTTCGGCCGGCGCATTCATGCGGGCGGTTTTCGACAGGGCCTGGCGGTTCTGTTTCTCGGTTTTTGCCAACGCGTTGCCGGCCGCCGTGGAACCGGCAACCGCCTTGACCGGATAGCGCTTGCCGCCGGCAGTGAAATCGGCCGGCGCGAACGGTTTGCCATGCGTACTGCCCTGGAACACCGCGGTGCTGACGTCGATCTTGCCCGCGCGCAGCCGCGCGCCGGTGCGCGACAGCTGGTTCTTCATCCGCCCCAGCGCTGTTTCGTCCGTCCGTGCGGCGGTCTGCTGAGTCGGTACGGACGCATTGCCCGCCGGCGTCCGCGTCGTCGCCGGATGCGTCGCGGCGGTATGCGTCGCAGGCGTGGCAGTGGATTCCGCCAGGTCGGTGTGGGCCGGGCGGCTGGACGAAGTGGCATTGACGGCGGACATGGCGCGCGGGGTTCCTCGATCGATTCTCGGGGAAACGATATTCAGTCGGGATGACTCGGCTGGACATGACGCGAAGCGTGGCCGCAAGAAGCGAAGCCTGCCTCGCGGCGAGGCTGCGGCGGCAGTGCGGATCCCGTGTTCTTGCCTGGGGCGATTCGCGTCCCGTTCCAGTCGTTCGCACCCGGGAACGGCGGCGCGCGAGTGCGGGCCTATGATCGGCACACCACGCTTCTGACGGATTCCCCTATGGTCATTCGAGCGATCGCGCTGCTGACGATGACGCTGTGCGTGCTGCACAGCGCCCGCGCCGACTGCTTTTCCGATGCAGCCTCCTATCAGCACGTGAACGAAACGATCTTGCGTGCGCTGGCATGGCAGGAGTCGCGCGACAACGTCAACGCGAAGCGCGTCAACACCAACGGGTCGATCGACTATGGCCTGATGCAGATCAACTCGATCCACTTGTCCGAGCTCTCGACCTACCACATCGATTCGCACACGTTGATGGACCCGTGCGCGAGCGTCTACATCGCCGCGTGGCACCTGCGGAAGATGATGCTCAAATACGGCAATACGTGGCGGGCGGTCGGCGCCTACCATTCGCAGACCCCCGCCGAGCGCGACCGTTACGCCGCGCAGGTACGGGCGATCGTGCAGCGGATGCAGCCTCGCTGAGGTGCGCGCGCGGAGCCTCCGGTGCCCAACGGGTGCCGCGTGCTTCAGCGATCACCGTCGGTGCAGGGCCGTCAGACGGAGATCCTGGCGGCCGTCAATGCAGCGGCGCCGGCTGCCATCTGCTCGGCGGTGGCCGCGATCCGGCCGGCGAACATCGATGCGTGCTGTTGACGTGCCTCGCGAGCCGCGCGATCAAGCAAGGTCATCGTGTCGGCGGACGGCCGCCCGGCGTGCCACGACAGTATCGCGTTCACCCGCAGCGCCTCCGGCCGCAGCCATTGCAGCCCCATGTCTTCGAGGTTCGCGATCATCTGTTCAAATCGTCGCATCAGCTTCGACGTGCCGGTTCGCGCCAGCGCGAGGTCCGCAAACTTTTCCAGCACGAGGAGGTCGATGATCGTCGCGTGTCCACGCTCGAGGTTGCACAACGCCTGATCGATCAGTTGATTCGCTTCGTCGCGGGTATCGTCGGCGGCGTGGATCCACGACAGGAAGCTGCGGCCCGCATGCCACCAGCCCTGGAGTCCGGCGCGTTGTGCGGTCGCGCATAACTGGCGCGCCCGATGCGCGGCGCGCGGGGCGTCGCCTTCAAGCAGCAATACGATGCACGCGAGGGCCTTGGTCCCGCAACGCGGCAGCGGGTCGGACGGCCGTTGCGTGTCTTGCAGCATGCGGTGCAACCACGGATGCGAGCGCTCGTTCGCGCCGGTGTGCCACAGCGAGAATGCGAGCGCACCGTGCGAGATCGTCTCGACGTAGTGCGGCTGGTGCGCGTCCGGCGAGGCGGTGTCGGCCGTGCTGGCGTCCGTGTCCGGTGCGTCGTCTTCCGGCGGAGTGAGCAGGGCGATCGCGTCGTCATGGCGGCCGTTCAGCGTCAGCAATGCGCCGCGCAGAAGAGCGAATCCGTCATGCGTCGATGAACCATCGCATTCCTGAGCAATTCGCGAACGAACGCGCGCCAGGAGATCGGGAGGATCGCCGTTGAAGCCGGCTTCGAGTGTGCGCAACAACAGGACCGACAACGCACGCAACCGGTTATCGTCATCGGCACAGGAGGTGGCCAGATCGTAGACGCGCCACCACGCGGCGATCGGATCGCCCGGCGGCCTCGATGGCGCCCCGTGCAGCAACGCCTGCGCCAGCACGAGATTCAACTCCATCTGGTCGCGGACCTTGAGGACGGCGCACTGTCCATTGCGGTCGAGCGTGCGCCGGATCCAGTGCAGCCGTTCGTCGACGAGCCGGGCGGCGATCCAGATTTGCGCCGAATGCTGCAGGAGCCGCGCGGCGATTTCGCACCGTCCGGATTCGATTGACCACCCGACCGCCCGCCGCACGTCAACGAGCGCAGTCGCGCGTGGCGGGCGCGCGTCGCCGGCGCCGTCATCGTCGCAGCAGCGGCATACCCATTCGGCCACGCGCTGCGCGTGCCGTTCAGAGGCCAATGCGGCATCGGGTCGATCGGCGAGTCTGGCGAGCGCGAACTGGCGTACCGCCGGAGGCACGCTCAGCTTGCGATCGCGCTCCACGGACGGGTAGGGCGGAGCGCCCCATGTGCATTCGATCAGCAGGCCGGCCTCGACCAGTCTTGACGCGTGCGCGCGCATTGCGTCGTCGCCGGCCGCCTGGCCGCTCGCATCGCCTGCGTCGCTCGTCGTGGCGACCGCGTATGCGTCGGCGAGGTCGAACGGGCTGGCGAACAGGCTGATGCAGCACAACGTATGCCGGGCGTCCGAATCGAGTGCGTAGTACGCGTGCGCGATCACCGACTGGACCAGTTCCGCGCGGCGCGGCACGACGTCGCCACTGCCATGGCGTTTCAACATTTTGCGGCGCCACGTCGCGTCCCAGTCCGCGAGTGCGTCGGCAGGCGTTGCGCCTCGCTTCAGCGCGCCAGCGATCTGATCGGCGGCCAGTTCGAGCGCGAGCGGCATGCCGCCCAGCGCACGGCAGATCGACTCCATGATGCCGAGCGCGGGAACGGACGATGCCGCATCGTTGGGGGCGCCACCTGCCTCGCGCATCGCAACGCCGTCGGATATGCCCGCCGGCAATGCGCCGCGCGCCTGCAACTGCAGGGAGAACAGCCGGCAGGCATCTGACGGCGCCGCATCCGGCGCGTCCCGCGCGGCGCAACGCAGCGGTGCGAGCGGCAGCAGATACTCGTCCGGGGTAAACAACGGGGCTTCGGCGCACACGATCATATGGGCCTGCGTGGCGGTGCGCAGCGCATCGAGGACGGTCGCGACTTCCGGCGCGAGATGATCGAAATTCTCGATGATGAGCACCGCTTGCCTGCCGCTCAGCCGCGCGATCAGACCGTCCAGCCCCGGCGCCTGATGCGGCGGCAGCCGGGTGAGTCGTGCCGCGATCGCATCGGCAACGCACTCGTGCAGCGTCAGATCGGCGAGGTCGACGACGATGACGCATTCGCGGAACAGCGCCGCGATGCGCTGCGCGGCTTCGTGGGCAAGCCTGCTCTTGCCGGTTCCGCGCGCGCCCATCAGCGTGACGAGCCGATGCTGCGGAATCCGCATCAACAGTTCGGAGAGTTCGGCGTCGCGTCCGATCAGCGGCATGCGCCATGCCGCATTGAAGTCGATCTCCGGGCCCTGGCACGTCGCATGGCGGTCGGCTTGCAGTCTTGAGCCTGTAGCCGGGGGCGCGTCCGACCTGCCGTCGGGGGCGACATGATCGTCGCCGGCCTCGTACCAATCGACGACGAGTCGATAGCCGCGGCGCGGCACCGTCTCGATCAGGTCGCGGTCGTCGCCGAGCGCGCGCCGGACTTGCGACACCACCGCCCGTACGCTATCGGCGTCGATCTGCGACGACGGCCACAGCTGTTGCTGCAGATGTTCGATCGACAGGATCTTGCCGCGCGCATCGAGCAGCGCGATCAGCAAGTCCATCGCGCGATCGTTGAGGGGCACGGCGCGCCCGTTCGCATACAGCGTACGCGACTCGCGCGCAAGCGCAGAGCGGCCGAACACCATGACTTGCTCCGCAGTGACGGAAGGCGCGTTGATTTCGTTCATGTCATGTGCGTGGTGTCAGGTAAAAGCGGAGGCCGTCCGCGGTCAGCGTCACGCAAAGCGTCTCGTTGATCCGCGGGTATCGCCTGTCGGTGCAACCGCGCACGTGTCGGGGCAAGAGATCCTTGCGCATCATGAACTCGCTATCGAATGACGGAAGCAGTCTGGTCAGGCACGCGGTGCTGGCCTGCAGCGCGGGAATTCACGATCAGATCGTAGCGGCGGCGCTCGCCGAGATCATGGCTTAATGCTGAATTGGTCTGAAAAAACATGTGGGACGCATGGGGGCGCAGCCGGTGGGACATCGCGCCCGCGCCTGCGGGCACGGTCCGCCGTGCTTCGCGGCGCGACGGATTCCGCGCAGGGAAACCGGTTCACCGATCAGGTGGCCCCGAGCCGGCGCGAGAAGGGCCGGCCACGACGCTCGTCGCGCTTCAGGTCTTTCAGGCGCGCAGCCAGATGAATTCTCCTGCCGCGATGCCTTCGAACATCTCGTCGCTCGACTCGATGATGTTGCTTTGCCAGTAACGTCCGTGTTCGGCGTAGTGCGACAACAGGTCGGCCACGGCCTGGCCGTCGAGGTCATCGCCGAACGGCACCCGTACGATCAGCACGATGCCGCCCGTATCGGTGTCCAGGCCGAGCTGAGCCTGGTCCTGCGCGTAGATCAGCAGGTTGGCTTCCAGCATCAGCCGGAAGACGATCAGCGTCCGGCCGGCGGTGACGGTACCGAACTGGAAATTGACGTAAAGCGCGCCGGGATCGGTTTCAAAATGATCGAGCCGCACGTCGAAACCTTCGACCTGGACAGAGCGGGTCTCCAGCACCTGATCGACATCGGGCAGGCCGACCGCGGCGCAGAGGTCGCTGATTAACGACGTATACAGGCCTGAGTTCATCGATATCGGCAGATTGTGGAGGGGCGCGGTCGTGCCAACGCGTGGCCCAAGCTGCGACAACGCGGAGCTGGCCGGCGCGCGAACGCCGGCCGTTCCGCATTGGTTACGAGGGCTTGGCCGCGTCCTTGATCTCGTTCGCGCCGCTCTTCAGCGCCGCGCCGATAGCGTCCATGAGGCTGGCCTCCGATTGCGCTTTCGCGATTTGGAGGCCTTCTTGCGCGTTTGCTGCGATCTGGGCGGTAATAGCGCCCGTGGTGGCGGCACCGTTCACCGCTGCACCAGCACTTTGAGCTGCGCCACCCATAATGCTGGTAGCGGTCATGCCATGACTGAGGCCTGTAGAGACATTCATCATCAACTCCTTTTGAAGTGTAGAAGGGACCATTCGAGAGATGCCGCTGTCGCGGCCTGCTACCTCTCCAAACGGCGCACTGCATACCATGACAGTCCGGAGTTCGGGTGTCATGGGGTTCCCGCAAATCGCGGAAATCGATGTTGCGCTACCTTGCCTGCGCCTGTTCGCGCAATTGAGCGATGACCCGGCTCGCGGCCATCATCCCCTGATAGATCTTCGAGCGGTTGCTGCGGTCGAGGTCGTTGCCGGCCGCGCCTTCGGCGACCGCTTGCGCGCTCTGTTGCAACGCTTGTTCGATGGCGATCAGGCGCTGACTGCCTGACGGATCGGCGAGCAAGTTCTGCAGATTGTTGAAATCCGCGGCATGGCGTTCGATTGCTTCGTACATGACACTTTCTCCTTGGGTTCAGTGCGGCCGTCGCGCCGCCACGCCGTCGTCCGAAGGCAATGGCACGGGGCTGGCCGCGACGGCGATCGACGATGCCGCGGTCGTCGTTGCAGGCGTCGCCGAGGCCGCAGCCGCTTCGGATGCTGGCGCCACTGCGTCCGGCGCGGCATAAATGTGCTTCACGCCGTCGGGCGTTTCCGCGTACTGCACGTCGCCTGACGACACCAGCGCGGTGAACGTGCCTTGCTGAGGCAGCGAGCCGGATGGGCTGGCGTCCGTCAGCGCGACGCGAATCTGCTGGACGTTCTTGTCGAAGTCGCCTCGCACCCGGTTGAGCGCGTTTTCGACCCGCTGCTTGTCCGCGACCGCTCCGGAGACGGTAAACACGCCCTGGCCGTCATAAGTCACCTGCACGCCATCCACGCCGATTGCATCGCGAATGCCGCGCGCGGTGTCGTCGGCCACCTGGTAGCGCCGTTCGATGACGCCGGGTTTCATGCGCTCGAACAGTTGCCGCGCGATGTAGTCTTCGCCCGACGAGCGCACCATCCCGGTCACCACCGCGCGGCCGGCACCGTTGCGGCCGGTGGTGCCGGTGGTGCCGGTGGTGCCAGTGGTGCCGTTCCGCACCGCGTGAAGCTCGGTCAGATGCGCATCGCTCAGCGCGCGATTGACCTGCTGTGCCAGCAGCAGATCCGGCGGCGTCTGTGCGGCGCGGCTGGTGCCGGTGGTCAGCGCGACGCTGACCGCGATCACCCCGACCGTGACCGCCGCACAGGTGGCGGTAATCCACGCGTAGCGCTGGCGTTTGATGCGTGCGGCGTCGCGCTCGGCGTCATCGGCGTCGCGCTTTGCGTCGGCCGGGCCGGTCAGCAGCGTCGACAGCAACGCGATATCGCTCGGCCATGCGCCGTCCGCCCAGCCGACGCAGATCACCGTGTCGTCGAACTGCATCGGCACGAAATCGACCATCCATACCTTGCCGGGGTCCGCGGTTGCGTCCTGCGTGTCCTGCAGGCCTGGCTCGGCGGCGCCATCGCCATCGCCGGCCGGCGACGCACCGGCTGCGGGTTCATCGACGCTGTCGGCCGGCGCTGCACCGGTCGCGGCTTCGTTGCCGCTGTCGGCCGGCGGCGTGGGCTGGTCGACGGAACTCGCGATATCCGCGGCATCCACCACGCCCGCAGTCGAGCCGTCCAGCCGCTCGCAGCTGACCGTGCCGTTGGGCTCGACGACCAGCAGCACGTCCGCGCCCTGCCAGTCGGTGAGCTGGACGTCAGCGTCATCGTCGGCGCCGATCCGATAGGCCCCGGCGTCCAGGTGGACTTGCGCGCCGGCGTGATGACCCGTGAGGATGCGTAGCAGTTTCATGGCTGGGCAGTGGTTCTACGGTGCGGTTTCTCGCACCTGAAGGGGCACGAGGCACCCGCTTGCTGTCGATGTGCCCACTGTAGCGACCGCAACCGGGCAAGCATGGTCGGGATGCGAAGCGCGCGGCAGGCAGGCGAAGCGTTCAGCGCTGCGCCGATGCTGTGCCGCCCGCTCCATCCGTCGGTGTGTCGGGCATGTCGCCGGCAGGGCTCGCGCCGGCTGCGAGCGATGCCAGCGTGCCGCGTGTGCGTCCCATACGCGACGCGAGCAGCGGCCGTTCGAGCATGAGCAGCTGCAGGCCGAGCAACAGGTTGAAATGCCTCGTGCGGGTCGACTCCGCCGGTGGGGGGGCGCCCGTGGCGTCGCGTTGTGCAGCCCGCTCGACCAGACGCGCGCGAAGGGTCTCGAAATCAGGCGCGGCGGGCGCGTCCAGCCCTGCACGCGCGAGCGTGACGTCGTGAGCGAGCTGGTAGAGCTGCGCGTCGAAGCCAGCGAAGCGCCGTCCGGCAGGCGTAGCGGCGAGTTTGTCGCGCAACGCGAGCAACGCGTCGCATGCCGCTTCGCCGATCGCGTGCCAGCGCGCCGCACCGGCTTCGTGAGCGACCGCGCCGGCGAGCCAGTCGGGCCACACCGTGTGGGCTGCCGCACTGTTGCCCGACAGCGGGAACACGCTTGCCGTGCCTGCCACGATGCGCCGGTCACCCTTGTCGCGCAGAGGGTCGCGCTCGCGACGCTGCTGTTGCTGACCTTGCTGCTGCTTTTGCCCGTCCTGCTGCGAGGATTGCTGGCCCCCGCCGCGATTGCCGCCGCGTCCACCGTCACGGCTGACGCGCAGCCCGGCGAGGCGGCCCGCGCCGGCGCGCTGTGCGGCCGCTTGCGAGCCGGCTTGCCGCAGCGACTGCGCGACCGCTTTGCGTGGCGCTGCAAAACGTGCCTGTTCGCCGGCCCGCGCCGGTCGTTTCTGCGCGAGCCGGGCGTGCAGGCTGCTCGCATGCTGCTTGTCCGCGAGTTTTTTCGCGGACGTCTGGCGCGAATAGGTGAAGGTCGTGCGCCCTCGATACAGCGAGGCCTGAGGGTTCGCACGACCTTCGTCGCGCACTTGCGAAGCGTGACTGCGCTCGACCTGCGCGAGCGAAGCGGGCTGCGCGGACGGCAGATTTCGCGTGACGGCGCTCATCGGCGCGCCGGCCGATGCCGGCCCGTGGCGAGGACGATCGCGCGAACGCTCATAGCGGCAGCGCGGTGCGCATCATCTGGTTGGCGAAGTGAAGCACGGCCGATGCCGCCAGCGGGGCCGCGATCGCGATCGCGATCACCACCGCCGTCAGCTTGACGCCGTGCGACAGCGTCTGGTCCTGCATCGACGTGATCGCCTGCAGGAACGACACCGCGAGCCCGACCACGGCAGCCACGATGACCACCGGCAATGAGCAGTAGAGGCACAGCAGCATGCCTTGTGCGGCAGCGCCGACCAGTGAATCGATATCCATTTGAAATCCGCATGCGTGTGCGGTCCGTGGCGGTTGCGGGTCACTGCCTGTATGTCATCACCAGGCCGTGAATCAGTGTCGACCAGCCGTCCATCGCGACGAACAGAAGCAGCTTGAACGGGATCGCGACGTTGGTCGGCTGCACCTGGTTCAGGCCCATCGCCAGCAGCACGTTCGCGATGATCAGGTCGACCACGATGAACGCGATGTACAGCAGGAAGCCGATCTTGAACGCATCGGTGAGTTCGCTCAGCGTAAACGACGGCGCCAGCACGAACAGATCGGTTTCCTTCAGCTGGCTCGCTTCCTCTTTCGGCCAGACGAGCGATGCGGAGCGCAGGAAGAAGCGCTTTTCGCGCTCGTGCGCATGACTTTCCAGGAACTTGCGAAACGGCTCGCGCGCCGCGCCGAATGCTTGCATGACCGATTGCGATGTCGATTCGCCGGCGCCGGGCGACGACTGCATATTGTGCGTGGCGGCGATCGCGATCGGTGCGAGCACGTAGGCGGACACCAGGATCGCAATGCCGTTGAGCACCATGTTCGGCGGCACTTGCTGGACACCGAGCGCATTGCGCAACAGGCCGAGCACGACCACGATCTTCATGTAGCAGGTCACGACCATCGCGACGAAGGGCACGATGCTGATCGCCAGAACGACGAGCAGCACGCCAGTGAGGTCACTGAACTGAACCATCGCCGTGCGCCATTTTGACGATGCGGATGCCCAGATGCTCGGCCACACTGATCAGTTCGCCGTAGCCGATGGTCTGGCCGTGCGCGACGAGCCTGATCTGCGCGTCGGCGACCGGCGTCTCCAGTTCGATCACGTAGCCCGCGCGCAGCGACGACAGTTGTGCGAGCGGCAGCGCGACGCTGTCGAGTTCGAACTGCACCGGCAGGTCCAGTTCGCCGATCTCGATCGCGTCGCCCTGGAGATCGCCCGCAAAAGGTGAGGTGCCGTCTTCCGGATACTGTAGTTCGTCGGTCATGATGGGAGTCTCGATGATGGTAAGCCGAGTGCCGTCGATCTCAGCGGCGACGGCGAGCCGGGTCAGTCCGGGCGTGCCCCATGCGGCAGCCACCCGGAACGGGTTGCCGAGACTCAGTGCGGTCTCGGTGCGGGATGGCATCGTGCGCAGCAGCACGTCGCCGGGCCTCAGCGCTTCCAGCTTGGCAATGGCGATGCCGCGCGCACCGATCGTGATGCGGCCCGGGATGCGCCAGGGCGGATGGCGCTCGGCCGATTGCGCGTGAAACGCGTTTTCGTCGTGCGCGGCATGCGGCTGCTCGGGCGCCGTCGAGCCGGCCTGCAGCGATGCGATGCGTCGTTCGAGCAGCGTGAGGATGGCCGGACTGGCATGCGCGCGCGCATCGTGACGGGATCCGCCGACCTCGACGGACAAGTTCACCATGAGCCGGTCGGCTGCAACGTCGGCGCTCGCGCCGGTCAGCCGGTGCACGTCGGCGACGCGCCACGTGCCGATTCCGGCCTCCAGCATGGTTTCGGTCACCGGCGCGAGCAGCGCCGTGGCGATTGACTGCCGCAACGAATGCGCGGCGCCCGCGTTCGCCGCGCCGGCCGAGGCCAGAATCTGCAGTGCCGGATAGCGCCGCAGATCGACATCGATCGAAAGGGTGCCCGCGACGTGCGTCAGTACGATCCGGCCCGGCTCGTCGAACGGCGCCGTCGCGTCGTCGGCGGCATCGGCGGCATCGGCGACGGGCCGCAACCGCCACGCGTCGATGCCGGCGAGACGGGCGGCAAGTGCGTCGACGCGCGCATCGAACAGCACCCGGCTGGCGTGCGCGGCGTCCTTCGTGATGCGCGGCAGGCGTGACGCGAGCGTTTCAACGGGCGGCGACGCCGGCTGTGCGCGGTCGGCCAGGCCGTCCGGGCCGGTGATGTCGCAATTGAGCGGTGCGGTTTCGTCCAGCGCGATGGCCATTGGAAGTCAGTCGAAGTCGGCGTTGAGGCGGCTGCCGCCGGCCAGCGAAAACCAGCGCTGCCCGGCATCCCGTCACCAGATCGTGATCTCCACCTGCCGCGATTCGCCCCAGGCGTCTAGCAGCATCGTGAGCTCGCGATCGAGCAGGTGACTATGCTGCAAGAGTAGCTGCTTGCTCGACGGATCCTGCGTGTCGAACCGAAGCTGCAGACAAAGAGGCGAAAGCATCAGGTACAGCGTGGTGTCGGGCAGCACCTTCTGGTCGAGCGGCAGGCGGACATCCCAGTTGCCCGACCGGGTGATCGCGCGGTTCGAGCAGAATGCGGCGATTTCGCGCGCGATGCGTGCCGTCAGTTCAACGAACCGATGCTGCTGCCGGTACACGGCGTCCACGATCGGCGTGCTGACCGAGCCGATCCGATCGGCGAGCGAATCGGCGGACGTGGTCGACCTGCGCGGGTCAGCCGGCAGGTCGTGTCCGGCCGTGTCGGACGGCGTGTCGGCATTCGAATCTTCCGTACCGTGTCCGTCGGGGAGCGTGCCGAAACCGGCCGGATTGGCGGCGTGCGGCGCCCGGCGGCGCAGCAGCGCCGCGTAGTCGAAGCGCCGGGCTCGCTGCGACCCGGCTTCGTCGGCCGTGCCGGGCGCGGGGGCGATGATGCGGGCGGGACGGTGGATTCTGGTCATCGCGGGCTTACAGCGTGACCCGGCCGACGGGTTCCAGATCGACGTGCGCGCCCAGCTCCTGATACGAATAGACCGCCAGCCAGCCGAGTCGCGATTCGATCATGCGTCGCACGTAGCGGCGGATATCCATCGACGTCACCAGCGCGATGCCCGTGCGTGGCGCCGGGCCGACGAACGACTCGATACTGTCGATCAGGAACTGCGTCTGGTCGGGCGGCAACGCCAGATAGTTGCCGGTCGGGGTTTGCTTGATGGCCTGGCGGATATGCTGCTCGACGGGCATGTCGAACAGCACGACCGGGAGCTGCTTCGCGCCGTTGGCGGCGCGGTGCGCCAGGAAGCGCGACAGGTCGCCGCGCACGTACTCCGTGAGCATCAGCATGTCCTTTTCCTTCGGCCCCCAGTTGATCAGGCTTTCCATGATGTTGCGGGCATTCCGGATCGGCACCTGTTCCTCGAGCAGCCGCCGCAGCACGTCGGCGATCCGTTGCGGCGGCATCACCTTCTGCACTTCGGCGACGAGCCCCGGGTAGTCGGCGCCGAGTTGCTCGAGGATGTACTGGACTTCCTGCACGCCGACGAAGAGCATCGCATGCTGCCGCAGCAACGCGATGGATGCGTGCGCGATCAGTTGTTCGGCTCGCCAGACGCGGCTCTTCGGCGGCACGGCCTTTTCGTCGATCCAGTAGGTTTGCGGACCGTCGGCGGTGATCGGCGTGCCGACGTCGCATTGCGCGATGATCGCGGTAGTGGACTCGCCGCCGGCGGCTGGCGCGGCATCCGGTTCCGGCGTGCGAGCGGCCGCCGAACCCAGATCGGGCAGTACGACCTTGCCGGGCGGCAGTTCGAGCAACAATTGCGGCACGTCGTGCATCAGGAATTCGCACGTCGACGGCGCCATCCGCTCCGAGACCCACATCGTGATGCCGGGGAATGGCAGGCCGAGCTCTTCCTGCAGCAGCGAGCGCTCGGTCTCGAATGCCTTGTCGAGCGCCAGCGGATTGATGCGCGCGACCAGGTCGGCCGAGATGCGCACCCCGAGCGGCGCCGCGAAGGCGGGCGCCTGCGGCAGGATCGCCGGAGAGCCGGACTTCGAGCCCGCACGCTGCATCGACTCGAGCGACCCGACATCGGGCCCGCTCTCCTGCGGGTTGCGCCGGCCAAGCTTGTAGGCGGCGAAGCCGAGTATGCCCGACAGCAGCAGGAACAGCGGCCAGGGGAAGCCCGGCACGGCCGCGAATGCGAGCAGCAACAGCGAAGCGAAGGCGAGCGCGCGGGTGCTGCCGACGAGCTGCTTGCCGATTTCGGCGCCGAGCGACAGAGGCTTTTCGTTGCGCTCGTCGGCGACCCGCGTGATCATGACGCCGGCCGCCACCGACAGCAGGAGCGACGGGATCTGCGACACCATCGCATCGCCGATCGAAAGGATCGAGAAGCGGTTGGCTGCTTCGCCGGCTGCCATGCCGTGATAGGCGACGCCCACCGCGAGGCCGGCCACGATATTGACGACGGTGATGATCAGGCCGGCCACCGCGTCTCCCTTGACGAACTTCATCGCGCCGTCCATGCCGCCGTGGAGCGCGCTTTCGAGCGCGAGCGTCGCGCGCTTGCGGCGCGCTTCCTCAGGCGTGAGGATGTTCGCGCGCAGGTCGGCGTCGATACTCATCTGCTTGCCGGGCAGCGCGTCGAGCGTGAAGCGCGCGCCGACTTCAGCGACCCGCTCGGAACCTTTCGCGATCACGACGAACTGCACCACCGTGATGATCATGAACACGACGATGCCGACGACCAGATTTCCCCCGACCACCAGCTTGCCGAAGCTGTCGATGATGTCGCCTGCTTCCGCATGAAGCAGGATCGACTTGGTCGACGCAATGTTCAGCGACAGGCGGTACAGCGTCGTGAACAGCAGCAGCGTCGGAAACGCGGACAGCGACACGATGCTCGGAACGTACAGCGTAATCATCAGCAGCGTGACGCTGATCGCGAGGTTGAAGCTCACCAGGATGTCGATCAGCAGCGTCGGCAGCGGCAGGATCATCAGCGAAATCATCGCGATGATCAGCATGAGCAATGCGATTTCGCCGGCCGCCGGCAGCTTGAATGTCTTCAGCATCATGATCCTCGGTAAGGTGCCTGGCGCACGTCAGTGCGTATTGGGCGACGCACTGGCATCGCGTGCGCCGGTGCCGAGCGAATCGACCCAACGCAGGATTGCCGCAATCGTTTCGAACAGCTCCTCGGGAATCGGTGCGCCGAGTTCCACCTTGTAGAGCGCGCGCGCAACCGGCGGATTCCCGACGATCGGTACGTTGGCCGCCTGGGCCTCGCGGCGCAGGCGTGCGGCCTCTTCGTCGTAGCCTTTCGCGATGATCACGGGGAGCGGGTTTTCGTCGGGCGCGTAGCGCACCGCGACCGCGTAGTGCGTGGGGTTGACCAGCATCACGTTCGCCGCGCTGACTTTCGGACGCGGCGCGCTGGTCGCGAGCTCGCGCGCGATCCGGCGGCGCTCGCCCTTGATCACGGGATCGCCCTCGTCCTGCTTGTGTTCGCGCTTGATTTCGTCCTTGCTCATCTTCTTGCCGCGAATGAACAGCCACTTCTGCAGCTGCGCGTCCGCGGCGCCCAGCACGATGAACGCCAGCGCGGCGATGCCGAACAGCTTCAGCGCGATGTCCGCGAACAGCCGCGACAATTGCGGGAGCTGCTGGTACAGCGAGCCGACCACCATCGGCATCAGGTTCCTGATGGTCAACCACATCACGGTCGAAACGATCAGGCCTTTCACGAGCATCTTTCCAAGATCGATCAGCGCGCGCAAGGAGAAGATCTTCTTGATGCCTGCCATCGGGCTGACCGCGCTCAACTTGAACGCGACGGGCTTCATCGACACCTGGAAGCCGATCTGCGGCACCAGCGCCACGATCGCGGCGATGATCGCGGCGGCGACGGGAACGATCACGGCACCGGCGAGCCGCGTGCCGATCTGCTGCAGCGCGAGCGCCAGTGCGACCATGTCGTGTTCGCCCGAAACGAAGTGCAACGCGGTATTCAACGAGGCACGCGTTGCGTCGACGATCATGTCGCCGCATGCCAGCAGCACGATGACGCCCGCCGCGAGCAGCACGCCGTCCACCAGGTCGGTGCTCTTCGAAACCTCGCCGTTCCGGCGCGCTTCGCGTAGTTTTTTGTCGGTGGGCTGTTCGGTCTTTTCGTCGCTCATTGCCGGGTCGAATCAATTGGGCGGGCGCCTCGTCGGTTAGGGGCCGCTTGGGGTCCCCATGCGACCGCGAGGCAATGGGTAGGGTCCAGGACGCACCGCTTCGCGCCGACGTAGCCCTGTTCGATCATAGGTGCGCCGCATGCCGCTGTCCGCGCCGGTCCGAAGTGCGGACAGCGGGAGCGAAGCGAGCCGGTGCCGAACCGCGCCGGCCGGAGGAGGGGCAGCGATGCCGGCGCCGCATGATCTGATCGGGACCGACAGGGCCGAATCGGCCCGACGGGCGGCGCTTCCGGGTAGCGCTTCGTTTGCACGCGGAAGACTTCGCACCGGGCGGACGCCGTGCCGATGCGGGTTGTTAAGGTTGCATCCGTCGTCAGTGGCGGCATGCATGGCCGGGTGCGCCGGGACTCCCGTCGGGACCCGCGGCGCGGCCGGCGTGCGGCGTGCACCCCACATCCACGGAGATCCAACGTCATGCTCCCGAGTCAATCCACGCAGTCTTCAACCAGCGCGCATCCGGACTACCTGCAATGCAGTCATGAAGTCGTGTGCGGCATGATCGAGGCGGCATCCGCGGCCTTGTTCGCCCATTTCCCGCAGGCGGCCGGCGATACGCTGGACGTCGAACTGCTGCTGGATGCGCTACGCGTGCTCCGTCCGAAAGTGTCGGAGATCGGCATGCTCGACGGCTTGCTGCATATCGTGCACGGCCGCTGGGATGATGCCGCGCATGCGCTGCGCGCCGTCATCGACATGGTGCCGGATTTCACCTATGCGAAAGCGTTGATGGCGTACTGCCTCGCGTCCAAAGGCGACCCCGGCTGGCGTCGGTGGGCGAGCGATGCAGTTGAATCGGCCCCGAACGGCGAGACCCTCGCACTGGTGCGGGCACTCGAGGCGCGCGAGGATCTGCATGCCGCGATGCGCGACTATCGAGGCGGCGAGTTCGTGATTCCGCAGACGTGCCAGTCGCTCGTCGACGAAGCGCGCGCGGCGGAACAGTCGCAGCCTGCTGCGTCCGGTTCGCTGCCGGTGCCGGATCCCCAGTTCGGCTACCTGCGCGCATGATCCGGCGCGCCGAAACGGTCGGCGCCTGAACGGCGCCGGCTTCCACATACACACGCAATCCCGGGTAAGGAGGCAGCGATGAGCGCTTCGGTAGGCGGCGAACTGATTGGCGCGGCGATGTCCGGCCTGACGCAAGGCGGCGACCAGGCCGGCGCAAGTGCCGGTGCGGCGGAGAAATTCCAGGCACTGATGGAACAGCCGCACCTGAGCCCGCCGGGCGTTCACGCGGTGGACGGAGAAGGCACCATGCTCTCGAACATGGTGGCGACACACGATGCCGCGGCGCAGCAGGCTATGGACGACGTCAACGGACTCTCGCAGCGGGCTGGCGAGATGGACCCGATGCAAATGATCGCGGAATCCAGTCGCGTCGCGATGGAGATGGTTCAGGTGCAGTTCGACTTCCAGGCGAAGATGAGCGTTGTAACCTCGTCGCGGTCGTCGGCGGAAACCTTGATGAAGAATCAATGACCATGGAACGTCGTTCACCGAGGAACGCCCGCGCGCGGCGCCGCGCCGGTCTCGCGCTGCTGCTGGCCGGCTGCGCGTTGCTGGCGTCGTGCAAGAAGGACCTGTATGCGAATCTCAGCGAGCAGGACGTCAACGAGATGGCCGTGGCCCTGCTCGAACGCGGCGTCAGCGCGGAGAAGGTCACGCCCGACGGCGGCAAGACGTATGCGCTGCAGGTCGAGAACAACGACATGGTGCGCGCGATGCAGATTCTCCGCGTTCAGGGCCTGCCGCGCAGCAGGTTCGACGACCTGGGCAACCTGTTCAAGAAAGACGGCCTGGTGTCGACGCCGACCGAAGAGCGCGTGCGCTTCATTTACGGCTTGTCGCAGGAGCTGTCCGGCACGCTGTCGCATCTCGATGGCGTGATGTACGCACGCGTGCAGATCGTGTTGCCGAACAACGACCCGCTGGCGCAGCAGGCGAAGCCGTCGTCGGCGGCCGTGTTCATCAAGTATCGGCCGGAATTCGATATCAGCGCACTGGCGCCACAGATCAAGAACCTGGTCGTGCACAGCGTCGAAGGTCTTTCGTACGACCAAGTGAGCGTGACCGCGGTCGCTGCCGAGCCGGCGGAGATCGCGGTGGCCGCGCCGGCGCAATCGTACCCGATGCGCTGGCTGGCGGTCGGTATCGTGGCGCTGCTGGTGGTGCTCTCGTGTGTGGCCGTCGGCTGGCGGCGCACGTTGCAGCAGCGTTTCAGGCCGACCGCCGACGTATTGAGCGGCGGTCTTGCGGCGTTGCGCCGCAAGCGCGGCACCTCTGTCTGAGCGCACGATGCTGCGTAACGCGCGTCGCGGGCCGGGCCCTGATGTGCTGACCGGGAGCCGCCCATGCATGGCGTGACCGATTCGCCGTTTCGCCGGGCCGCGGCTGTACTGGCCGCCTGGCAGCGCAATGCGACGAGCGTCCTGCAGTGGGCGCATCCGTCATGGCTGGCAAGCGCGCTCGCGATCGGCGAGGCCGACGCGCTTGCGCTGACGCGCGCGACGGTCGAGCGGTCTGGCGCCGGCGCGCCAGCGGATACGATGCCGGCCACCGGCGAGGGCGCCGTCGACAGCGCACGGGGCTCGCGCGCGCACCTGGACGTCTGTTCATTGGCGTTGCTGCGCAGCGTGGGGCTTGCCTGGCCTGAACTCGATGCGCTTGCCCGTCCCGGCGCGATGCGGCTCGACGTGTTGCCGCCCGAACTCGGTTTGTGCGTACTGCGCATTCGCGCGTTGCGTTTCAGGCGCGGCGAGATACGCCGCATCGTCGACAAGCGCACGCGGACGAACGTCGTGCAATGGGCCGGCGTTCCGGTCGATGTCCTGACGCGGGAGATGCCGAACGAACGCGCGGCGGTGCCGGATATCGGCCAGATGTCGGCACGCGTGCCGATCCCGCCGATCGCCGCGCTGGATGGCGACACGCTGGCGCTCGAAGGCCTCGCGCTGCTCCAGCGCGACCTGCGCAGCGCGGTTTCCCCGTGTCCGCTGCTGCGGCTCGCGTTGCCGCGCGCCGCGGCCGGCGGCCGCGACGGAACATCGATGGCGGCACGCGGGGCCGGCGAGTCTCGCATGAACGGGCACTGGGTCGAGCAGGTGCCCGCCGAGGTCGACCAGCACGGCACCGATGCGGTGTTCGCGCAGCTTCCAAACTTGTTTCCGGAGTGGGCATGGTTATTTGGCTAAGCAATCCAAGGCAGGCCGGCCACGAGGAGGCCGGCGCGCATGCCCGGCTCGGTGTGGACGGCGATATTCTGCCGCGCGAGACGTTCGGCGCGCTGGTCGACGTGGCGAGGGTCCATGAGCAGGCCGAGCGCGAGGCCGATGCCGCGCTGGCCGCCGCGCGCGAGGAAGCCTTGCGGATCATCGCCGCCGGCCGCGAGGAGGCGGACGCGGTGCTCGACGACGCACGCCGCGAATACGCGGCCGCCGCGGCGCGCGGTTATGACGAAGGCATGGCGCAAGGCCTCGCCGATTGGCTCGCGAGCGTCGCGCGAGCGGGCGGCGAAGCGCGCGCGGCCGACGACCAGATGCGCGGCCGGATGGCCGAGATCGTGGCCGTCGCGGTCGAGCAGATCGTGCGTAGCGAAGGGGCGGATGCGCTGTTCGAGCGGGCGCTCGCCACGGTCGACCGGATCGTCGAAGGATCGACCTACTTGCGCGTCGCGGTTCATCCGGACGATCTGGGCGACGCGCAAGCGGCATTCGACGGTCTCGCGGACCGGTGGCGCGAACTCGGCCGCCCGTTGCCGATGACCGTGGTGGCGGACAAGCGGCTCGAGCGCGGCAGTTGCGTATGCGAATCGGATCTCGGCCTGATCGATGCGAGCGTATCGACCCAGTTGCGGACCATGCGCGCGGCCATTGCACGCGCGCTGAAACTCTCGGTTCAGAATGGCGACCGCTCCGACGCCGCATTTGCGATGCAGGCAGCGGATGATGCGGTCCAGGCAGACCCGGCAGCGGAAGAGGGCGTTTCGTGAACGATATCGATCCGATCTCCGCGCAGGCGAGTGCGCCGGACGATTCGACCACGGACGTCGAGCCGGGCGCCGCATCCGGCGAACACGAGCGCCATTCCCGGGTCACCCGTTTCGGCAGCCTGACCGACGCGATCGAAAGGGAGCTGCTCGGCAGCGTACGGGTGCAGCGCAGCGGCAAGGTCATCGAGGTGATCGGCACGCTGATCAAGGTCGGCGGACTCGACCTGCATCTCGGGGAACTGTGCGAGTTGCGCGCGGCGGACGGCACGCTGCTCCAGCACGGCGAGGTGATCGGCTTCACGCGCGACTACGCGCTGGTGTCGCCGTTCGCGCAGCTCGGCCAGGTGTCGCGCTCGACGCAGGTGATCGGACTCGGGCGGCCGCTGGCCGTGAAAGTGGGCGACCGGCTGCTCGGGCGCGTCATCGACTCTCTTGGCGAGCCGATCGACGGCCTGGGTCCGCTCGACATCGACGACACGCACACGCGACCGATTTTCGCGGACCCGCCCAGTCCGATGACTCGCCGCATGATCGACAGCGCGATGCCGACCGGCGTTCGCGTGATCGACGCGTTGACGACCTTCGCCGAAGGCCAGCGCATCGGCATCTTCGCGCCGGCCGGCGTCGGCAAGAGCACATTGCTGGGCATGCTCGCGCGCGGCGCGCAAAGCGACATCAACGTGATCGCGCTGATCGGCGAGCGGGGGCGCGAGGTGCGCGAGTTCGTCGAACTGATCATGGGTCCCGATGGCATGGCCCGGTCGGTGGTGGTTTGCGCGACATCGGACCGCTCATCGATCGAGCGCGCGAAGGCGGCCTACGTCGCCACCGCCGTCGCCGAGCATTTTCGCGATCAGGGCAAGCGTGTGCTGCTGATGATGGACTCGTTGACGCGGTTCGCGCGCGCCGGCCGGGAGATCGGGCTGGCGGCCGGCGAGCCGCCCGCGCGGCGCGGGTTCCCGCCTTCGATCTTCGCCGAATTGCCGCGCCTGCTCGAACGCGCGGGGATGGGGGAGAAAGGTTCGATCACGGCGCTGTACACGGTGCTCGCGGAAGACGAGTCCGGCGGCGACCCGATCGCCGAGGAAGTGCGCGGCGTGCTCGATGGTCACCTGATACTGTCGCGCGATATCGCCGCGAAGAACCGATATCCCGCGATCGACGTGCTCGGGAGCCTGTCGCGCGTGATGCCGCAAGTCGTCAGCCGGGAGTACCTCGCCGCATCGACGCGCTTGCGCGAACTGATGGCCCAGCATCGCGACGTCGAAATGCTGTTGCAGGTCGGCGAATACAAGGCGGGCTCGAATCCGCTCGCCGACGAAGCCATTGCCAAGATCGACGCGATCAACGCGTTCCTCTCGCAGCCGACCGATCACTATGCGGATCCCGCCGATACCACCGAAATGCTGGCGCAGATCACGGAAATGCCCACCGGAGGCGCACGCCGATGAGCGCATCGACCAGTACGACGGGCCGCCGGATCAAGGCGCTCAAGCGTGCCAGCGACCGTCGGGAGCGCATGGAGACGGAGCTGCGTGCCGCACTCGACGCACGGCGGCGCGAGCGGGTGGAGTTGCAGGCGCATGTCGACGAAGCGACGGCTCGCGTGGCGGAACTCGACGCGATTGCCGTGCATCACCGCGGGCGCATCGCGGGCTTGATGACTGGCGAGGAACCGTTTTCGATCACCGTCTTCGACGGTTGCCGGCGCTATCTCGAGGTGGTCGATGCGCAATTAAGGGACGCACGGATGGAACTCGACGCACGCCGCGACGCGGTCGCGGCCAAGGATGAAGAGATCGCTGCCGCGCGGCGTGCGATCGCGCAGAACCGCGGCCGTATCGATGTCTGCCGTGAGCGCACGAAGCAGCTCGAACAGGCGCTCGACCAGGTCGCGCTCGACGCCGAGGATGAAGCGGCGGAAGAACTGGCGCTCGCGCGCCGCACACTCGCATGAACGAACAGTTTCTGCTGATCGGCACGCGCCTGGTTCAGGACCTGATGGTGCTCGGCGTGTGCTCGATCCGGCTCTACGTGATCATGACGCTGTTTCCGCCGACCGCCGACGGCATCTTGCAGGGACCGTTGCGCAACGGCGTTGCGCTGACGTTCAGCCTGTTTATCGCAATCGCGCAGCCGGCCGGCTTCGGCCAGTCGCTCACCGGCGCCACACTGATGGCCACCGGGCTGCGCGAGTCACTGATCGGCATGGTGCTGGGTTTTGCCGCGTCCACCGTCTTCTGGGTCGCGCAAAGCGCCGGCACCTACCTCGATAACCTGACCGGCTACAACAACGCGCAGATCACGAACCCGTTGCGCTCCGAGCAATCGACGCCGTCGGGTACGCTCCTCAGCCAGCTGGCGATCGTGGCGTTCTGGTCGCTGGGAGGCATGGAGTTTCTGCTCCAGGCGCTGTACGAGTCGTATCGCTGGTGGCCGGTGGCGTCGTCGAAACCGATCGATACGAATTTCCTCGAGACATTCGTGCTTCACCAGTCCGATACGCTGGTGCAGATGATCGCCAAACTCGCCGCGCCACTGGTGTTCGTGATGGTGCTGATCGACCTGGGCATCAATCTGGCATCCAAGTCGGCGCAAAAGCTCGAGCTCGGTGCGCTGAGCCAGCCCATCAAGGGCGCGGTTGCCGTGCTGATGCTCGCGTTGTTTGCCGGCATCTTCGTCAACGAAGTACGGGACCAGCTCGATCTGCGATTGCTCGCGCGGCAGATGAGTGTGCTCGCGCGATCTCACGGTGCGCCGGCCCCCTGACTCGATCGTGTCGCGTTCCGGAGTTCGGGGGCGGGATGTGCCGCCGAAGCGATGCATCATTGCGCCCGCGCGGCGTGAGAATTTCAACAGTTCTCAAATCGGGCCGCCGCGTTAGGTTTGTTGAAATTGTCAATCGGATATCCCCATTAAATTGATTCCGTAGGGTCGCGCGACGAAGAGATGACGCGCATATGTGGAATATGGATCAATATGGAGTCCGATATGTTTTCGAGCCTGTACTTTCCGCTTGTTTCGGCACTTACATGCGACGCTGCGCCCAGCGGGTATCTCGAGATGCTCCGCAACGGCCGGATGAGCGACGCACTTTCGCGCGCGAACCGGTGTGCCGAGCAGTGCGATCATGGTGACGATGCGTCGGGCTGCATGCAGATGCAGGCCGACTTGCAGATGATGCTCGGCATGGACGTCGATGCGGAAGATTCGTACCGGGAGGCCCAGAAACTGATCCGGTCGACGCACCGGGACGTACGGCTGGCATCGTGCCGCAATGCCGGCTGGCAGGCGTTCTTCCGCCACCGCTTCGGCACGGCGATTTCATGTTTCATGCGTATCGTCGACGATGCGGGCATCGGCCATCGCCACGCGATGGAAGGGCGTTTCGGCGCAATGAGCGTTCTGTTCGAGCTGGGGCAACTGGATCAGGCGGCCGATTTGCTCGACGAGTTCGAGGCGATCGTCGATTCAGCCTCGGCGCCCGGACCGGGCGAGTTGCCGGAGCGCTCCGTATGGCGCGAATTGTTCGATACGTTGCGCTACGACGTGGTTGTCCAGCACGAACTGCGCAGCACCGCGCAACTGGCCGACCACGTGTACTGGCAATCCGGACTGGCGGCCGGAGCGGCGTCGCGGCTGCTGGGCGACACCCGCGTCGCACCGGCGGCCGCGCAGGTCCGCTCACCGCTGCTGCGCGCGCGGATCGACTATCTGGACAGCCTCCGTCGGCTCGCGGCAGGCCAGCGCGAGGCCGCCGACGCGTCGGTCCTGCATCTGAACTGGGCCGTCGCGAACAACCTCCATGCGTATCAATATGCCGTGCGCCTCGAAATCGCGCTCGCCGGACTGGCCGGCGGCGCGCCTCATCTCGCGGAAGCGATGCTGGCGCCGCTCGGCGCCGAGCGGCGCGCGATGCAGGGTTACCGGCAACCGGAATACCTGTACTGCGTCGCGAAAACGCGCGCCGCGCAGGGGCGCGACCAGGAGGCGGCGCAGTTCTACAGTCGCTATGCGCTTGCCGCAATGCGATGTCTGCGCGAAGCGTCCGGGGAACTGGCGCCGTTCGTGCATCGCGCGCGGCGCCTGCCCGAGCAGCTCGACGACGTCGGCGCGCGTCTGCCGGCGAAATACCGGCGCGCGTATCGATATCTGATGGAAAACCTCGAGCGCAGCGATCTGTCGGTGCGGGAGGTGGCCGCCGAAATCGGCGTGACCGAGCGTGCGTTGCAGAGTGCGTTCAAGAACTGTCTCGGTTCGACACCGACCGAGATCATTCGCCAGAAACGCATGGAGCGGATTCGCGCCGAACTGCAGCGCGAAGGCGTGCACGGCGAGCCGAGCCTGCTGGGCGTGGCGACCCGGTGGGGCGTCCAGAATCGCTCGACGCTCGTCAAAGGCTACCGGCGGCAATTCAACGAGGCGCCGTCCGACACGCTGAAGCGCTGATTCCGTTCCCCTTCTTCAATCGAAAACCGATGAGCAATGTCATGACAACCACTTCGCATCGTCAAAGGCGGGGCGCGCGCCTCGTCACGAGCCTGAAGCTGTGCCTGTGCCTCGCGCTGGCTGCCGGCGACGGCGGCCGATATGCGATGGCCATGCAGGTGCCGTTTCGCACGTCAGCTGTCCATATCGCCGTCGAAGGCAAGGAGCTCAAGGACGTGCTGCGCGATTTCGCCGCAAGCCAGGGAATCGCCGCGTCCGTGAGCAGCGACGTGCAAGGCACGGTATCCGGCCGGTTTGACATGTCGCCGCAACGCTTCCTCGATACGCTCGCCGCCACCTTCGGCTTCGTGTGGTTTTACGACGGCAGCATGCTGTCGATCAGCAGTTCGAACGATGTGACGCGGCAGGTGATCCATCTCGACTTCGCGGGCACCGCCGCGTTGCGCTCGACGCTCGCGCAGATGGGACTGGACAACAAGCGCTTCCCGGTGGTGTACGACGAGTCGCTGGGCGCCGCGCTGGTGACAGGTCCGAGCCAGTACGTCGCACTGGTTTCCAATCTCGCGGCGCGCCTCGACCAGAATGCGAACCGCCAGGTCGGAACGGTGGTTCGCGTGTTTCCGCTGAAGCATGGGTGGGCGGCGGATCACAACGTCGTCATCGACGGCAAGACGATTACGGTGACGGGCGTCGCCGGGCTGATGGCCGGCATGTACCATCCGGGCAAGGACGATTCCGGCGCAAACATGGACGGTGTTGGCGCGAATTCGACGGCGCCGGGCATGGCGCGGCAGACGCCGCTGGCGGACGCTTCCGGCGGCACCGGCGGAGGTTCGCCGTTTGCCGGCGGCGACAGCGGCGGGGTGAATCCGCCGCTGCCGTCGTTGTTCGCGCAGGGCAGCATGCCGCTGTTCGGCGCGAAACCGCAGGCGCGGCCTTCGGGTGCGGCGGCCGGCAACGGCGGGTCCGGCGGCGGCTTCGCGAACAGCGGCGGCACGGGGGCCGTGCCGGCCGGTGCGTCGATGCTGCCGGTGATCAAGGCGGATCCGCGTACGAATTCGGTGCTGATCCGCGATCTGCCGCAACGCGTCGATCAGTATCAGGCCTTGATCGACCAGCTCGACGTGCGGCGGCGTCTGGTGGAGATCGAGGCGCATATCATCGAGATCGACGATACGGCGCTCCAGCAGATCGGTGTCGACTGGCGCGCGCACAACAGTCACGTCGATATCCAGACCGGCAACGGCCGGACGAGCGCGAACAGCTATGCGAACGGTCAGCTGAACCCGGTATTCAGCAGCACGGATTCGAGCGGCAACACGATCGCCAATATCACGCCGGCGGGCCTGTCGCTGACTGCCGTGCTCGGTGACGCGGGCCGCTATCTGATGGCGCGGGTCAACGCGCTCGAGGACAACAACCTCGCCCGGATCGACGCGAGTCCGAAGGTCGCCACGCTCGATAACGTCGAGGCCGTGATGGACAACAAGAAGCAGTTCTACGTGCGCGTGCAGGGCTACACGTCGGGTGACCTTTATGCGATTTCGACCGGCACGTCGCTGCGGGTGCTTCCGCTGGTCGTGGACGAGGACGGGCGAACCCAGATCAAGCTGCAGGTACACGTCGAAGACGGCCAGGTGACCGGACAGCAGGTCGACAACATCCCGGTCATCTCGACGAGCACGATCAACACGGAAGCGGTCGTGTCGCAGGGCGAGAGCCTGCTGATCGCGGGCTACCGTGTCGACAATGCGTCGAAAGGGGAGAGCGGCATACCGTTGTTGTCGAAGATCCCGTTACTCGGCGGCCTGTTCCGGTATCGCGAGAACCAGCACAGTCACATGGAACGCCTGGTCCTGCTCTCGCCGCGCGTCATCGAGTACTGAGCGGCGACACGGCCTGGATACGCGATTCACGCGATGCGGTGAATCGCGGGGCAGGCCGCGGGGAACGTCCATTCGTTCTCGCTTTCGGGTGCCCATGCCTGTGCGTTGCGCGCCGCCTCGCTTCCGCCGGGATGCAGCTTGATCCGGCCGCCGGCGGCCGGCCGCAGCGCCTGCGATGTCGCCGGTTCCGTGGTCCGTTCCATCACCCGCTCGATCCGGTAGCCATGCGCGTACATCGTGCGCAGCGCGACGCCGCATGTACCGTCGAGCCGCAGCTTCTTGCGCAGCTTGTAGATGTGCTGCTCCAGCGTGCGCCCGACGATCTCTTCCGAGCTGCCCCACACCGTCGCGGCGATCGCGCGACGCGTCACATAGTTGCCCTGCTGCGAGAACAGGACCCACGCAATGGCAAATTCGCGGGTGGTGAGCCGCACTGCCTTGCCGTCGACCTGCACGCTGCCGTCGCGGCGGCTGAACCGGTACGCGCCGGTGACGAGATCGTCGTCGGTCCTTGCGGACGTGCCGGAGGCCGTCGGACATGTCGCGAAGCGGCTCGCCGCGAGATGGACCCGCAACCGCAGTTCGCGGGGGTCGACGGGCAGCAGCACGATGTCGTCGGCGCCAGCGTTCAGCGCGGCGAGCATCCGCTCGCGGTCGCAGAAGTCGCCGATCGCGATCACCGGTGCACGCCGGTCCCCATAGCACGCACGTCGCGCGAGGACCGGGTGCGATGCGTCGATCCCGGTAGAGGCGTCGAAGACAATCGCGCTGAATTCGTCGCGATGCAGCGCGCGGGCCAGATCGACTTCCTCGCCATAGCGGACGCACGTTGCCCCGTCGGTCGTCAGGCCGCCTTGAATCAGGCGGAATAACGCCGGGTCGTTGGTGAATATTGCAAGTTTCACTCGTTACCTCACTGGTTACTCGTAAAGACATGGCCATTTTTTACACACGCAAGGGACGCGGCAGCGTGTCCCGGCCATCGAAAGGTATGGGGGGCGAAGTGCTAGGTACGTAAGAATTTGTAAATTCTTATGATGATTTGAACACCGCGGATCGGCGCCGGCGACGCGGCGCGCGCACGCAGGCAAACGATTGCGGTGAATTGACTGAAGTTAGCGGCAAATTCCGATTACTCGGGCGCGGCGTTCATGAGGGCCGTTACTTTCCGGCGGCGTGGCTTTTCTCGCGGCTCGCCTTCGGGAGCCTTATCCCACGGGGGTTTGGGCACAAAGTTACATCGCGTAAGGTAGGGAACTGATTTTGTTTGAGCTTCGATCAGTCCGTTGGCAGCGGTGTTGCGCCATTTGCACGCTGTGGCATGTCTGCCGACGGAGATTGCGCGGCTCGGAACTGTCCGGCCTGCGCCGGTTGCCCGTCCGCCACCTCGCTATAAAGAAGATAGGCCGCGCTGTACGGCACCAACAGCGTGCCGCCTTCCCGATCGCAGAGCGGAACGGGAGGCAGTCCGCCGGTCGTATTGACTTGCTGGATGACCGAGGTGCGGGCGAATCGACCGGTTTGGGCCTGGCTGCCTCGCTTGTCGCGTGCGACAAGGCGCACCCATGTCAGGGTGCCGGCCGTGACCTGCGCGACCGAGTCCGCGCGGGTGACGACGTAGCTGTCGTCGTAGGCCGTGAAATAGCCGCCAGGCGCCACCGTGCCCACGCTTCGGCGTTGCGAATCGACCAGCGTGGCAAGCTCGCCTTCGCGGACCCAGGACTGCTCGGCACCGTTGCGGCGGCATTCATAAATCGTCTGGCCGCGCGCGGTCAGCACCTCGTCGAGATGCCGGCCCGGCCCCGCGCGCAAGGCCGACGGCAAGTCGGTGTCGGCCGGTGGCGCAAGCGGCGCGGTACAGGCGGCGAGGCTGGCAAGCAATGCGCCCCCCGCAAGCGCGCGTAACGCCTGCGGCATCCGCTCGCGCCCGGCCTGTGTGCCGGACCGCGTGCCCCGGGAAAACATCGTCCGCAAGACGATCGACACGAGTCGAAGGTTCAGCATGATTTGCTCCAAACGCGCATTGGACATCGTGGGAGGATTCGGGCGTCGTCGGCCAGCCGTGCAGGCGCGGCGTCGGCCGCGAGGCAGGATGTCGACGGCAGGGCGGCCGACGTGCAGCAACGCATCCGGCGACCGCCATGCGATTTGCCATCCGGATCGAAGCGGCATTGTCCGCGACGCGGTGTGCGTACCTGCCCGCTTGCGCGAAGCGCGCAATGCGCGGGCGAACCTGGCGCGGGGGGCAGGGCGAGGGGCCGTTGCCGCGCGCCCGGGAGGTCGGGCATGGCGACCCCGGCCACGCATGCGTTGCGCGTTCCCATGCATGTGCTGCGGCTTTGGCGCGAGTCCTGTCGCGCAATGGATTCGGCGAGCGCGACGCGACTTCGCATCAACCGGACGGCGAGCGCAACGTCGCTCTTAGCATACGTGGTGAATTGAAACGCGTTCGTCGACCTTCAATGCGCGACGCGGGCAATGGACAGCTCAGCGGCGCTTCGATTTCATCAAATCCATTTCGGGGGAGTCGATGGTGAGAATTATCGGTAAGCCATTGGACGTGCAGTGCGAGGTCCTGACATCCGTATTCAAAAAGGACAAAAGCCGGGCCGGCGCGGCTGTCAATCAACCTTCCGAACCGAGCGGCAGCGCCGTGTTGCGGAATCTTGCCGGCATGAAATCGTCACGCCGACAGGCGGCCGCGCAATCCGGCGCGCCAGGTCATACGCCAGTCTCGTCCGAAGTGCCGGCCAGTCGGGCGCAGATTACTGCGCCAGCCGCGGAGCACGCGCAGCACGCTGCCGGTGCGGGTCAACATGGCAATGAAGTTGACAGCGGTGTCGACACGGAGTTGGTCGCAGATCTCGCCTCACTGGGCCTTGGCGGCGCGATCGATCGTTTCGAGGCCGACACGCACGAGCCGCCCGCCGCGACGGTTGTCTCTCCGCAAAGGCAGCCGAGCGAAACGATCGAGTCGTCGCATGGTGCGGCTGAGCCCGCTCGGACGCACGGCGCGCAAGCCGCTGCCGCCGAGACGGCGCCACACGGCGAACACGTGGCAACACCTTCGACGCCATCGACTCACAGTCACTCGACCGAGGCGGCATCGGCCGGACACGCAACGGGCGCCGCGCAGACAGCCGAAACACAAGCCACCGGTCATATTCCCGCCGACCTGGCGTTGGTGCTCGCGCGCCCGCCGTCGCAGCACCCGGTCGGTTCGCCGGAACAGCACGCGGCGATCGATCACCAGGTCGGACAGCTCCATCAACTCTTCACCAACTCCTACACGGGCACCGCTGCCGGTTGGGGGGGAAATCTGTTCCACGCGACGTTGCGCGAGGGGGGCGTCACCTTCGTCAGTACCGTGCTGCGTGAACTCGCCGGGCAAGCGGTCGCGAAAGGGCTCGCAAATGCGAGCGAGCAAACGAAGCTGGGCGCGTCGATCGCGGTGTTGGTCGGTACCGGCATGTTGAACGGTGCGGCGATGCTGCGTCAGCATCTCGACGGCACGGGCAACTGGATCACCCGCTCAGCCCAGCTTGCGAACATCGCCGCGCTGGCGGCAGCCGGCAGCGTTGCAGGAACGACGGGCACGCTCGGGGACATCGCGCCGCTGCTGCTCAAGGCCACCGCTTATACGTTGTCGCGCGATGGCATCAACCTGTTTGTCCGGCTTTCCGACAATCGCGATCCCGATCGTGCACCCATCAACTTCAAGGCGGTGGCGACCAACATGGCGGTGTTCGGCGTGAACCAGTTCGTCGTCAACACGCTGCAAGGTCTCGGCGTCTCATACTCGGGCACGAGCAAATCGGGCCAGGCGGCGACGGTGAGCCAGGCGTTCGGCCACATCAGTGCATTCGCTGCCGCGAATGCCGGCGGCGAAATCAGCGACGCGATGCTCTATCCTGCCATGACGGCGTTCTTCGACAAGATCGGTGAAAGCATCAGCCAGGGAAGCAAGGGCACGGTGCGTCAAGGGCTGCGCGGAGCGGCGGACGTGCGGCTCGCAACCCGCATCCATCTGCCGGCGGGGAGCGAATTGATCAACCGCGTCACCGGTCACGAAGTCGTCGGCACGGTCACCGGGAGCGATGTGAAGGACAAGATAACCGGCGCGGTGACAGCACGCCTGACACTGTTCGTAGTCCTCTTCTGTCTGCTGGATTCCATCAACAAGGCCGGCCAGAATTTGCCGCAAGCCGGGCATGAGACGGTCACGAATCTCATTGCGGGATTGGCGGGCGGGATGATGCTGTCGACCTTCATGTCGTCGCTGTCTCTGACGCCGAAGCGCGACGCGACCGGAAGCCAGGATTCCGTCAGAGGCCCGTCGAGCGATGCCGATGCCATGGAAGCGGGACGCGCCGGCGCGGCCGTCGAAGGCGCAGCCCCGACGGTCGCCAGCGCGGCAACGTCGGCGCGCGTGGCGTAGCATGCATCCGCGAACCGGAGCGATGTGCGATCCGGGCGTCGCCCGGCCCCAGCGTCGAGCAGCCCTGACGGGGCTTCGTTTCAACGGGAATTTCAGTCGGTGATCGTTTTGCTCTGCGCTTCGAGCCACTTTCTTGCGCGCGCGAATTCCTTCTCGCTCTGGTTGTAAGCGTCGGCGAGCAGGTCGGTCGCCGGTTTCATGTCCTCGCCGAAGTGCTTGTCCGGATGGAATCGAATGAGCAGCGCCCGATAAGCCTTTCTGGCGTCCAGCTCGGCCTTCGCGATGTCCGCGGCCATTTTCTGAACGCCTGCGCGCGTGGTTGCGTGCTTCATCACCGTATCCGGTAAGACGCGGCCCGTCATCTTCAGGATCTCGCGCCAGTCGGCTCCTTCCGGAACATTCAATTGCGCGTGAGCCGTCTGGTGGGCGCCGTGCGTACCGGGCGCGGCGGACGACGATTGCTTCAAGCTTTCCTGAATGGCTGCCGCCAGCGCGTCGTCGTTGGCTTTCTGAATGGCTTGCGGGTTGACGCGAAGCCCGGCATTCAGCGCACCGAGTACGTGGGCCTGGCGGCCGGTCATTGCATTCGCGGGTGATCGGGAGGAGGCGAGGCTTGCCGCCATCGCCGCCTTCAGTGCGTCGTCATTGGCCTTTCGGATGGCCTCAGGCTTGACGCGAATGCCGGCGCGCATCAATTTGTCGAGATCGGCCTGCGTCGAGCGCATGGCGGCTGCATTGCCCGTGCCTTCCTTCTTCGGCAGGTTCCGAAGCCCCTCCAAAGGAGAGCCGGTGCGGCTTCGAGGCGATGGCGCGGACGGCCGCCGAGTGTCGGCCGGTTGTCGGTCGGGCGGAGACTCTTGCCATATCGGCGCTGCGCCCGTCGTTCGGGTGGCCTTCATTTTTCATCCTTTGATGGTGCGCGATTGCGTGCGAACGTCGGCAATGTGCGGATTCAACCCGCTTCGACGGCAAGCTTTCGCCGATACCGGTTCACCGCATCGAACGCCGTGGCCACCGCGGCGCGCAGTATTCTTGCCGTGTCGCCGTGGAACGAGTTGAACAGCGCGTTATAGTTCCCGACGTATCGATCCGGCGGCACTGGCTTTCCGCCAATGGCCATATCGATTCGGGGTTTTATCTGGTTCAGCGCCCACATGACCTCATGAATGGAATGGCCGCCGTCGAACACGACGAACATGAGTGCGCCCAGCATCGCGTGAGCCGGATCGATTCTCGCGTGCTCGTAACGGTTCATGTAGTCGACCGCTTTCGCGACAAATGCAACCGATCCCGAGGGCCCCGATCCATAAGGTGCCCCGCTCGGCAGTGAAGTCTTGACGGCAACGGATGGCGCATTTATGTTCGGCCGGTTCGTCGTCGAGGGTCGCGGCCAGAAATGACTGGCATACGGGTCGTCCGGCATGGGCGCCTGATGCGCCAGCAGGATTCCGCTTCCCTGACCGATATGACCTGGCTTCTTGACAATGGCGCGCGCTGCGTCGCGTTGCCGAAACTCTTTGGCATCCTGAGCGGTTTTGTCCCAGCCGATATAATCAGGCGCGTGTTGTTTCAATGCCGCCGAGATCTTGACCGTGGCGTAATGAATGCTGATGCAATCTTCGCCGCTTTCGAGCATTTTGTTCAGGTAATGCAGCAGCTTGTCCCCGCGCTCGTCGGCGGATGCCTTCACGAATTTGCTCAGCCGCGACACTTTCGCCGTCCAGAACCGGTCGTCGCCGCGCATCTTGAGCTGCACCGCGCCTGCGACTTTTTCCCATGCGACGGGATTGGCGCGTGCGAGTGACGTGAGCCGGGCGCGTTGCGCTTCGGCGAGATCATTGGCCGCTGCCGCGACCTTTGGCGGAGGGGATTTCACCAATTCGCGAATCAGTGCCGACTCCCACGCGCGGGCCATCTGGCTGTCGTATTGCTGCGGGAGCGTCCCGGTCGCGGCCGCGCGCGACAACTCCCGGCTCAATTTGCCTGCCAGCGCGCCCAGCGTCGGCAAGCCGCCCTTGTTGCACCGATCCACCTGCCCGCGGAAGTAGCTCGCCAGATCCGGCGCGGTCATGTCGTGCGACAGCCAGATATCGCGCGCTTCTGTCTCGATGCGTCTGATCCGTTCGCGGCGATTCGTCGATCCGGCCAACGCGCCGTACTGCGTGTCGAGTGCATCCATCCAGTGCGCGAGACAGTCGTACGGAGGACGAGCAGCCTCGCTGGTGTCGGCGCGAGTCGATGGCAGCTCCTTGGCAGCGGCCCGGTGCATCCGTTCGGAGACAGGCTGCAGCACGCGGCGCACGGACTCGGCGTCGAGCGTTTCCACGGCGTCGATGTCCTTCAGACATTGCTCGACGGCGCGGTCGAAGCCGGCCAGCCCCAGGCTCGTCCTGGAACCGTTGTCCAACGTGCGGGTTTCGATGAACGGGCGCTTGACGCGGCGCGGTTCCTGGATGTTCAGGACCAGGTCTTTCAGGACTTCCCTGGCTTCATGAAGCGACTCATGTTTCCCGAAGGTAAAGCGCGTCCAGTCGAGCCACATCCCGTCCTTGTTCCTGCCCCCCGTCAATTTGCTCTTGCTGCTGGCCTCCCTCGTCAGAAACGGGAGCGCATCGCCAAGATCGGCATCGCGAGCGAGCGTCAACGTGGAACCACTGGCTTTGGCCTTTTGCGACGGAAGAAAGACGGACGACTGCGACACGGTCCGATGTATCGGGCCGCCCGCGCCATAAGGCATGCCGTGGCCGGCCGATTCCGACGCTCTGCGCGCGCGAACCGGCTTGTCGGCTGGCACCGCCCGAAAATCGTTCGTCCGAGCGTTGCCCGGCGCCACATCTGCTGCCCTGGGAGTCTCGCGCTTGGGACGCCGCAACTCCTGGAATTGCATGTTCTGCTGCGCGGTCGCAGGCGTGGCGAGTGACATTGCGCGTGCTCGGGACTGCTGACGAGGCGGCGCGTCGGGGGTGACGAAAGCATCGGCATGGCCCGGCGGGACTCTATTCGGAAAGCGGGATTTGAACACGAGGACCTCGGCTCGGAAACGTTGGAATTTTGATCTGGCAGCGCTGATCCGATCGAAGTCTGCCCGGCACATGGGTACCGAGGCGGACGAGTGCGAAGTGGATTGCGGCCAAGCGAAGTCCCGGCCGGTGAAGGAGTCGGCCGCGGCGTTTCCACCTCACCGTCGTTCCGGTGACGCTGCGGCGAGACGAGACGCTCCGAATTTTCCCGGCAGGATCCTGCTCAAACGAGATCGCCCCGTGTTTTGCCCGGCCTCCTGTCGATTCCACCGCGTTGCGATGAAGGTTTCGGCGATGAGAGGTTCGGCGAGCGCTTCGCTTTCGGGATGTCAAGTTCGCTTCCTTGCCGGTGAACTGCAATTTGGGTATTTAGCATCGAATCGCGGTTATGAATGACGTCTTTCGTATTGTCGTGCCGAAGGGCGGCTGAGCGAGCAGAGGTGCAAGGTCATATCCGTAAAACGACAATTCCCAATGCATGTTAAATATTTTGAAGGTATCGACATGAAAATCGAAGTCAAAGAACCTATGGTCAATTCGGTCGCCGACCAGGACGAACTGCTGGCAAGTGAAATCCTCGAACTCCACGATGAAGACGGCGCATTCGAAGAGCGCCTGAACTTCGTCAGCGGTGGCTATTGCTGAGCGAAGTCATCGTCGCGCGCGCTCGGGCCTTCAGACGGGCCGACGCGTCGGGTATGACGAAATCATCGGCATGGCCCGGCGGGATCCTGTTCAAACGAGATCGCCCCGTGTTTTGCCCGGCCTCCTGTCAATTCCACCGCGTTTCGATGAAGGTTTCGGAAAAGACATGTTTGACGAGCGCTTCGTTTTCAGGTTCTCAAGTTCGCTTCATTGCCGGTGAATTGAAATTTGGATATTTAGCATTGAATCACGGTTATGAATGACGTCTTTCGTATTGTCGTGCCGAAGGGCGGTTGAGCGAGCAGAGATGCAAGGTCATATCCGTAAAACGACAATTCTCAATGCAGGTTAAATCTTTTAAAGGTATCGACATGAAAATCGAAGTCAAAGAGCCTGTGGTCAATTCGGTCACCAGCCAGGACGAACTGCTGGCAAATGAAGTCCTCGAACTCAACGGTGAAGACGGCGCATTCGAAGAGCGCCTGAACTTCGATACTTCCAGCAGCGGCAATGGCGGCACTTATTGCTGAGCGAAGTCATACCCATTCGTCCATTGGGTTAGGCACTTTGCATCGCTGATTTATTGCGCTGCCCCGGGTGATGACCTCGGGGCGGCGCAAAAAATCATCACTGTCAGACCAGTCATGAGACCGGCAATGCGACCCGAAAAGATACGCTCTCCGAATCCGAGCCTCCACCAATCGAAATACAGGTGCTGAAATGTCCGGCGATTTGCGAACTTCGATCGGTGCCTGGCTCGAAGCGCCGACGCGTCAGGCGCTGGATGCCGCGATGGCCGTGCTCGAGGAGCCCTGCGCAACGCGGGCGACGCATGGAGACCTGACCATCGCGCTGGGTGCGTCGCAGCCGTTTCGAGATGCGCGCACCAACATCCGCGCGATGGCCGTCCACCTGCCGTTGCTGGTCCACGCGGCCATCACCGGTGAAACCGCCGCTGCGGTGCCCTTGGCGTCCGCACTGCTGGTGATGGAAGCGGGTGTGTACCTGCTCGACCACATGATGGATGGCGAATTGGCGGCGCCGCTCGACGCGTGGTCGCCGGGTACCCAGGTCCTTGCCGCGACCAGTTTGCTGTCCTACGTACCGCAGCAACTGCTCACATCGATGCCTTGCACTGCCGAGCGATTGCGTTCGATCCAGCACCGTCTTGCGGAAGGCATGCGCAGGATCCGTCTCGGGCAGGCCATCGAGATCGAGTGCAAAGCCGCAGGACGCGTGACGCTGGCCAGCGCGGAAGAGTCCGTCAACGGAAAGACGGGGGAGCGTCGCGCGTTGTATGCCACGCTGGCCGCGATCCTCGCAGGCGCCGACGCGGCGACCGTCGCCGCTTACGAAGGCTACGGAATGAGTCTGGGCGTTGCCCGCCAGATCAATTCCGACCTCGTCGACCTGTTCGGAAGGCAGCCGAGCCGTGATCTTGCCGGCGGAATTCGCACGTGGCCACTCGCGTTGTATATCGACCGTGCCGAGCCCGCCGACCGGGACCGGATGCTCCTGCTGCTGGAGCTGGCACGCAACGATCAAGCCGTGGTCGTCGAGATCCGCGAACGCCTTCGAGCGTCCGGTTGCCTGCGCGAAATGCTTCTGCGCAAGGAAGTGCATTGCCAGCGCGCATTGAGGCTTCTTGCGGAGGTCAAGCCGCTTGAACCCGCGGCGCAGGAATTGCGCGATGCGGTCAAACACGTGTCGATGGCGGCCTGACATATCATCCCGGTCGCCCGAAGGGCGCCCTGCAGAACAATGTACGGAGCGCGCACCATGAGCGGGTGCATCTCGAACATCGATCTGGACTATCGCCCGCTTCGTTCCTCCGACGCGGAACTGCATTCCCGCGCGGAAGGCGAGCGAAGAATCCACGTGATCAAGCAACGCCGGCTGCTTGCGTATGTGCAGTTGTCGGCCATCGGCGCCTTCGTGTGGAGGCGCCTGGACGGACGGCTTTCAATTCGGGAACTTGCACTCGAAGTCGCCCGTGCCGGAGGCACTTGCGAACCCTCGGCGTTGGTGGCGCTGGTACGCGCATGGGCCAGTCGCGGTTTCATCGCCGACGTGAACCCGCCGGAGCGCCGCGTGCCCGCGACGCGCGGCCGGTGGCGCATGATATTGCGTCGCTGTCACTGGGCCTTGACCTGGAAGCAGGCGTGGCCAGGCGCCGACGCGTGCATCGCCCGTGCATACGATCTCGGCGGGTTCATCGTCTTTCATCCCGGCATGCTGCTCGCGATGGCGCTGCTGGCGGGCGCGGGGCTCGTGAGTTTTGCCGACCTGCTGACGTCCCATCGGTTTGCGTGGCAGCTGCACATCGGCCTGACGCAGTGGTGCCTCTTCTTCATCGCGTCCGTGCTGCGCTCGATGGTGCATGAACTGGCGCACGGACTGGCCGTGAAGCACTTCGGTCGCGAAGTGCTGGGGACCGGGTGGGCCTGGAACTGGATCGCACCCGCGTTGTACGTCAACACATCCGATATGTGGCTGTCCGCACGCTGGCCGCGTATCGCCGTCAGTCTGGCCGGGCCATGCTCGGACATTCTGATTGCGTCCCTGGCCGTGCTGTCGTGCAGGCTTGTCCCGCCCGCGATGTCGCCGTATGTGTTCGTATTCGGCGCGCATACCCTGCTGGGGGTTGTGTTCAACATGTGCCCGCTTCTCAAGGGCGACGGCTATTGCATCCTGGTCGATGCGCTCGGGCGAAGGAACTTGAGGGCGGACTCGATTCGCTGGCTCTGGTTCGGCTGGTTCCGGAAGTGGCGCGACCTGCGCGCGCTGCGCGAGCACACCGTGGAGACGATGTATGGATTGGGCGTACTGCTCTACCTGGTCGCCATCGCCTACTTCGCTGTCGTCCACTGTCGCAACCTGGCCACCGACATGTTGTCGGGGAATCTGTCGCCTGCCGCGGTCTCGCTCCTCGGCTGGCTCACTGTGCTTGCATTGTCGTTACCCCTCGTGATGGGGTTCGCGGGCGAGATCATCGAAAGCAAACGCAATCAAGGAAATTTTCATGTCAACTCTCCGCTTTGACACGGTGGACACCGTCGATTCTCGTGCGTGCGTCGCGTATCTCGACGTCGCGACCCAGGTCGGCATGCAGCTCGGCATCAAGCAGCGAAACATTGATCTGCTCGAGCTTCGCGACGGTGAGACGGCCCTCGACGTGGGTTGCGGCACGGGGCAGGATGTCTGCACGATGGCGCAATTGGTCGGGCTCGGCGGCAGGGTGATCGGCATCGACTCGAGCCTGACCATGGTGACCGAAGCACGGCAACGCACCGCGGGGCTCGGCCTGCCTGTCGAGTTTCATCAGGCCGACGTGTACGAGCTGCCGTTTGATGATGGCGCGTTCGACGCGTGCCGCGCGGATCGCATCTTTCATTTCCTGAACCGGCCTGCCGCCGCGCTGCGCGAGATGATCCGCGTCACGCGCGTCGGCGGGCGCATCGCGGTCACGGAGCCTGACTGGTCGTCGCTGTCGATCGAGGGGGGCGACGATGCGCGGACGCACACCGTGGTGCGGGCGACGATCTCCGACGGGATCGGCCCCTCCAGCATCGGGGCCCGGCTGCCGCGGTTGTTCGCGCACTGCGGACTGGCCGTCGAGAAGGTTGTCGACAGCAGCTTGAACCTGGACGATCTGGCGACCTGCCGTTATCTGCTCCAGCTCGATACGCTGGCCGGTCGCGCGGTCGCGCAAGGTCGACTGTCCGCGGATGACGCCCGGGCGTGGATCGCGTCGCTCGAGCACGCATTCGCGGGAGGCAGGCTGCACTGCAGGCTGGAAGGCTTGACCGTCGTCGGCACGAAGCTGGCCATCGAATGAGTGCGGGCCCGAAAGCTCTCCGGGCGTGGCGCTGTCGAACCGATATCCGTTGATTCCCTGGCCGGCGCCTGGGTCGTTCGAGCCGCATGGCCAACCGGATCGCGCGGGTGGCGCGTAGCTTCGGCCCAGATCCGATTACCGGCCCTCGACCCGCTTCGCCTCACGGATTTCGTCTTCGCGAAAGCCTCTCGTGGAATCGGAAAGCGCGCGATCATCAACACGACCGGTGCCGGGTCGTGCGCGTAAGGCGAGCAAGCGGCGCCGATCCGACAAGGCCGCAAGTTCAATCGTCGAACGAGCTTGATGGGACGCGCCCGATTGGCCGCGCAAAGCAGAAGGCAGGAAAACCAGATCATTGGGAATGCTATGCAACTCGTTGAAAATTCTGTCGCGTCAACCGCCGAACCATCGCCATACGAACTATACATCCGTCTCGACGAACTCCGGAGCCTGTGGCCGCAGGAGACGGCATCCATGGCCGAAGTGCTGACCACTTGCGGTTTTCAGGCGGTCGAACTCACGTTCCGGCTGATCGAGGAAGCGCTGCAGGAGCGACGCCCGTATTCATTTCCGGACAGCAGGCTCCGGCGTTTCGTGCGTCACGTGACGGATAGCCTTGCGTTGATTTCGGAGCACGTGGCAGGGCAGGCATGCCCGAATCGGTCGCTGTCGGGGCGTGATGCGTTTTCTCCGGGGTTATACGTGGCGAGCTCGTTGCCTGCTCATCTTCTCGAGGAAGTCGTGGAGGCCTATGAGGCAGCAGCGGACAAGGCCGGTTTCGAATTCGGCGTGACGCGGCAGGTGGCGCAGTTGCGCAACATGCTGCCCGGGCGAGCCGGGCGAGCGGATCGCACCGGCGACGATTGCGGCCACAGGCTGCGCGTCACGTTCGACTACGTGAGGGCAGTGGCGCCCGCGAGTCTGTGCGCCATTCGAGAGACCGAGCCTTTCGGGCCGGAAGATCACTTCTTCTCGACGGCTCACCAGATTACCGAATGCTGGCTGAACGTTGCGCACGTGGCGATTTCGAAGAGTGAAGCGCTCGCGAGGCATGGCAACTGGGTCCATGCCGCCGGGATCATGACGCTGGCGACCGATAGTCTCAAGCTGGCGAGCCAGACAACCCGGCTGCTGGAGGAAATGGCATTGGTCGACTACCACCCGCTGCGCGTTCGTTTGCGGGATGGAAGCGGGGCACAGTCGAAGGCCGCGCAAGGCCTGGGTGTGGCAGCGCGGTCCGCGGCGGCGCCGCTGTGGCGGATCCTGGAGACGGAAGGCGGCGACGTCGAGGGCATTCTTCGCAGTCCGGGCGAGAATCTTGGGCGCTATACGTTTCTCAGGGCAGTTTGCTCGATCGGGCAGGAAATCCAGCTGTTTCTCTTCCATCACTATCTTCTGGTGCTTCGCGTCCTTGGCACCCACACGACAGGGAGCCTCGGCTACCAGGTGCACAAGCTCGCGGAGCGCGCATCCATGCCGGTTTTCAACGAGATCAATCAGGCTCACCACAACTACGTGATGTCGACGAATTTCGATCATGGCCAATACTCCGGCGCAATCATCCTGAAGAACGAGGTCGATCGGGGATGGAGTCCGTACGGCAAGTTTTCGGTCGGACGAGGATGTGCGCCCAAACTGATGGAAAGCGCCGTGAAGCAATACTTCGCATTCATCGCCGCGCGCAATGGTGAAGGTTGGGTCAATCTGTTCGACCCGACATCCGGCGAAATGGTCGACGGTGGTGATGCAAGGCCGTTCCGCGGGCGCAAGCATTTGCGCGTATTCATCAACGCAATGATGAATGCATTTTCGGAGATGCGGCCATCGCTGTCGGACATTCGGTTCGAAGGCAACAAGGCGACAGCGGCGTGGCACTTCGAGACGGTTTCCTACCATGGTCGGCGCGCCTCGTTCGGCGGCACGGAGGAGTTCGTTTTTTCCGATGCCGGCGAAATACTGCGCGCCAGGGCCGATTGGACGCCCGATGCCGTGTCGCGTCAGTGGAGAGGGGCGGTGACGCTCGTGTAACGCACCGCACGCGAGCGTTCATGGCTTCCTGCAATTGCGCATTCAATCGCACTTTGCCGTCAGCGGGCGCGCGGAACCCGTTCGGGCGCGCGCGGTTGCCGGCGGATATCGGCATCAAGCCATACGCGCGCCCATGACCCGGCATGGCCGGCCACGTGAAAGAGAAATCAAGCATGACTGACGTATTACGCATCGAGGACGCCCTCGCAACGGAAACTGCCGACGTTATGCGCGAGGTGCCTGCGCAGGTCGCCGGGGCCGATCGCCCTGTGCGCTGCGCCCCGGCACCCGGCGCGGAAGCGCGCCGGCCGAGTCGCGCCATCACCGTGGTCGGCGGCGGCCAGGCAGGACTGATGCTCGCAGTCGGCCTGCGCCGCGACGGCCATTCGGTTCGGCTGGTGCAGGACCGGTCTGCCGACGAGATTGCCCATGGCCGGGTGTTGTCCAGCCAGTGCATGTTCGCACAGGCGCTCGACCTTGAACGTGCGCTCGGCATGGACCAGTGGGCGGAAGCTTGTCCCGAGATCAACAGCGTACGGATTGAAAGTTGTGCGCCGCCGGGCATGGCGCTGCCGGGTGTCGATTTCACGGGACGGTTGCGCGCGCCTGCCCAGTCGGTGGACCAGCGTCTCAAGTTTCCCGTGTGGCTGGACCAGTTCCAGCGGCTTGGCGGCACGCTGGACATTCTCCATGCGGACGTTGACGACCTCGATGCCTACGCGAAGGACAGCGAACTGGTCGTCGTGGCGACGGGCAAGGGCGCGCTGGGCAGTCTGTTCGAAGTGGACCGCAAGCACTCGCCGTTCTCCAGGCCGATGCGCACCCTTGCCATGGTCTATCTGCGCGGCGGAGCGGCGCCCGAGCGGCAAGGCGGCATCCATTCCACGGCGTTGCCGGGCGCCGGCGGGCTGATGCGATTTCCGGCCCTGACACTGGACGGCGCTTGCGAGATCCTGTTTTTCGAGGCGTTCCCTGACGGCCCGCTGGACGTGGTCGCTCCGGGCCTGGGAGCCCACGAGCAATGGGCGGCAATGCACGGCGCGCTGGCTCGGCTGCTCCCCGCGGAGGCCGAGCGACTGGCCACGGCCCGGCCAACCGATGCGCTTGCCAACCTGGCTGGAAAGATCACGCCGGCAGTGCGGCACGCAGTGGGCGTGCTGCCTTCCGGGCGCATGGTGCTGGGCCTGGGCGACGCGGTGGTGCTGAATGACCCGCTGGTAGGCCAGGGAGCAAACAACGCCGCGAAGGTCGCGGCGACATGCCTGGCTGCCATTCGCGAGCGTGGGCATCTGCCATTCGACTCTGCGTGGATGCAGGAGGTGGCCGGCGCGATGTGGCGCTGCGTGCGCCCCGGGACGTTGTGGACGCAACTCAGCCTGCTGCCGCCCAAGCCACCGGTGCTCGAACTGCTGCACCGGGCCTGCACGGATCTCGCGCTTGCCGACCGATTCGCACAAGGCTTCGATCAACCCGAAACCCTTCTTCCGCTACTGCTCGGCAAGGAACTCGTCGAATGAGGAAATCGCGCCGCGAATGAGCTGCGATGGAAATCCTGGACAGAAACGAGTGTTGGAGTTTGGGAGCGCGTTTGCCGATGTGGACGCGAGGCCGGCCGTGAAACACGGCGCATCGCTCGCACTGCATCGAGTTGCGCGGAGCTCGGGCGTGCCGACTTCGCCTGGAGCGAATTGTCTTCGGCTAACACGTCGATGCGATGAAGACGCCGATTATCGTGTAGGGCAGGTGACCCATATACCGCACGGATCATTGCTGCCATGACGAATCGCCTCACCTCCCTCCCCAATAGCCAGACACTCGACTGGAGCGTTGGCGCGAGCCCGGACGGGACCCCGTCGCGTACCGCACGGGTATCCCAGCCCCGTCTGCGGGAAGCATTGAGCAGTCAGCCAGCGGCCGCGCCCGGGATTCTCGGCGGTCTGCAAGCTATCGCCAGGCGTGTCGTGCCGGCCGCCCAGCCGAAGCAGGAAATCAGCCAGCCCGCGCTCGACAGGATGAAACGGCTCGAGTCGATTCAGCATCGGGTTTCGGAACTCGTGCCGTATCGTCCCAACAACGTTCCGAGCATCGTGGCGTCGGACGGGGAGGCGTTCCATCGCCATGAGATGCGCCTGACCTCAGGCAACAGGCCTGCGCAGTATTCCGCGGAATCGGCGCGCGAAACCGTGCGCTGGGGAACCGGGGTTTGCACGGACGTCAACAACGCTTTGTTCAGAGTGCTGGCAGCGGACAATACCAGTCAAGCTCGAGCGGCGATGCGGGAACGCGCAGCCGGCCGCTCGACCCGCTGGATGGAACGCTATCCGGTGATATTTGCCACGAATGACGATCCGCACGGCTTCGTTCTGGTCGGCGATCCGCGAGACCCACGTCAGGCCTCGGACGTGCTGGTCGGCGATATCTGGGAGGCACTGCCGATCGTAAAAACCTGGGCGAACACGGAATACAGGACGCGCCCATATCAAGTCAAGATGCAGGCTGTCGCAGGTGCAAGCGCATTCCAGGATTTACCGCTGGAGGCGCTATCCGACCTCGCTCGTCAGAGGGTCGCCAGCGACGAGGTTGATGCGCATCTTCGCGGACAGAACCGACCGATCGTCGGCCCGGCCCTTCTTCGCAACGTGTACGACATATGCCGTCAACATGGCATCAGTTTGTTCGACTGCGTCACAACGGCCGAGAAGCCGTCCACGGCTTATCAAAGCGCATCGACCGGGGAGGTCTTTACGCCGTCCGTCGCGCTTCACGACTACCAGGACTATCGGGCCGCGCTGAGCAAACCGGCAGCTTACGCTTCATTCAAGATCTTCTCTCAGACTACGTCCTGATCCAGGCCGAAAAACCGCGAATCGACAGGATTCCTGCCGATCGCATCTGGCTTGAACGCCATGACGATGCGCTTCGCGCGCGATTCGCGCGGGCCGCGGGCTCATCGCGCGATCACTCACGCCCCGCGTTCGAGCGGCCTCATGCTGACCGACGCTCTCGGCCGACCGGACCGTCTCCATCCTGAATTGGTTCGTGTATTGCCGACGGCATGTTGCCGGGTATCGACGTCGATTCGTTTCGCGGCGAATCGCTTCGCGCGCACGACAAGGATCCGGCATCGACATGACATGATGGACTTCGTATAGGTACGCGAGCGCGCTTGCGTCGCCGATGCGTATGTCTGCCACCCGGACTGCTGAAACAGTCGACGACGTACACGCCACGCCGCACTCAGCTACGGCGCGGGTTTCAGCTCCGTTTCAAGTAATGTCTACGAGGAGGTGCACGTCAATGGTCACTTTGGTCAATGGAAACATCAACACGGGTCCCGGCCTTTTCGATCCCGCAGCCAGCGGTCTGCAGCCGGGGATGTCGCCGGACATCGGGCATGTCGACGATCTGATGAAGCAGGTGGCGATGTCGATGATCAAGGAGGCGTTGACCCAGTTGCAGGGCGCCATGGGCGGCGGGACGGCTGCCTCACCGTTCTCCGGAAACATGCCGACGACGGGCAATATGCCGCCCCTCGGGAACCCGCTGACGACGGGCGGCACGCTGTCGCTCGGAAACATGCCGACGACGGGCGGCACGCTGTCCCTCGAAAGCATGCCGATGACGACCGAAACGCCGCCCCTCACGGACCCGCTGACGACGGGCACTTCGTCGTCCACCGCGAGCACACCGTCGACGGGCAACAGCGACCTCGAGAACGCGATGCAGCAGACGGCGGACAAGGATCCGACGCTGTACGCAAAGACGATGAAGGACGCGAAGAGCGGAAACGGCAACGAGCTCGTCAAGGACGTGTTGCAGGCTTACAAGGAAGGCGCCATCACCAAGGATCAAGCGATCGCCGAAGTCTCGGGCGCGCAGCGCCTCGCGAACGAACACGGTGGCGGAAAGATCAACAAGCAGGTGAAGGCCGAGGCCCAGGAGGTACTGGGCGGCAGTTACATCAAGGGCGGCGACACGCGCGCCTGGCATCAGTTCAAGAAGGTGGCCGAGAGCTTCACGCCGATCGGGGCCATCGCAAAGGGTATCGAGGACAAGACGGCCAGGAAGAAGCCCGAAGACATGCTCGAGGCCGGTCAGGCCGTGACCCAGCGGAAAACGCAACAGGCGATGCAGCACATGGAGGAGGCCGATCCGGAACTGGCGGCGAAATTCCGGGAGGATGCGGCAAAACACGACGGCAACGCGATGGTCGAAGACATGATCCAGTTGAAGAACGCGGAGAAAAGCGGCGCGGTGCCGAACACGTTCACTGATCAGGACGCGCAGATACTCGGTAGCCAGGTCGGCGATTATGGTGCCGGCAAGGTGAACACGCACGAGGAGCAGGCATTCACGGAGGCGTTCGGCGCGGATACCCTGTATCGCGGCTCGACACGCGGGGCGAAGGCGTTTGAAAAGGTCGAGGACATGGCCGGCAACATGATGCAGTCGCTCGTGGCGCCCGTGACCGATACGGTCGGCGGCTTCAACGCTCTCGCTCATGGCGATGTCAAAGGGGCGCTCAAGCTGTTCGGCGAAGCGGCTGGCGCTGCCTTGACCGATCTGGCGACGATTGCCGCGCCCGAACTCAGGATTGCCGCCGAGGGTTTGAGCGTGGCGGGGCGCGCCACGCAAAGCGTCGCCGACGCGACACTGAGCAGCATCCGTACGATCGGCAAGGTCGACGATGTGAACGACGGGGTGAACTTCGTGACAGGTAACCAAAACGGCAACAACAATGTCGCCTGAACGCGATATTCGGGGGGCGCACGGCGTTGACGCGCCCGCCCGGATTTTGACGGCCGCAGTACCCAGCCATAGGTGAATATTCACAACGCGATAGATCAACACTGTCCGTACATTATTTAATGGAAACACAAAGTGCCAATTTCCAAGGTTTCGAACAGCACGCCGAGTCAGTACAGCGACCTTCGCGAGAATGCGACTTCCAATGCCCGCGCAAACGCAGCCCCGAATGACGGAAGTCCGAAAAGTCATCCTCAGTTGAGCGGGCTACCCGCGTCACCGCGCCGGTCCCACACAGTTGCGCAGGTTCAGGATTTTGCCGCAAGCGTCTTTGCGGCAACGATCGGCAACTCTCCGAAGGTTGTCGGTGCCATAAGCACGAATTCGGCACTAAGACAATTGAGGTCGCAGCCAGCCACCTCGGCGTCGATGACGACTCTATCGGCATACGAGCACCAACTTGCGAACAGCCAAGGGCCTTCGACGCTTCAGGACAAGATTGCCGCAGCGGCAGGCTACGCGCGAAACGGCGCCGCACATGTCGCAGCCACGAATGCCGCTCTCGGCGCGGGCGGCCTCCAAGGCGTTCACTCTGCCGGGTATCTCGACGATTTGTTGGAGAACGTTGGCGGCCCCCACTCGTAAGAGCGCCAGGATAGCCGTGCCGCCCGATTGAAATGTCGAGCCGCAATCGGTACGTATCGCTCCGGTCTACGGAAAGCAGCGCGCCGCGCGCTCGGCGTTACGTAACATCGAAGCATTCGTAGCACGAATGTAACGATACCAGCGCCGCTCATGGGCATGAAACGCATCGATCGCGATCGCGGGCAGGCGCTTGCCCAGGCCCGCGGGCGCCGGCACGGCGGCGGGAATGCCCGTGCGCTCGCGCCAATGGCATGAAAAGTGCTGTTTCTTCCTCCGGTCCTCAATCGAACCTTCCATCGCCCGGACCGCGAGGAGACCACCATGTATCGCACCCGCATTGTCACGTCCGCGGCGTTGCTCGCCGCCGCCGGCGTGCTGGCCGCCTGCGGCGGCAACGACGTCGCCGCGCCGTCGAGCGCCGCCGCGAGCACCAGTGGCGCAACCATCGCCGGCGACGCGCCCGGCAGCAACACGTCGGACGGAGGCTGGGGCACCAGCGGCGCCCCGGGCACGCGCGGCGTCGTGAGTACCGCCGGCGCGCTCGCGGTCGGCGTCGGCTCGACCGTCAGCGCGGCGTCGTTGCCGGTACTCGGCAACGCCGTGACGCGCAGCGCAGGCGACACGATCTCGAGCGTCAGCACGATTTCGCGCGCCGCGACCAATGCGCTCAGCGACGGGCTCGGCAGGATCGGCTCGACGTCCGATCCGGTCGGCACGACGGTTGCCGGCCTCGGCGACGTGGTCGGCGCAACGGCGAATCCGGTCGCGGGCCTCGCGCAGACCGTCCGCGCGCTCGGCTCGGGGCCGCTGGCGCCGCTCGCGCCAGTGACCACCCCCGTCGGCGCGGCGCTCGACACCGTGGCCGGCGGCCTCGGCACGGCGGGCAAGACGGTCGGCGCGACGCTGGCGTCGGGCGCCGTGCAACAGGTCACGCAGCCGCTCAGCTCGGCCGTCACGCCGCTCGTCATCACGGCCGGCCAGGCGACGCAGCAGATCGGCGCGACCACGGGCCTCGGGCAGCCGGTGGCCGGCCTGCTCGGGCAGGTCGGCGGCGTGCTGGCGACGACCGGGGCGCGGATGGGCTCCGTTTCGTCGCAACCGGCGGTCGGGGCGGTGGGCGAAGTCGTCGGCGCGCTCGGCAATACCGTCACGAACGCAGGTGGACTCGTGAACGCCAACGGCCCGAACGGCGTCGCGCCGATTCCCGGCCTGATCGTGAGTCTCGCGGGCGCTTCCATCACCACCGTGCAGAACGGTCCGTCGAACGGCGCGCCGGGCGGTTCGAGCGCGTCCGGCCCGCTCGGCGGCTTGCTGTCGGGGGCCGGCTCGACGCCGCTCGGGTCGGTGACCGGTGCGCTCGGCGGCGCGGCCGGTGCCGGCGCGGCGAGTCCGCTTGCTCCGGTGACCAATCTTGTGTCGACGGTCACTGGCGTGGTCGGTAGTGGCGCGGGCGGCGCCGGTGCCGCGGCGAATCCGCTCGCGCCCGTGACGTCGTTGATCGGCGGTGTGACGGGCGGCGTCGGGAAATAGCGGCGCACCGCGCGGCGAGCGGCCGGACGACGCGCGGCTCGCCGCTGCGGGAACGCGCGCCGCATCGCCTTCGCCGAGCCACGCCGTCGACGATGCGCGACGCGCTGACGCGGCCGTCACCCGCAGCACCTGACGCGCGGCGCCGCGTGCCGCCGCGCGATCGCGCCTACTTGGCTGCCGCGATCGCTTTCGCGCGAATCAAGCGCGCACGCAGCACGTTGCGGCTGATGCCGAGCAGGCGCGCAGCCTGGATCTGGTTGCGGTGACTGAAGTCGAACGCGACCCGCATCACGGTGTCCTCGATATACTCGAACAGGTTCTCGTGCGCCTCGTCGAACAGCGCGCACAGCGCCAGCTCGAGCGCTTCCCGGGCAGTCACCCGGCTCGCCGCTTCCCCCGCGGCCGTGACCGGCACGCACGACGATGCCAGGTTCAGGTCGGTGTCCTGCAGTGCATCGTGACGGCTCACCAGCAGCGCGTGATGCATCACGTTCTCCAGTTCGCGGATATTGCCGGGCCACGAATGCGCTTCGAGGCGGCGTGCCGCGCGCGGATCGATGCTGCGCGGCCCGTGGCCGAGGCGGCCGCGGTATGCGTCGAAGAAGTGGCGCGCGAGCGGCAGGATGTCGCCGGGCCGTTCGCGCAGCGATGGCACGTCGAGCCGCACGACGTTGAGCCGGTAGAACAGGTCGCCGCGAAACCGTCCGTCCGCCACCGCCTGCTGCAGGTCGACGTTGGTCGCGGCCACCACGCGCACGTCGATCGGGATGCCCGTGCGCGAGCCGAGCCGCACGACCTCGCGTTCCTGCAATACACGCAGCAGCTTGACCTGCATCGATAGCGGCAGGTCGCCGATTTCGTCGAGAAACAGCGTGCCGCCGTTCGCGGCCTCGAACCAGCCCGGCTTCGTGCCGGCCGCTCCCGTGAATGCACCTTTCTCGTGACCGAACAGTTCGCTGTCGACGAGCGTGTCGGAGAGCGCGCCGCAATTCACGGCGACGAACGGCCCGCCGCCGCGATGGCTGACGTCGTGCACGTGGCGCGCGATCAGCTCCTTGCCGGTGCCGGTTTCGCCGACGATCAGCACGTTCGCGTCGCTCGGCGCGACGCGCCGCACGCGCTCGAGTAGCGCGAGCGAACGTGGATCGACGAATACGTGCGCGCGTGGGCGGGCCGGTGCGTGGTGCGCCGGACGGGCGGGAGCGGGCGCGCTATGCGATTCGTCCGGCTGCGCGGTGACGACACGAAGATTGACCGGACGTGGCGTGGCAAACAGTGAAGTCATGGCGATGAAGGCGTAAGTCGATCGAACGGGCCGGACCCGCGCCGGCGGGCGCCGCGGTCCGGTTGCTGCCCAGTCAGCAGAGTGTTCAGTGTTTTGCGCCGCACGGGAAACATCGATTTCTGATAACGAAAGCGGGATTGCTGCGCAGGATGCAACGGCGCGGGAACGTGCTGCCGGGACAGCGGATTCGACGGTATCGCGCTCGACGCGATGCGCGCCGCGCGTCGCAATCGGATGGCTGGAGCGCGCGACACTGCTGATTGAGCAGCAGTGCATCAGCACGGCTGTTTCCGCGGGTTCATCGCCGTGCGGAATATCGATGTGACGTGATTTCCGGAGCGCTTGCCACGATCGGTCATATGGCTGCAGAAGCCATGCCAGGCGGGCGCTCGAACGATATTTCGTCATGCAGAGGATCGACGCGATCGCGCCTGCGTCGACAATGGCACGCTCCTTGCAAACCCGACACGGTATCGGCGCGGCAACGCGCAGCTCGACAACGGGAACGCATGGCATGAGCAATACCCTCAACGTCGTCGCCATCTCGGGCGGCCTGCAGCGGCCGTCACGCACGCTGGCGCTGACGAACGCGATCGTCAGCGCGCTCGGCGATGCCGTGCCGATCGACGCACGGTCGATCGAACTCGGCGAAATCGGCAGCCGGCTGGCCGGCGCGCTGAAGCGCGCGCAGGTACCGCCCGATCTCGACGCGCTGATCCGCGCGATCGAGACGGCCGATGCGCTCGTCGTCGCGAGCCCCGTGTATCGCGCGTCGTACACCGGCCTCTTCAAGCACCTGTTCGATCTCGTGCATCACGAGTCGCTGGTCGATGTGCCGGTGCTGCTCGCGGCCACCGGCGGCAGCGAGCGGCATGCGCTCGTGATCGACCATCAGCTGCGGCCGCTCTTCAGCTTCTTCCAGGCGCGCACGCTGCCGATCGGCGTGTATGCGGCCGAAAGCGATTTCGACCGCTACGAGATCGCGAACCCCGCACTGCGCGCACGCATCTCGCTCGCGGTCGAGCGTGCGGTGCCGCAATTGCGTCCGCGCGCGCTTGCCGCCGCGGCCGCGTAGCCCGTCTCTCGTTTTCCATTGGATCAGGACTTCTCATGAGCATTCACGAATCTTCGGCCGACGGCGTCAAATTCGCATACTGGGTGCCGAACGTCAGCGGCGGCCTCGTCGTCAGCACGATCGAGCAGCGTACCGACTGGAGCCTCGAATACAACCAGAAACTCGCTCGCACGGCCGAAGCAGCCGGCTTCGACTACGCGTTGAGCCAGATCCGCTTCACGGCCGGCTACGGCGCCGAATACCAGCACGAGTCGGTGTCGTTCAGCCAGGCGCTGCTGCACGCGACGACGAAGCTCAAGGTGCTCGCGGCGATCCTGCCGGGGCCGTGGCATCCGGCCGTGGTCGCGAAGCAGCTTGCCACGATCGACCACATCTCGAACGGGCGCATTGCGATCAACGTGGTGAGCGGCTGGTTCAAGGGCGAGTTCACCGCGATCGGCGAGCCGTGGCTCGAGCACGACGAACGCTATCGGCGCTCGAAGGAATTCATCCAGGCGCTGAAGGGCATCTGGACGCAGGACAATTTCACGTTCAAAGGCGACTTCTACCGCTTCAACGACTACACGCTGAGTCCGAAGCCCGTGCAGAAACCGCACCCGGAGATCTTCCAGGGCGGCAGCTCGCGCGCGGCACGCGACAACGCGGCGAGCGTGTCGGACTGGTACTTCACGAACGGCAATACGCCGGAGAACCTGAAGGCGCAGATCGACGACATCCGCGCGAAGGCCGCCGCGAACAACCATCGCGTGCGGATCGGCGTCAACGCGTTCATCATCGCGCGCGATACCGAGGAAGAGGCGAAGGCCGTGCTCGACGACATCATCCGGCACGCGCATGTCGAGGCGGTGAATGCGTTCGGCGATGCGGTGAAGGAGGCCGGCAAGGCGTCGCCGGAAGGCGAGGGCAACTGGGCGAAATCCACGTTCGAGGATCTCGTGCAGTACAACGACGGCTTCCGCACGAACCTGATCGGCACGCCGCAACAGATCGCCGAGCGGATCGTCGCGCTGAAGGCGATCGGCGTCGATCTCGTGCTCGCCGGGTTCCTGCATTTCATCGAGGAAGTCGAGTACTTCGGCAAGCGCGTGCTGCCGCTCGTGCGCGAACTGGAAGCGCAGCGGCAGACGGTTGCCGCGTGATGCGCGGCGCCTGCGCGCTGAGGCGCCGCGGCGCTGAGACAGGGCGCGCACCGGGCGGGCGAACGGTCGGCCTGCGATGAGCATCGCAGGTGAGCCGCCCGACGCTTCGCCTATCGGAACAGGCGGTCGACGGATGCCTGCGCGGCGCCGTCGATCCATGACGATTCTTGCCGGAAATTCCATGTCCACGGAAATCATCGAAGAAAACACACGACCGCAAGCAGACGCTGTGCCGGTTCCCGTCATCGGCTCCGATGCCGAGGCGCTCGATGTCGCGCATCGGGTCGCGGCGCGACTCGCCGAACATGCGGCGCTGCGCGATCGCGAACGGAAGCTGCCGTACGACGAAATCGAGTTGTTCTCGTCGAGCGGACTGTGGGGGATCACCGTGCCGCGCGAATACGGCGGCGCGGAAGTGTCGAACGTAACGCTCGCGGAAGTGATTGCGATCGTCTCGCAGGCGGACCCGTCGATCGGGCAGATTCCGCAGAATCACTACTGCCTGATCGAGGATATTCGTCTCGAAGGCAACGATGCGCAAAAGCGCTTCTTCTTCGATCTCGTGCTGAAGGGCGCGCGCTACGGCAACGCGTTTTCGGAAGCGGGCGGCAAGAACGTGCTCGACATCCGGACCCGCGTGCGCCGCGACGGCGACGGATTCGTGCTGAACGGCCGCAAGTTCTACTCGACCGGTACGCTGTTCGCGCACTGGATTCCGGTGCTGGCCCTCGACGAGGCGGACCAGGCGGTACTTGCATTCGTGCGGCAGGGCGCGCCGGGGCTTACCGTGGTCGACGACTGGAGCGGCTTCGGCCAGCGCACCACCGCGAGCGGCACGGTGATCGCCGAGAACGTGCGCGTGAGCGCGTTCGAGATCTTCCACACGCAGCGTTCGTACGATCGCCCGACCTTCGCGGGCCCGTTCGCGCAGATCACGACGGCCGCGATCGATCTCGGCATCGCGCGCGCCGCGCTGCAGGACACGATCGCATTCGTGCAGCAGCATGCGCGGCCCTGGATCGACAGCGGCGTCGAACGCGCGAGCGAGGACCCGCTGACGATCGCGCAGATCGGCGACATCGCGTACCGCGTGCATGCGGCCGAAGCGCTGCTCGCGCGCGCGGGGCGCTTCGTCGACGTCGCGAAGCGCGAGCCTGACGAGGACACGGTCGCGCAGGCCGCGATCGCCGTCGGCGAGGCGAAGATCGCGACGACCGAGGTATCGCTGCTCGCGGCGAGCAAGCTGTTCGAACTGGGCGGCAGCAAGTCGACGCTCGCGAAATACAACTTCGACCGCCACTGGCGCAACGCGCGCGTGCATACGCTGCACGATCCCGTGCGCTGGAAATACCACGCGGTCGGCAACTACTACCTCAACGGCGTGAAGCCCGCGCGCCATTCGTGGAACTGACGAACCCGCGCCGGCGTCGTCGCCGCGACGTGGTTCCGATGCGCGCCGCGGCGCGCATTTTCGTACGGGCGCACGCAGCGGCCCGCGTCGAGGCCATGCCACTGACGCGGCACACGCCGCGCCGCCTCAATCATGACAAGGTGAATCGATGAGTCATCCAGCCACACCCGCGCAGGCGCTGCCCGCGCCGGGCACCGCGCCGCAGGCAGGCGGCCTGCGGCGCAATTACCTGAGCCTGCCCGAGCTGATCGCGCAGTCGATCGGCCTCGTCGGCGTGTCGGGCGGGATCGGCGTGCTGATTCCCGCCGTGTTCGCGACGGCCGGCAACGGCACCTGGCTCGCGTACCTGTTCGCGATCGTCGCGCTGCTGTTCTCGTCGTGGAGCATCTCGGTGTTCGCGCGCGATTCGGCGTCGCCGGGCGCGCTGTATGCATACGTGTCGGCCGGCATCGGGCCGACCTGGGGCGCCATCTGCGGCTGGTCGCTGCTGATCGCCTATGCGGTGGCCGCGGCGGGCATCCTGCAGGGCACGATCAACACGTTTCTCGTGCTCGGCCGCGAAACGGGGCTGCTCGGCGCCGCGACGCCGCTCGGCACGGTGCTCGGCCTCACGGTCGTCACCGCGTTTGCCGCGTGGTACATCGCGTTTCGCGACATCCGGCTGTCCACGCGCTTCACGCTGTTCGTCGAGCTCGCGACGCTGCTGCTGATCGCCGCCGTCGTGATCGGAACGATCGCATTCGGCGGTCATCCCGTCGATCGCACGCAGCTCACGCTCGAAGGCGTGAAGCCGACGCAGCTGCAGCTCGGGATGGTGCTGGCGTTCTTCAGCTTCACCGGGTTCGAGAGCGCGACCGTGCTCGGCGCCGAGGCGCGCGACCCGTTCCGCGCGATTCCGCGTGCGGTGCTGATCAGCGTGGTCGGGCCGGCGCTGCTGTTCGTGGTCGGCGCGTACGGGATGGTCGGCGCATTCCACGGGCAGACGCCGCCGCTCGATCGCGTCGACGGGCCGCTCGCGGTGCTCGCGCATCGGCTGGGCGCCGGGTGGGTCGGGGTGCTGATCGACGCAGGGGTGGCGCTCAGCTTCTTCGCGGCATTCTTCTCGTCGATCAACGCGGCGGCGCGCATCGTCTACACGTTCGGGCGGCAGGGCGTGCTGCATGCGTCGACCGGGCGCGCGCACGAGACGAACGCGACGCCGCACGTCGCGGTCGCGCTGATCGCGGTGCTCGCGCTGGCGACGGCGCTGGTGCTGACCGCACGCGGCACGGCGCTGCTGGATTCGTACGGCTATCTCAGCTCGATCGCCACCTACGGCTGGCTGCTCGCCTACGTGCTGGTCGCGATCGGCGCGCCGCTCTATCTGCGTCGGCAACGCAGGCTTCGCGCGCGGCACGTCGCGATCAGCGTTATCGCGGTCGTGCTGCTCGCGATTCCGCTCGCCGGCAGCGTGTATCCGGTGCCGGACGGCGTCTATGCATGGCTGCCTTACGTGTTCGTCGCGTTGCTGGCGGTCGGGCTCGCGTGGTTCGTGGTGCTGCGCGTGCGGTTTCCGGAGCGGCTGCGCGACCTGGAGGCCGAATTGCTGACGAAGTGAATGCGCGGCGGCGCGATGTACATCGGTACGTGCATCGCGGCCGTCACGCCGCACCCGCCATGCTCGACGCCTCGACGAGCATCTGCACGCCGAGGCCGCCGAGCACCGCGCCCATCGCCCAGCGTTGCGCGAGCAGCAGCGCCGGCCGCCCGTGCAGGAACTTCGCGATGCCGCTCGAGCCGATCGCGACCAGTCCGTTCGCCGACACGAACGCCGCGATCAGCAATGAACCGAGAAAGAGCGACTGGCCGAACACGCTGCCTTGCCGGTAATCGATGAACTGCGGCAGCAGCGACACGAACAGCATCGCGAGCTTCGGATTCAGCACGCTGGTCGTCGCGCCCATCGCGAGCAGCCGCAGCGGCTGCTCGTTCGGCAGCGTCTTCACTTCGAACGGCGAACGGCCGCCGGGCCGGACGGCCTGCCACGCGAGGTAGAGCAGATACGCGGCGCCCACCACGCCGAGCACGGTGCCCGCGTACGGCACGCTCAGGAACAGCGTCGTGATCCCGAACGCGGCGCCGAACATGTAGAACAGATAGCCCACCGTCACGCCGGCCAGCGAAATCAGCCCGGCGGTGCGCCCTTGCGCGATCGAGCGCGACATCACGTAGACCATGTTCGGCCCCGGCGTGATCGCGAGCATGCCGCCGATGACCAGGAATCCGTAGAGCGAGCCGGAGGTATGCATGGTTACAGCTTCCCGCGATGAATGTCGATGACGTCCATTGTCCGGCGTTGGAGGAGGACAGTAAAACGGGATAAACTGAATCGATTGATCAGATTTTCTGAATGACATGAAAAAGCTCGACCTCGATGTGCTGGCGATGGTGGTGGCCGTGGCGGAGTCCGGCTCGTTCGCGCAGGGCGCGCAGGCGGTGCACCGGTCGCCGTCGGCGCTGAGCATGCAGATCAAGGCGCTGGAGGATGCACTCGGCAAGCCGCTGTTCATCCGCGACACGCGCAACGTCACGGCCACCGACGACGGCCGCATGCTCGCCGAATACGGCCGCCGGATGCTGGCACTGCGCGACGAGGCGTGGGCGTCGGTCGTGCGGCCGGAGATCCGCGGGCGCGTGACGATCGGCGTGCCGGACGACTACATCTCGTCGCTGCTGCCGCAGGTGCTCGGCAAGTTCGCCGCGATGCATCCGCGCGTCGAAGTGCGCGTGATCGGCCAGCCGAGCAGCGCGCTGGTGCCGATGCTGAAGGACAACACCATCGATCTGGCCTGCCTCACGCGCATCAAGGGCGTGACCGGCGAGCTGGTGCGGCGCGAGCCGATCGTGTGGACCGGCTCGGCGAAACGGAACGTATGGGAAGAGCGGCCGCTGCCGGTCGCGCTCTTCACGCACGGCAGCATGGCGCGCGATCACGCGCTCAAGGCGCTGAACCGGCAGAAGATTCCGTTCCGGATGTCATACGAAAGCCCGAGCTTCCTCGGCTTGCTCAGCATGGTCGAGGCCGGCCTCGCGATCGCGCCGCTCGCGCGCTGCAGCATTCCCGCGCATCTCGTCCGGTTGTCGCAGAACGAAGGGCTGCCGCCGCTCGACGCGATCGAGGTCGTGCTGGCGCGCAGCGCGCAATCGGCGCGCCCGCTGTGCGACTACCTCGCCGAACAGATTCTCGATGAATGGCGCGCGTGAGCGCGCCGCGCGGCTGCCTGCGCGTCAGCACGATTTCAGCAGCCATTCCCGAAACGCGACCAGCGACGGCAGCGTGTCGTTTTCCGGCGGATACACGAGGTAGTAGCTGCGCTGGCTGGTGATCGCATCGCCGATCGATACGAGCTCGTTGCGGCTGAGCTCGTCTTCCACCAGCACCTTCGGCACGAGGCCGATCCCCATTCCCGCCCGCACGGCCTGGATCAGGTGCGACGTCAGCTCGAAACTGGGACCGATGCGCATCTCGCGATGATCGAGCCCGAAATGCGAGAACCATTCGGCCCACGCGTGCTGATTGCTCGTCACGCCCAGCAGCGTCTGCCCGGCCGCCCATGCCGGCGCACGCGGAGCCGCCTTGCGGCGCCCGACTGACTCGGGGCTCGCGATCGCGATCAGGAACTCGTTGTACAGCCGGTGCGCGTGCAGGCCGGGCCAGTCGCCCGCGCCGACGGTGATGGCCGCGTCGAGATCGTCGGTGTGGAAGTCGATGCCGCCGATCCGCGAATGCAGGTGCACGGTCACGCCCGGATGCGCGGCATAGAAATCGTGCAGGTGCGGCAGCAGCCATTTCGAGCCGAAGGTCGGCAAGGTCGCGAGCCGCAGCGTGCCGGCGCCGGCCTGGTGCGACATCGCCTGCAGCGTCGCGCCGCGGATGCGCCCGAGCGCGCCGCTCAGCTCGACGAAGTAGCGCCGCCCGACTTCCGTCAGCTTCACGGAGCGGCCTTCACGCCGGAACAGCGGCACGCCGAGCTGATCCTCCAGCGTCTGGACCTGCCGGCTGATCGCGCTCTGGCTCAGCGACAGCTCGTCGGCCGCACGCGTGTAGCTTTCGTGGCGCGCGGCGGCCTCGAACACCAGCAGCAGCGACATGGACGGGGTCAGGCGACGGTAATTCATGAGTTTTATGCAAGTTTTGCCGGGGGAGAATTCGTTTGTTTCTCGCGCTGATTCGCACGATACTGGATTTCCGGGCTGCGTGGAATCTTGCTCAAAACTCATGTTTTAGATCGAGGTCGCGCACCGGCTCCCTCCACATTGCGCTTTCATCCCATGCCGATCGCTCCGTTGCCCCGTCCCGCCAGCCCGCCCGAGGGGCGTTACCGCGACTTTCTCGCCGCCCTCCAGGCGGCCGGATTCGCCGGCGAAATCCGCGCGGACCATGCGAACCGGACCGTCCAGGCGACCGACAACTCGATCTACCAGCGCCTGCCGCAGGCGGTGATCTGCCCCGCGCATGCGGACGACGTGCGGCTGCTCGCGCGCCTGCTCGCCGAACCCGTGCACCGCGACGTTGCGGTGGCGGCGCGCGGCGGCGGCACGGGCACCAACGGGCAGTCGCTGACCGACGGCGTGGTCGTGGACCTGTCGCGCAACATGAACCGGATCCTCGAAATCAATGCCGGCGAGCGCTGGGTGCGCGTGCAGGCGGGCGTCGTCAAGGACCAGCTCAACGCCGCGCTGAAGCCGCATGGCCTGTTTTTCGCGCCCGAGCTGTCGACGTCGAACCGCGCGACGGTCGGCGGGATGATCAACACCGACGCGAGCGGGCAGGGCAGCTGCACGTACGGCAAGACACGCGACCACGTGCTCGCGCTCGACTTCGTGCTGATGGGCGGCGAGCAGCTGCACAGCGACGCGCTCGCGGACGACGAACTGGAACGCCGCTGCGCACGGCAGGACCGGGTCGGCAAGGTCTATCGCACCGCGCGCCGCATCAGCGACGAAAAGGCCGCGCTGATCGACGCGAAGTTTCCGAAGCTCAATCGCTGCCTGACCGGCTACGATCTCGCGCACCTGCGCGAACCGGACGGCCGCTTCAACCTGAACAGCGTGCTGTGCGGCGCCGAAGGCTCGCTCGGTTTCGTGGTCGAGGCGAAGCTGAACGTGCTGCCGATCCCGAAGTATTCGGTGCTGGTCAACGTGCGCTACGCCGGCTTCATGGACGCGCTGCGCGATGCGCGTGCGCTGCTCGAACTCGAGCCGTTGTCGATCGAGACGGTCGACTCGAAGGTGCTGATGCTCGCGATGAAGGACTTCGTGTGGAGCAGCGTGGCCGAGTATTTCCCGCAGGACGATGCGCGTCCGACGCTCGGCATCAACCTGATCGAATTCTGCGGCGACGACGCCGGCGACGTCGATGCGCGCGTGCGTGCGTTCGTCGAGCATTTGCGCACCGACACGAGCGTCGAGCGCCTCGGCCACACGCTCGCGACCGGCGACGACGCGGTGAAGCGCGTGTACGCGATGCGCAAGCGCGCGGTCGGCCTGCTCGGCAACGTGCAGGGCGAGGCGCGCCCGCAGCCGTTTGTCGAGGACACCGCGGTGCCACCCGAGAATCTCGCCGCGTACATCGCCGAATTCCGCGCGCTGCTCGACGGCCACGGGTTGCAGTACGGGATGTTCGGCCACGTCGACGCGGGCGTGCTGCACGTGCGTCCGGCGCTCGACATGAAGGACCCGAAGCAGGCCGCGCTGGTGCGGCCGGTGTCGGACGCGGTGGCCGAACTCACGCAGCGGCATGGTGGCCTGTTATGGGGCGAGCACGGCAAGGGCGTGCGCTCCGAATATGCGCCGGCGTTCTTCGGCGAGCTGTATCCGTCGCTGCAGCAGCTGAAGGCCGCGTTCGATCCGCACAACCAGTTCAACCCGGGCAAGATCGCGACGCCGCCGGCGCCGACGCTGCGGCTCTTGAAGATCGACGAGGTGCCCACGCGCGGCGATCACGACCGGCAGATCGACGAGCGCGTGTGGCAGAGTTACGGCACGGCGATGCACTGCAACGGCAACGGCGCGTGCTACAACTTCGATCCGGACGACGCGATGTGCCCGTCGTGGAAGGCGACGCGTGAACGCGTGCAGTCGCCGAAGGGGCGCGCGTCGCTGATGCGCGAATGGTTGCGTCTGCAAGGACAGGCCGGCGTCGACGTCGTCGCGGCCGCGCGTGCGCGACAGCCGTTCCTGCGCGGTTTCGCGCAACGCTGGCGCAACAGCCGCGCGGCGCGCAACGGCGAAGCCGACTTTTCGCACGAGGTGTACGACGCGATGGCCGGCTGCCTCGCGTGCAAGTCGTGCGCGGGGCAGTGCCCGGTCAAGGTCAACGTGCCCGAGTTCCGCTCGCGCTTTCTCGAGCTGTATCACCAGCGCTACTTGCGGCCGCTGCGCGACTACCTGATCGGCTCGCTCGAATTCACGATGCCGTGGATGGCGCGCGTGCCCGCGCTGTACAACGGCCTGATGCGCGCCGGCTGGGTGCGCACGCTGCTCGAGCGGCACGTCGGCATGGTCGATAGTCCGCTCCTGAGCCGCTTCGACCTCGCGGCCGTGATCCGGCAATGGAAGGTGCGGCCGGCCGAGCCGCAGGCGCTCGCCGCGTTGAGCGATGCGCAGCGCGCACGCAGCGTCGTCATCGTGCAGGACACGTTCACGCGTTATTTCGACACCGAGCAACTGGCGACGCTGATCGAACTGGCCGCGCGTATCGGCTTCCAGGTGTGGCTCGCGCCGCTCGCGCCGAACGGCAAGGCGCTGCACGTACAGGGCTTTCTTCGCGCGTTCGGGCAGGCGGCGATTCGCAATGCGACGCAACTGGCCGCGCTCGCGCGCTCGGGTGTCGCGCTCGTCGGCCTCGATCCGGCGATGACGCTCACGTATCGGCAGGAATACCTGAAGGTGACGGGGCTCGCCGACGTGCCGAAGGTCGCGCTGCCGCAGGAGTGGTTGCTGGACGCGATGCCGGAGGCCGGGGCGGGCGCGCACGGCGTATCGGCAGCGTACCGGCTGCTGCCGCATTGCACCGAGAAGACCAACGCGCCCGACAGCGGCAAGCAGTGGGCGCAGGTGTTCGCGCGTCGCGGGTTGCGCCTGGCGGTTCAGGCGGCAGGGTGCTGCGGGATGTCGGGGACCTACGGGCACGAGGCGCGCAACCTGCAGACGTCGCGCACGATCTATGCGCAATCGTGGGCCGCGCATGTCGATGCGCCGGAAGTGGAGGGTGAAGCGCTGGCGACCGGGTATTCGTGCCGCAGCCAGGTGAAGCGCATGTCCGCGCGGCAGGTGCGTCATCCGCTGCAGGCGCTGCTCGAGCACGTGCGTGCGGCGGCGTGACGGGCGGGCCGCGAGCGCGGCGCGGCAGCGCGCGTGACGGTGTCGAGCGGCACCGACGATGCCGCTACCGACCGCTGCGGCTCAGGAGCCGGCTTTCGCGGTCTTTCGCGTGCGCGGCTTGGCCGCCGGAAACGCGCCGACGCCACGCGGCCGTTTCGGCTCGATGCCCGTCTTGCCGATCACGTGCCGGAAATCGATCTCGTGCGCGGCGAGCGCGCCGATGAGTGTCGCGATGACCGCGAGGTGGGAAGGGACGGTGCCCTTGCTCGAATAGTTCGTGATGGAACTTTCGTTCATCCGGATCAGCCGGGCGAACTCGCGCGCCGTCAACTGCGCTTTCTTCAACTCCTGTTGAAATTCCGCATACGCCATTGCACACATGTCGCCTCATCTCCGCAAAACTTGAATCGGCCCCGCGCGACGCCGGCGCAAACGGGTGGCGTTCCCGTCGTGCCGGCGTCGCGAGGCGTTACATCTTCACCTGGTCGAGGAAGGTCTTCTTGCCGCTCTTGTAGCCGTAGATCGAGATGATCCCGTGCGTCAGGTCGCCCTTCGCGTCGAACGTCGTCGTGCCGATCACGCCTTCATATTTCGTCGACGGCATCGCGGCGAGGATCTTCGCCGGGTCCGTCGAGTTCGCGCGCTTCATCGCGTCGACCGCGATGTAGACCGCGTCGTACGCGAACGGCGCATCGAACTTGATGCCCTGGTTGAAGCGCTTCTGGTACTTGGCGAGGAACGCCGCGCCGCCCGGCATCTTCTCGAGCGCCGCGCCCGCCTGCGAGCACAGCACGTTGTCGGCGGCCGGGCCGGCCAGCTGGGCGAGCGAGTCGGTGCACACGCCGTCGCCGGACAGGATCTTCGCGCGCAGGCCGAGCTGCTTCGCCTGCTTCGCGAGCGGGCCGCCGGTGGCGTCCATGCCGCCGTACATGATCGCGTCCGGGTTCTCGCCCTTGACCTTGGTGAGAATCGCGCGGAAGTCGACGGCCTTGTCGTTGGTCGCGTCGTGCGACAGCACCTTCAGGCCGAGCGCCTTCGCCTTCTTCTCGAATTCGTTCGCGAGGCCCTGGCCGTACGCGGTCGAATCGTCGATCACCGCGACGCTCTTCACGCCCTTCGACTGCGCGTAGCTCGCGAGTGCCGGACCTTGCTGCGCGTCGGTCGCGACCACGCGGTAGGTCGTCTTGAAGCCCTGCAGCGTGTAGGTCGGGTTCGTGGCGGACGGCGAGATCTGCACGATGCCCGCGTCGCTGTAGATCTTCGACGCCGGGATCGACGTGCCCGAGTTCAGGTGGCCGATGACGGCGACGACCTTGTCGTCGACGAGCTTCTGCGCGACTTGCGTGGCCTGGCGCGGGTCGGCCGCGTCATCCTGCGCGTCGAGCTGCAGCGTGATCTTCTGGCCGCCGATCGTCAGGCCCTTCGCATTGATTTCTTCCACCGCGAGGCGTGCACCGTTCTCGTTGTCCTTGCCGAGGTGCGAAATGCCGCCCGTCGTCGGTTCGACGCTGCCGATCTTCACGACCTGGTCGGCCATCGCGCCCGACGCGGCCGCAAATGCGGCGGCCGCCAGTGCGACGGTGATCAGGGGTTTGCAGCGCATGCCGACAGTGCTTCGTTCCATCTGCCATCTCCGTTGATTGATATTTCTGGTGCCGTCCGGTTTGCCGCGCGCCCTTGTGAGGCGGTCGGTGTGCCGGACGAATCTCCGTGACCCGTGACGGGCCCGGCTTGCATGTCGCCCGGGGCTCGCACGAGCGAGCGGGCGATTGCGTCGGGCGACACGCAATTCGTATGAATATATCCGAACGCGCTTGCGCCCGCTTCCGCGAATTGCCCGGCCTTGCGCAAATGTGATGCGATGGCGCGGCCGTTTCGCGATGCGTCGCGCAGGTGTGAGCGTCTTGCACCGTCGATTGCTTCGATTATTCGACCGGGCCGCTCCCAATGACCATGGACAGCGCGATGCAATCAATCCGGCACTGTTCGGTCGATTTGTCTGCACAGTTTCGTCGCCGTGGCGCTGCTCGAGATGCCGCCATCCGCTTGTTGCAACTAACGGTCAAGCCCGGCCGCGTCGGCGAATGGCGCATGGCGACGGGCCGTTCGGCGCAGCGTGTACGTCCGGCTTTGCAGATGACGGGGCCGGCTCGTTCGGCTTGGCCGAACCGGCGTTGCCGTTCGGCGCGGCCGCATGCCTACGTCCGTCCGCGCAAGGCCACGAATATCACGCCGGCGATTGCCAGCAGGCCGCCGCACACCGTTTCGATGCCGGGCCGCTCGCCTGTCAGCGCCATCGACAACACCGTCGCGACGGCCGGTGTCAGGTACAGGAAATTGGCAGCGCGTGCCGCGCCGAAGTAGCCGAGTGCGAAGGTCCAGGTCGCGTAACCCAGCGCAGCGGGAAAGATGCCGAGAACCAGGACGGCGAGCGCCGTGTCGCGTGACGCGCCGCCGCCGAGCGATGCGAGCGCGCCGGGCAACCATGGCGTGAGCAGCAGCGCACCGGCCAGCAGCGTATACGCGGCGCAGGGCAGCGCGCCGTAGACGGGAATCAGCCGCCGCTGCAGCACGAAATAGCTGGCCGAACACAATGCCGCGCCGAGGATCAGCGTGCTGCCGGAGCCAAGCACGAGGCCTCCCGGCTGGCCGTGCGCGATCACGGCGATGCCGGCCAGGCTGACCAGCGAGCCGAGCCATCCCCGGCGATTGAAGCGTTCGCGCAGAAACACCGCCGCCAGCAGCGCCGTGAAGATCGGCAGCGTGTTCACGATGAAGCTCGCCGCGTCGGCCGACACGGTCTGCTCGCCGGTATTGAGCAGCGCGTTGTAGAGTGCGATGCCGAGCAGGCCGCAGACGAGAAAGCGCAACGCGTCGCCGCTGGCCGGCATGCGAGGCCGCCGCCACGCGAGCCATGCGATCGCGAGCACCGCCGCGGTCGCGAAGCGCGCGGCCGCGAGTTGCAGCGGGGCCAGCCCGTGCAGGCCGATCCGGATGAACGGGAAGGCGGAGGCCCACGAGACGATCGTGAACGCCACCGCGCCGGCCGCGACGAGCGGCAGTCGCGCGCTGCGCGACGAGGGGGAGGAAAGCGTGTTCATGCGGCAATGGTGTGGCGACGCGAGATGTTAAGCTAGCGCACAGATCAACCAGCGGGTATGAATATGGCTCACAGCTCGGTGCGACGCCGGGCCGATGGCCCGGCGCGCACGCAGCAGCATGCGGCGGACGCGCTGCCGTCGGTCGCGCCGGCACCCGGCCCGCGGCCGCCGCTGGCCAGCCTGGAGACCGTCTGTGCGGTGGCGCGTCTGGGTTCGTTCCTGGCGGCCGCCGACGCGTCCGGCGTCACGCACGGCGCGATCAGCCGGCGCGTGGCGGCCGTCGAGAACTGGCTTGGCATGGCGTTGTTCGAACGTCATGCGCGCGGCGTGCGGCTGACGCCGGACGGCCAGCGCTTCGTCGGCCGGATCGAACAGGCATTCGCGATCATCGACGGCGCGGCCGACCAGTGGCGCTCGCCGCGTACGCCGCGACTGGTCAGGATGAGCGTGGTGCCGGCATTCGCGCAGCTCTGGCTGCTCGAACGCCAGCACGCGCTCGAGAGCGAGGCGCCCGCGTTGCGCATCGAGCTCGGCATCGAGCTTCGCAATGTGGACATCGCCGCCGGCGAAGCGGATCTGTCGATCCGGTACGGGCGCGGCAACTGGCGTCAGCTCGAAACCAGCGCGTTCATGCCGGAGACGCTCCATCCGGTCGCGCATCCGCGGCTCGCCGCGCAGCTGGCCGCGCGGCGCCGTCGCAACGACGCCGCCGCGCTGCTCGAGATGCCGCTGCTGCACGACTCCGACGTGACCGGTTGGCGCACCTGGTTCGACGCGCTCGGCATACCGTTCAAGCCGCGCGCGCAGGATCGCCGTTTCGAGGACTACAACCTCGTGCTCGCGGCGGCCGAGGCGGGGCTCGGCGTGGCGCTGGCGCGAACGCCGCTCGCGGATGCGTATCTCAAGCGCAGCGCGCTCGTCCGCGTGAGCCGGCATGAGGTCGAGTCGCCGCTCAGGTATCACTTCGTGCATGCGAAGGGCGAGAATCGTCCGGAGGTGCTCGCGCTGATGGAGCGGATGCGGGCCGCGCTGGGATAGGCGGCACGGGCGTCGAGATGTGCGACGCAGGCGACGCAGGCGGCGCGGACGGCGCCGCCGCTCGACCCGGGCTACCGGATCGTCGACAATGCGACCGCGGAAAATTGCGGGACCCGACAGATTAACGAGAATCGAGCGTGTTGAACCGTTCGAATGCAGAGGGAATGAGGAATGAATAGACCAGACAAGTCGTCGAAAGCGCGTGCGGCGCTCGACCAGCTGTTTTCGGGCATGGCGCCCGCGGACGCGCAGCAGCGCGCGTCGCGCCCGGGCAACCCGTTCGAAGCGGCAGGCGACCCGACCGGCGCCGACGGCCGCGTCGAAGTCACGCTGTCGACGAGAATCCAGTTGCGCGGCTATCCGGGCGCGGATGCGTTCATGAAGCGCATGGCCGAAGCCTGGGGCCTCGCGTGGGGCCCGTACGACGCCGTGCGGGCGACGGCGACGCTGCCGGCCGGCTGGCGCTCGCGCCGGCTGCCGGAAGTCACGCAGATCGTCGACGAACGCGACGTGCTGCGCGCGGAAAGCAGCTTGCAGGGCGGCGAGCTGTCGTATCTGAAAGTGCATCCGCGCTATTACATCGATGCGCGCAAGGGGGTCGGCTGGCGCAAGTCGTCGAAGGCGTCCGACGATCCGGATCTCGACGGCCCCGACTGGAACTGCTACGTGATGGACCGGGAAAAATCCGCCGAGGTGCACGAGTTGACGACGTCGTCGTCGAAGGCCGATCTGGACAACGCGCGTGCGACGTTGCTGAAGTGGCTCGACGAGCACTACCCGAAGCATCGCGATCCGTTCGCATACTGGACGGATTGCGAACGCCCGCTGTAAGTCCGCACGGCGCGCGGCCATCGCGGAGCACCATTGAAACAGAACGGTCCGGTCCCGATTCTCTGGGCAGCGTTCGGCGCGGCGGTCGGCTCGACCGTCATCGAGCTGCTGCTCTGGCCGATCGCCGGAGAAGACCCCTTTCACAACCTGCTGCGCGACGCGCGCCTGACGGCCGCCCTCGTGATGGGGCGAGCCTTGCTCGGCGCGTCCCCGGGCTTCGATCCGACGATCATGGGCGTGGCGACGCTGGTGCATGCCGCGTTGTCGCTTGCCTATACGGCCGTGCTGGCGAGGATGGTGCGCAACCTGTCGCCCGGCGCCGCGCTGGTGGCGGGCGGCGCGTTCGGACTGGTGCTCTACGGTATCAACCTGCACGCGTTCACCGCGATCTTCCCGTGGTTCGTTCCGGTGCGCGGCGCGATCACGCTGGTCGCCCATGTGGTCTTCGGCGTGATGGCGGCGGGCGTCTACTGCATCGTCCGGCGTTCGGCGCGCGCATGATCGTCGGCGGTTCGTGCATCACGCATGCGTATCCCGACCCCAGGAATAATCGGGCATGCCACATCGTCTAACGGTCGGGTGACCCTATACGAAGCCGCGCGTCGTCCGTGACGCCAAGGCTCGGGTGGTCGGGGGCAACAATGCAGGAGCCGATCATGTGCAACTTGTTTCGGGTCGGGATGGGCGTCGTCTGTCTCGGCTGCTCCATGTGCGTGCTTGCGCAAACCTATGACGACTCGCCGGACGAAGGCGCCCGCTGCCGTGCGGTCGTCATGCAAGCGGAAATCGACGGCACGGAACAGCAGATCGTCGGGCGCGCGTGCCGGCAAGGCGACGGCACCTGGCAGATGATGCAGAGCACGGACGGCAGCATCGTGTGGTATCCGGATACCGCCTATCCGTACGCCGATCCCTGGTACTGGGGACCGGCGGTGTTCGTCGGCACGGGCGTCAGCTTCGTCTTCATCGACCGTTTCCATCATCGCCATCACTTCGACCACTTCGGTCACGTCGGCCACTTCGACGGGGGCATGCGTGGCCGCGTCGGTGCTCCGATGGGCACCGGCTTTCACCGTGGCCCGGTGTTCGTCGGCGGTGAGCACGGGTTCGGGGGAATGAGGCGGCATTGAGCCGGCGTACATGGCGCGGCGCACGCACGCCGCACTGTGCGTGTGCCGCTTCTTCGCGATGGGGCGGTGCCGTCAGAACTTGCTGTACGTGGAATCGAGCCAGGATCGGCCTGAATGCGAAAACTCATCACCCACCTCAATGCCATCGCCCGTACCCACCTAACTGCTCGAAATCCCGCCCTCTCGGCTTGACACTCAACACGGTTACTCAGGTCACCCGACCGTGGCCGCGTGATGACGACCTGGCAGCGGTGCCTGGGCTGTTGCCAGCATTTTTATGCGGAAGTATCCTCGGTCGGAAATTCGTGGCGAGCCGATCCGAGACAGCGGCACGCACTTGAAGCAAGCGGCGCGTTCGAACCGGGAGGGATCGAATCGCCATCGGACGTGAATTTTTGCCATCGTGAAATCTGAATCTGCCTCGGCATTGAGCTTTTCCACGCCCCAGGAAAGAACCGGGACGCCTCATTCCTTGTTCGAGGATCTCTACGCGATGATCGTCGGCATGGTATTCGTCGTAACCGGCCTGGTGCTGCTGAAGGCCGCCGGGCTTGTCACGGGCGGAATTGCGGGCATTGCGCTGCTTGCAGCGTATATCTTTCCGTTGCCGGTCGGCCTGATATTCACGCTCGTGAATATCCCGTTTTTCATCTTCGCCTACTTTGTGATGGGGGCGCGCTTCGCGATCAAGTCGACGGTCGCGAGTTGCGGAATCACACTTGCCTTGATGACGATGCCGGTAACCCTGACCATTGCGTTCGTCAGTCTGCCTTTTGCAGCATTTACCGGCGGTACGTTGTGCGGCATGGGCGTTCTCGCGCTTGCGCGGCACGGTGTCGGTGTCGGCGGAACAGGTATCGTTACCCTATGGCTGCAACGCGAGCGCGGCATCAACGCGGGCATTACGCAGATGTGCATTGACGCCACCATCCTGCTGGTGTCGATGTCGACGATACCGGCCAGTCGTGTCGGTTGGTCGGCGCTCAGTGCCGTGGCAATGAGCGGAATGATCGTGGCATGGCACCGCCCGGGACGTTATACAGGTATCACGCAGTGATTCCAGGCGGATTGCACGGCGCGGCACGGCGTCGGACAAGGGCGGTGGTCGTAGCAGAATCTAAGAACTGCTTGCCGGCGGCGTAGAGCGAGGCCGGACGGGCGAGCAGCGCGAATGACCGGAATCGTTTCATTGTTGGATTCCCCCGTTGGTCGATAGGTCCGACGAATCGCTGAACGATATGGACGGCGCATCGTCAAGGGAACCAAAAAAAGTCGAATCGTGATGAGGCGCGGTGGCGTATTGCCGTATCGTTGCGTGTGCAACCGTCAAGCGGCGCGCTCGCCGGGCGCTCACGCATCGTGCCGGCGCGATGCATTCCTGAGTACGAGGGCCATCAGCTGCCGGCGGGAATCGACGCCGAGCTTCGCGAACGCGCGCTTCGCATAGGTATCGACGGTGGACGTCTTGAGTCCCATCGACTGCGCGATCGCCGCCGACGTCATGCCCTGGATGAACGATGCGCACACGTGCATCTCGCGCGCGGTCAGTCGTTCCTGCAGTTCCGGAAGCCATTGCGCGACGAGGTCGAGATCGAGTTCGTCGCGCGGCGCCTCGTCGGCGGAGACCGCGCCGAGCAGCCGCTTGTGCGCGGAGGCCATCGGCAGCACGACCTGAGACAGGTGCTTCAGCAGGCTCAGCTCCTTCAATGAAAACGGCGGCAGTCGCCGCGAACGCGCAACCGAAATCGAATAGCGCGTGCCGCCCGTCACGCCCGCGACCACGCATTCGTCGTGGATGTCGCCGGCGTCGAAGAACAGGTGCCGCAGCTCGCTTGCAACCCGCTGCGATGACACCTGCAGCAGCTGCGTGTCGCTTTCGCTGTCGATGGCCGCGTACGTGACGTCCTCGCTCGCATAGCTGCGGTAGTAGTGGCGCATCACCTGCGCGACGAGCTCGGGCTCGCGGCCGAAGCTGCCGATCCAGCCGACGCTGCGGCGGCCCGACGCCGCACCGCGTTCGTAGTCGAGATGCACCGCGTCGAAATCGACGTAGCGCACGAGGGTGTCGTACACGGCGCGCATGAACTGCGGCGTCCCGATCGCTTGCGCGATATCGCCGAGCGTATCCGTCACGAACGCGACGTGACTCAGCGGGAGATCGGGGGTGGGAAGCGCAGCGCTCATGGCGTCGGGTGTCGAAAAACTCAGGTGGCGCTACAGGTATCACGAAAATTTTCGACTGCCTACGCGGGAATCTACCCAAACGGCCCTGAGCAACGATGACGTTTGTCCCGGTTTTCGGGACTGACGGTGCGGGCTGCGATCCCTACATTGACCCTTGTGCTGAACACCGCCTGACGGCGTTGACGCGGTTCCGGACCCGGACCTTGCGCCACGGCCGATACCCATCACAAGGAGAATCCCCATGCGTATCCGTATCCGTCGTCGCGCGGCCCTGCGTGCCGCGCTCGTCACGTCGGTAGGGCTAGCCGTCGCGACCAGCCTGTCCGCCCGAGCGGGCGATACCAACCTGAACGTGTACAACTGGTCGGAGTACGTCGCGAAGGACACCGTGCCGAACTTCGAGAAGCAGAGCGGCATCAAGGTCCGCTACGACAGCTACGACAGCGACGATACGCTGCAGACCAAGCTGCTCGCGGGCAGCTCGGGCTACGACATCGTCGTGCCGACGTCGAACTATCTCGCGCAGCAGATCCAGGCCGGCGTGTACCAGAAGCTCGACAAGTCGAAGCTGCCGAATCTCGCGAACCTCGACCCGGTGCTGATGAAGATGATCGCGAAGGTCGATCCGGGCAACCAGTACGGCGTGCCGTGGGCGTGGGGCACGACGGGCATTGGTTACAACGTGGAAGCCGTGAAAAAGCGGCTCGGCGACGCCGCGCCGACCGACGGCTGGGCGCTGCTGTTCGACCCGGCGAACGCGGCGAAGCTGAAGGGCTGCGGCATCTCGTTGCTCGATGCGCCGGACGCCGTGTTCGCGGCCGCGCTGCAGTACATGGGCAAGGATGCGAACAGCAAGAACCCGGCCGACTATCAGGCCGCCTACGACGTGCTGAGGAAGATCCGGCCGTATGTCACGCAGTTCAGCTCGGCCGGCTACGCGGACGACCTCGCGAACAACGACGTGTGCGTCGTGCTCGGCTGGTCGGGCGACGTCAGCATCGCGCGGCGACGCACGCTCGACGCGAAGCGCTCGTACGAAATTCGCTACGTGATTCCGAAGGAAGGCGGGCTGCTGTGGTTCGACGTGATGGCGATCCCGAAGGATGCGCCGCACCCCGAAGCCGCGCTGAAGTGGATCAACTACATCGAGGAGCCGAAGACCAACGCGGCGATCACGAACGAGATCTTCTATCCGAGCGCGAACAAGGCCGCGAAAGCGTTCGTGACGCCTGCGATCGCACAGGATTCGGGCATCTACCTGTCGGACGCCGCGATCGCGAAGACGTCGCTCGCGATGCCGCGCAGCGCCGACATCGCGCGGATGCAGAACCGCCTGTGGCTGCAACTGAAGTCGGGCGGTTGAGGGCGACGATCATGGACCATTTCGTATCCGCCCGGCCGGCCGCCATCGGTCAACGCATCCGGCCCGCGCACGACGCCTTCGTGCGCATCGAAAACGTCGTGAAGAAGTTCGGCGACAGCACGGTCGTCGACAACGTGAACCTGACGATCGCGAAGAACGAGCTGTTCGCGCTGCTCGGCAGCTCCGGCTGCGGCAAGTCGACGCTGTTGCGCATGCTCGCCGGGCTCGAGACGGCGACCTCCGGCAAGATCTTCGTCGACGGCGAGGACCTCGCGTCGCTGCCGCCGTACCGCCGCCCGGTCAACATGATGTTCCAGTCGTAT
>NZ_CAJPHE010000025.1:0-105241 GCF_905339875.1 Burkholderia sp. BCC1998
TCGCTGCTCTAACCAAGCATGAGCTAGGGGCCCAGACGGGAAGCAACCGGTGCTACACGCCACCCCGGCAACGAAGCCGGGCCGGCATTGTAACAACAAAGCCGCTAAAGAGGACAAACGCCACCGACATCACGCGGATACCGGCGGCGTTCGCAAGTGAGACGCTGGAAATCAGTTCCCTTCGAGGAACGACTTCAGCTTGTCGGAACGGCTCGGATGACGCAGCTTGCGCAGCGCCTTGGCCTCGATCTGACGGATCCGCTCGCGGGTGACGTCGAACTGCTTGCCGACTTCTTCGAGCGTGTGATCGGTGCTCATCTCGATACCGAAGCGCATCCGCAGCACCTTCGCCTCACGCGGCGTCAGCGAATCGAGCACGTCCTTCACGACGTCGCGCATGCTGGCATGCAGCGCGGCATCCGCCGGCGCGACCGTGTTGTTGTCCTCGATGAAGTCGCCGAGATGGGAATCGTCGTCGTCGCCGATCGGCGTTTCCATCGAGATCGGCTCCTTCGCGATCTTCATGATCTTGCGGATCTTGTCTTCCGGCATCTCCATCTTCTCGGCGAGCGTTGCCGGATCCGGCTCGAGACCGGTTTCCTGCAGGATCTGCCGCGAGATGCGGTTCATCTTGTTGATCGTTTCGATCATGTGAACCGGAATACGGATCGTGCGCGCCTGGTCCGCGATCGAACGCGTGATGGCCTGGCGGATCCACCACGTCGCATAGGTCGAGAACTTGTAGCCGCGACGGTATTCGAACTTGTCCACCGCCTTCATCAGGCCGATGTTGCCTTCCTGGATCAGGTCGAGGAACTGCAGGCCGCGGTTCGTGTACTTCTTCGCGATCGAGATCACGAGACGCAGGTTCGCCTCGGTCATTTCACGCTTCGCCTGACGCGCCTTCAGTTCGCCGGCCGCCATCTGGCGGTTGGTTTCCTTCAGGTCCTTCAGCGGCAGCACGACGCGCGCCTGCAGGTCGATCAGACGCTGCTGCTGCTCGCGGATCGCCGGAACGTTACGCGACAGGACCGCGCTGTACGCATGGCCTTCGGCCGCGATCTTCTCGGCCCAGTCGAGATCCGTCTCGCTGCCGGGGAAGCGCGCGATGAATTCCGAACGCGGCATGCCGCACTTGTCGACGACGATGTGCAGGATCTGACGCTCGACCTGACGCACTTCGTCCACTTGCGCACGCAGCGTGTCGCACAGACGCTCGACGGTACGCGCGGTGAAGCGGATCGTCATCAGTTCGGTCTGGATCGTTTCCTGCGCCTTCAGGTAGGACTTCGACTTGTAGCCTTCCTTCTCGAACGCGCGGCGCATCTTGTCGAACCACTCGCTGATCTGCGAGAACTTGTCGAGCGAGGCGCGCTTGAGGGCTTCGAGCTGGGCGGCATTGGCCGACGCCTGCGCGGCACCGTCGTCTTCCTCCTCTTCCTCTTCTTCCTCTTCCTCTTCGGCTTCCTCGTCCTCGTTCTCGATCGCTTCCGCTTCCTTCGCGGAGAAACCGTCCGTATCGGCGGAGTCCGAAGCATTCGGATCGAGCAGGCCGTCGACGAGCTCGTCGACGCGGATCTCTTCGTTCGCGACGCGCTCGGCCATCGCGAGGATGTCGGCGATCGTCGTCGGGCACGCGGAAATCGCCATCACCATGTGGCGCAGGCCGTCCTCGATCCGCTTCGCGATCTCGATTTCGCCTTCGCGCGTGAGCAGCTCGACCGTGCCCATCTCGCGCATGTACATCCGGACCGGATCGGTCGTGCGGCCGAATTCCGAATCGACGGTCGACAGCGCGACTTCCGCTTCTTCCTCGACTTCATCGTCCGACGACGCGGCCGGCGCGTTGTCGTTCAGGAGCAGCGTTTCCGCGTCCGGAGCCTGCTCGTAAACCGCCACGCCCATGTCGTTGAACGTGCCGATGATGCCTTCGAGGGCTTCGGTCTCGGTGAAGTTGTCCGGCAGATGGTCGTTGATTTCGGCATACGTGAGGAAGCCGCGCTCCTTGCCGAGCTTGATCAGCGCGCGCAGTTTCACGCGGCGCTCTTCGAGCTCCTCGGCCGTGCCGGGCGTGCTCGTCGCGAACGCTTCCTTCAGCAGCGCCTTTTCCTTGGCGCGACGATCGCGCACCTTGGATTTGCCCGGGGCAGCCGCGGCTGCGGGCTGCTCGTCGCTCTGATTTGCGTCGTCATCGACGGATACTTCGTTCAGCTTTTTGGTCATGGAGTTCGCCGTACCGGCTATATCGACTCGCGGCTGCTGGACGACAGCCGGTTGAACCGTAGGTGCATGAGTAGTACGTACTGCCGTTTCGTCCGCGGCGGCAGTCGTGTCCCTTGCGCTTTTCGCACTTGCCCGCTTCGCCGCCGGCTGGGCCGGCCCGGAGTCGGGTCTGGCGGCAGCCCGTGTTCTGGCTGCCGGCGCCGGCGCAGCCTGAGCAGTGCCGGCCGCGGTTTTCTTTCCTGCAGGGGCTGACGCGGCTGAAGACGTTGTCCTGGTGGAAGAAGCAGACTTGGCCGCTGTGACCTTGGTGGTCGGCTCCGTCGAGCCCTTGCCTGCTGCTTTCTTTCCGCCTGTCGTCTTTGCCATCGCGATTCTCGCCTCTGCTTAGAAAACAAACCGCTGGAAACCTTATATTATAGCACGCTGGGGCGCCCTCTCTCAGCGCCCCGGCCGCCTACAGCCCGAGCCGACGTTTCATGTCGGTTCGCTGCTGGTTCAATTCCGTCAATTCGGCCAGTTCCTCGGGTGTGAAGGTCGATTGCCGCGCCAGCCGATCAAGCCGGTCGCAGCAGGCGTCATAGCGCATCTTGAGCACCGCGGCCTGCAGTTCCTCCCCCGCGATCCGTTCCTGTTCACGCTGCCGCTCGGGCACCGTCTCGTCTTCCGGATTCTGTAACAGCAAATCGCGGACGTTTTCATCATAGTCCAGAATTTCGCGGAAGATTTCCTCGTAAGTCGCGCCGTTCGAGGAGGTCCGCAGGACATCGGACAGCAGCCGGAACTCCGCGCCGTCGCCCAGCGCACGCGCATGCTCGACGACTTCGGCGAACAACTCGCCGATCCGCGGCAGCGCGCGCAGGGTCGCAAGCTGTTCGTCGTCGAGCTGCGACGCGATCCGCGGATGCATCACGAGCGTACGCAACGCGCGCTTTTCGCTGTCCGTCACGCGCCGCCGCTCGCTGCGCGCGGGCGCCTGGCGCGGCGGCGCCGCGATGCGTGCATCGACGTCCGACAATCCCGCGACTTCCTCGAACGGGATATCGAGACGGTCGGCGAACATGTGCATGATCTGCGCGCGCAACGCGTTTGCCGGCAGCGCCTGCAACAGCGGCTTCGCGTCGAACAGCGCCTTCGCGCGACCTTCCGGCTGATCGAGCGCCTTGCCCGCAATTGCTTCGTTCAACAGAAATTGCGACAGCGGCATCGCGCGCTCGACCTGCTCGGAGAACGCGTCCGCACCGAATTCGCGTACATAGCTGTCCGGATCGTGCTCGGCCGGCAGGAAAAGGAATCGGATCGTCCGGTTGTCCGCCGCATGCGGCAGGCACGCTTCGAGCGCGCGGCGCGCCGCGCGCCGGCCGGCCGAGTCGCCGTCGAAGCTGAAAATGACCGTGTCGGTCTGGCGCAGCAACTTCTGCACGTGGATCGGCGTGCATGCCGTGCCGAGCGTCGCGACCGCGTTCGGGAAGCCGAGCTGGGCGAGCGCGACGACGTCCATGTAGCCTTCGACGACCAGCACGTACTTGCGCTCGCGGATCGCGAGGCGCGCCTCGAACAGCCCGTACAGTTCGCTGCCCTTGTTGAACAGCGGCGTTTCCGGCGAATTCAGGTACTTCGGCTCGCCGCTGCCGAGCACGCGTCCGCCGAACCCGATCACCTGCCCCTTCACGTTGCGGATCGGGAACATGATCCGCTCGCGGAACCGGTCGTAGCGTCGCGCCACGCCCTGCGCGTCGGTTTTCTCGCTGACGATCACGAGCCCCGATTCGACGAGCGAGTCGTCGCGGTAGTCCGGGAACGCCGTTTCGAGGTTCTGCCAGCCGTCCGGCGCATAGCCGAGCCCGAAGCGCGCGGCGATCTCGCCGGTCAGGCCCCGGTTCTTCAGGTACTGGATCGCGACGGTCGCGCCACGCAGTTGCTTGCGGTAGTAGTCGCACGCGGCGGACATCACGTCGGACAGCGCGGTCGCGACCGATTTCGACACGGGCGCCGGATAGTCGCCGCCGCCCCCACCGCCGCCGCCGCGCATCGACGGCTCGTGCGGCACGGTCAGGCCGACCGACTGCGCGAGCTCCTGCACGGCTTCCGGGAACGTGAGCCCCGCATGCTCCATCAGGAAGCCGATCGCCGTGCCGTGCGCGCCGCAGCCGAAGCAGTGATAGAACTGCTTGGTCGGGCTGACGGTAAACGACGGGCTCTTCTCGTTATGGAACGGGCACAACCCCATGAAGTTGGCGCCGCCCTTCTTGAGCTGCACGTACCGGCCCACCACGTCGACGATATCGACGCGGTTCAGCAAATCCTGCAGGAACGAATGCGGAATCACCGTGGGATCGAGCGAAAAAAAGACAATACGACGCTCCGGCGCACGCGCATGCGACGCGCCGGGAAGCGGGTTTTACTTCGACAGCGCGGCCTTGACCTGCGCGGAAACGGCCGTCATGTCGGCGCGGCCGGCGAGCTTGCCCTTCAGCACGCCCATCACCTTGCCCATGTCCTGCGGGCCGGCTGCGCCGGTTGCCGCGACCGCGGCCTGGACTTCGGCAGCCACTTCGGCGTCCGACAGCTGCGCGGGCATGTAGGCGCCCAGCACCGTCAGTTCGGCCTGCTCCTTCGCGACGAGATCGTCGCGGCCGGCGGCCTCGAACTGGCTGATCGAGTCCTTGCGCTGCTTGATCATCTTGTCGATCACCGCGGTGATGCCCGCGTCGTCGAGGGTCACCCGATCATCGACCTCGCGCTGCTTGATCGCGGCCATCAGCAGGCGAATCGTCGCCAGACGCTCGCTTTCCTTCGCGCGCATCGCGGCCTTCATGTCTTCGCTGATCTGCTCTTTCAAACTCATCTTGCACCCGGGATGGAAACGTGACTTCGACGCCCGCGAACGGGCGTCAACACAAAAACCCGCTTGGGACTAAGTCTCAAGCGGGTTGCTCGAATCCGGCATCGGCGACTCGCGGCCCCGGAACGAGGCCGATCGTGCGGAGGTCGCCGGTGCGCCGCTCAGCGAACCGCGCGGCGCTCAATCGTTCAGTACAGCTTCTTCGGCAGCGTCTGGCTGCGAATCCGCTTGTAATGACGCTTCACCGCAGCAGCCTTCTTGCGCTTGCGCTCGGCGGTCGGCTTTTCGTAGAACTCCCGCGCACGAAGCTCGGTCAGCAGACCGTTCTTCTCGATCGTGCGCTTGAAGCGACGCATGGCGACTTCGAACGGCTCGTTTTCTTTAACGCGAATGATCGTCATGATCCGACACGAATAAAGGTTTGCAGGGAAGACTTACGAGTATAGCAGAGCGTCGTGCAAAGACATAAGGGCCGGGTCCCGTCAACGGCAGGGCGCGCAGCCGTGTCAGGCGCCGCGCGAGAACTCCGCCGCAGCCTGCCCGGCCGCCGTGCCGGACGCCCATGCCCACTGGAAGTTGTAACCGCCGAGCCAGCCCGTCACGTCCACCGCCTCGCCGATGAAGAACAGCCCCGGCACCCGCGCGCTCATCATCGTCGCCGACGACAGTTCGCGCGTATCGACGCCCCCTTTCGTCACCTCGGCCTTCTTGTAGCCCTCGGTGCCGTTCGGCGTCAGCGTCCAGCCGGACAGCGCGTCGCCGATCTGGCGCAGCGTCTTGTCGGGCAGGTCCGCGAGCCGCGCGTCGGCCGCGACGCGGTGCGTGTCGAGCCAGACGTGGGCGAGGCGCGACGGCACCCAGTCCGCGAGCAGCGAGCCGATCTGGCGCTTCGACGTGCGCTTCGCGTCGAGCAGGTCGGCCACCGCGTCGCGCTGGGGCAGCAGGTCGATACGGATCGGGTCGCCGGAGTGCCAGTAGCTGGAGATCTGCAGGATGCCGGGGCCCGACAGGCCGCGATGGGTCAGCAGCAGGTCCTCGACGAATTCGCCGCCGCGCTTCTTGTCGCCGGTCGACACGCGCACTTCGAGCGACACGCCGGACAGCGCCGCGAACGGCTCCCAGTCCTGCGACGCAAAGGTGAGCGGCACGAGCGCGGGCCGCGTATCGACGAGCTTGTGGCCGAACTGCTTCGCGAGCCGGTAGCCGAAGTCGGTGGCACCGATCTTCGGGATCGACAGGCCGCCGGTGGCGACGATCAGCGCGCGTGCGCGGATCGGCCCCGCCTGCTGCGTGTCGAGCGTGAAGCCGTCGGACGGCGCGTGGCGCACCGCGTCGACGACCACCGGCCGGCGCCAGGCGATGCCGCCCGCGTCGCATTCATGCTTCAGCACGTCGATGACCGCGTCGCTGCCGTGATCGCAAAAGAGCTGCCCCTTGTGCTTTTCGTGCCAGGTCACGTGGTGACGCTTGAGCAGCCCGAGGAAGTCGCGCGGCGTGTAGCGCGCAAGCGCCGAGCGCGCGAAATGCGGATTCGACGACAGGTAGTTGTCGGGGCCCGCATGGAGGTTCGTGAAGTTGCAGCGGCCGCCGCCCGAGATGCGGATTTTCTCGGCGAGCCGCGGCGCATGGTCGATCAGCACCACGCGGCGGCCGAGTTGCCCGGCGACCGCGGCGCTCATCATCCCGGCGGCGCCCGCGCCGATCACGGCGATGTCGTAAGTTTCCATGGCGCGGTTTGTTCAGGAACTTTGCATAGGCTAGGAATTATGCATATTTATCAGCCACTTAGAGGTAGGCGACTGATGAATATCTTGAGGAAGGGCGAATGATACATGCGACGGCGGAGAACGCAACGCTTGGATGGGGGCGCAGCCCCGATTCGCAGGTTGCACTCGCAACCGTGAATCGACGGTCCTCATCCTTGCGGGTCGGCAGGAGAACCTGAATGCGGCTGATCTCATCCACCAGCGACTTCCTCGTCAGCAGCCGGCCCTATCCCGGGTTCCCGATCCTGCCTTGGGACAACATGGACGGTTGCCGTCCAGAGACACTCTCGGATTCGGTTCGGACGATGCGCTTGTTCTCTTTCCATTGACCACACGGTGTTTGATTGCTTTTAGTGGAAGTCAAGGTCGCATTGGAACTGGCTCCGCACAGCCTGGGCAGGTTGAGCGAGTCAATGAGGTCACTTGTGAAGCTGCGAGGCGCTTACGAACATTCACTTGCCCCTGCAGATCGATCGTCCCAATCGATGAATGAGGTGACATTTGGCCAAACCGACGCTTATGGATTTCGACTGCCCGATCAAGTCTCGGCGCGGCTCGCTCCTCAGCTGGCTGCTGAGGTCATCCTGGCGATCACGGCCCCACGTCGATGCGGCCATAGAGACCATCCGCTTCGTCGTTCGTGCCGGCCGCGAAGAACAGCGTATTAGTGGGCTGACTGTTGAGCCCATTCCCGAATGCGATGCCCCACAGTCCAGCCTCGACGATTGCGCTGCCGTCAGCGTGCTCAAGGGTCCCGAGCATGGTCCCGGACGTCGCATCGAACGCGTGGATCATGCCATCGCCAAAGTTGCCGATCAGGACGGCGTTGCTGAAGCGTCCAAAATTCGCAGGAGCCAGTGCCATACCCCACGGCGCATTCAGCGACCCGCCGGTAGCGAAGCGCTGCAGGAATTGTCCCGACGGACTGAACACATCTATCACGCCGAAGCCTGCGCCCTTGACGTCATCATGTGCTGCCGCATCCTGCTTCGCGTAGGCGACGAACAGTTTCGAGCCGAGCGCCTGGATGCCAAATGGCGCGAATCCCGCAGGTAAAGCGGGATCCTGAAACGCGCCGACTGGCGTGACTTTGGCGAAGGTCCGGTCGAACACGTCGATCCGGTTGTTGTGGAAGTCCGTCGCGTACAGGAAATTCGCCCCGTTGTTACTGGCAATCGCGAGCCCCTTGTAGACGGCGGCGCCGCCGCTGTCGAACACCGTGATTGCCGACGTCGGGTCGACCGCGGGCGACCATGCGGTCATGGTCCCGCCCTCGCCAACGAAAATGAACGCTGCAGGCCCCGATTTGGCGCCCTGGGTCACCATGAAGTCATTCGTGCCATTGAACACGATCCCGGTCGGAGCGGGGTCGCCGCTCGTGCCCGGCGGGATCGTCACGACGAGCGATTGCGGCACGCCGTTGCCATCGTAGAGCGTCGCGTGCTGCGTGCCGTTATCCGCGACCCAGACGAAGCCCTTGGGATTGAAGGCAATGCCCCATGGATTCTTCAGGTTGGCATCCACGTGCGCAGCCGGAACAGCGCCGTCGGAGACCAGCGCACTGACCGCGTACTGTCTCTCGTGAGACGAACCGCCGCCACACGCCACGACGCTCGCCAGCACGACAGCCGACAACGCAGCACCGAACGCCGCATGGATCTGTTTCATGATGGAACTCCGAACGTGGAAGAGCAGCTAGTAAACGAATCGGCAACCTCGTTTATTCCGCCCGTCTCGCCCGCGCATCATGAATTTTCGAAGCATGGTCACCGAAGCGGGCGAACTCGCTCCGATCGATGTCGATCCATAGTTGTCGGCGGAAGCCGAACGCCGATGCACGTAAGTCTCCGCATATCGACACGTGTCGTTGACGGCCATTGTTCTAGCAAGCCCGCGTTGCAATTCACGGTGCCACGACAAGCACTGTGTGCATGCCGGATTCATAGTGCCCCGGCTTGTTGCAGATCAGCACGTAGTGGCCGGGTGCGAGCTTGAATGACACACGCTTGCTCCTGCCGGGCGCGATATCTTCGACTTCCCCGATTTTCGTCAGCCTGTGCTCCATTACCTCTCCTTTTCTGACAGGGAGCGCATCGTCAGACAGATCCGTCTTGAGCACGACGAGCTCATGTTCCATGTTGTTGTCAGCGGCATTTTTGACATCAAGCGTGACGCGACCAGACTTCACGGTATGCGTCTTGAGCTGAATCGAGTTGGATAGCAATGTCGCGTCGACTGTATGCTGCGCCCAGCTTGCCTGCGGCGTCACACCAAGGACGGCCGCGCCCGCGACGACGATGACTCTGCAAATGGCATACATGGCTCCCTCCATAGACATTGAAGCATCGCGTCTGCCGCGAGTTGAGCGACTGCCGTGCGCTATTCATCGAGCGCGCAAGGCCCCCCTGCCTGTGTGACGGCATGAACGTTCTCGGGCGCGCGCGATACCTAAACGTACGCATCGGGGCACTTATTCCCGGAGCCGCGCAGGGGCGGCGCCGTCCATTCTCGCCGCGTTCATCACGGTACTGGCCATCTTCTTCCTGCAATGGTCGTTCCGAGCAACGCAGGTGCGTAACCGCCAACTCGCACATGTTGGCTGGCTCCATGCAGCCTTTGCCGCGATGCTGTTCGCCATCTGACGAAATCGGCGGCGGCATCGACGCGTGAAGATCGATGCCGTCGCGCAAGTGTCCGACAACTCGCTTCAGCTCGATTTCACCGGAAACGCGCTGCATCGGCCGTCAACCTGGCCGTCGTGTGCCGGCTGTGCATTCGCGCGACTCATACGTCTTCCCCGGTACAGGGAGGCGATCTGGAACACGGCCTACTCCGAGCCTCCACGAGAACGCAGCCGAGAGTCTTGACGTCTATCGCCACAGAGCCATCCGTCGTCGACCGGCGCGGATGGGAACCGCGTTGAAGCGGCAGCATCCTGTTCAACATGTGAACCGACCCCACGAAGGTTACAGAAGCGTTGTCCCTGCCCGGCCTGCGGCCCGGGCCGCGCAAAGCGGCGATCGACCCTCGCCTGCTATAATTTGCGGTTACGTCTACCTTCCTGCGGCGCGCTCGATGCAGCGCGCCCCGCCCTGACCCATGCTCGTTCTCGGCATCGAAAGCTCCTGCGACGAAACCGGCCTCGCGCTCTACGACACGCAGCGCGGCCTGCTCGCGCATGCGCTCCATTCGCAGATCGCGATGCACCGCGAATACGGCGGCGTCGTGCCCGAGCTCGCGTCGCGCGACCACATCCGCCGCGCGCTGCCGCTGCTCGAGGAAGTCATGGCGCAAAGCGGCACGCGCCGCGACGACATCGACGCGATCGCATTCACGCAAGGCCCCGGCCTCGCCGGCGCGCTGCTGGTCGGCGCGAGCATCGCGAACGCGCTCGCGCTCGCATGGAACAAGCCGACCGTCGGCATCCATCACCTCGAAGGCCACCTGCTGTCGCCGCTGCTCGTCGACGAGCCGCCGCCGTTCCCGTTCATCGCGCTGCTGGTGTCGGGCGGCCACACGCAACTGATGCGCGTGACCGACGTCGGCGTGTACGAGACGCTCGGCGAGACGCTCGACGACGCGGCCGGCGAAGCGTTCGACAAGACGGCGAAGCTGATCGGCCTCGGCTATCCGGGCGGCCCGGAAGTGTCGAAGCTCGCGGAAACGGGTACGCCGGGCGCGGTCGTGCTGCCGCGCCCGATGCTGCATTCGGGCGATCTCGACTTCAGCTTCAGCGGCCTGAAGACGGCCGTGCTCACGCAGATGAAGAAGTTCGAAGCGGCGAAGCTGGAGGGCGTTGCGCTCGAGCGCGCGAAGGCCGATCTCGCGCGCGGCTTCGTCGACGCAGCCGTCGACGTGCTCGTTGCGAAATCGCTCGCCGCGCTCAAGAAGACGAAGCTCAAGCGCCTCGTGGTCGCGGGCGGCGTCGGTGCGAACCGCCAGTTGCGCGCGGCGCTGTCGGCCGCCGCGGCCAAACGCGGCTTTGACGTGCACTACCCCGATCTCGCGCTCTGCACCGACAACGGCGCAATGATCGCGCTCGCCGGCGCACTGCGGCTCGGCCGCTGGCCCGAGCAGGCGAATGCGGACTACGCGTTCACGGTGAAGCCACGCTGGGATCTCGCGTCGCTCGCACGCTGAGTCGCGCGGCACGGCGCTGCGCAACGTCGCTCGCACCTGCACGCGCCGGACGGAAAACAAGAAGGCCGCTCGATTCGAGCGGCCTTCTTCATTGCAGCGGCAATTCGACGCAGCGCCGCAGCGCCCCGACGTTACGCAGGGTGTCGCTTGTCGCGCTCGATCAGCGCATACGCGCTGTGATTGTGGATCGATTCGAAGTTCTCGGCTTCGAGCACGTAGGCGATCACACGCTCGTCCGCGTCGAGACGCTGCGCGACGTCGCGCACCAGATCCTCGACGAACTTCGGGTTTTCGTACGCGCGCTCCGTCACGAACTTCTCGTCCGGACGCTTCAGCAAGCCCCACAGCTCGCACGACGCCTCTTCTTCCGCGATGCGGATCAGCGCCTCGACCGGCAGGTCGGCTGCGAGTTCGGCATCGATCGTCACGTGCGAGCGCTGGTTGTGCGCGCCGTACTGCGAAATCTTCTTCGAACACGGGCACAGGCTCGTCACCGGCACGAGCACCTTCAGGAACAGGCGCGTTTCGCCGTCGCGGCATTCGCCCGCGAGCGTCACTTCGTAGTCGAGCAGGCTCTGCACGCCCGACACCGGCGCCGTCTTGTTCACGAAGTACGGGAACGTGACCTGGATGCGGCCGGCCTCGGCTTCCAGCTTCTCGAGCATCGACGCGAGCATCGCGCGGAAGCGCTCGACCGTCAGCGGCGCACGGTTCTCTTCGAGCAGCGCGACGAAGCGCGACATGTGCGTGCCCTTCTGATCGGCAGGCAGGCGCACGTCGAGATTCCAGACGCCGACGCTCGGCTGCACGTCGCCGCTCTCGGTGCACACCGTCAACGGATGCCGGACCGCCTTCACGCCCACGCGCTGAATCGGAATCTGGCGGGTATCCACCGTGCTCTGCACGTCGGGCATCACGAAGGCGGGATTCATCTGGTTCATCTTGTTCAATCCTTGTAAGCCGCGCGTTCGACGACGCGCACGCCGCGTCACGCGGCAGCCGGAAAAGCAACATGGGCCCGCAGGCCCATGTTTTCCGCATCAATGTAGACCGGTTGCGCCAGTCGCACCGACGCCGCCCGCAGGCGGCGCCAGCTTATGCGACGCGCTTCGCCTGATCGGCGACATCGGCCGCCGGGCTCAGGAAGCGTTCGCGAATCGATTTCGCGATGCCCGCGCCGTCGAGGCCGCATTGCGACAGCAGCTTCGCGGGATCGCCATGATCGATGAACTGGTCAGGGAGGCCCAATTGTATTACGGGTCGGATAACCCCACTCTCCATCAGGGCTTCGACGCAGGCCGAGCCCGCACCGCCCATCACGCAGCCTTCCTCGACCGTGACGAGGTAGTCGTGCGTCTCGGCGAGTTCACGCACGAGCGCCGCATCGACCGGCTTCACGAAACGCATGTTCGCGACCGTGGCGTCGAGCTCCTCGCCCGCCGCGAGCGACGGCGCGACCATCGTGCCGAACGCGAGGATCGCGACGCGCTTGCCTTCCGGCTGCGACGTACGGCGACGCACTTCACCCTTGCCGAGCGGGATCTCGGTGAATTCCTTCACCGTCGGCACGCCGGTGCCCGCGCCGCGCGGATAGCGCACCGCGGTCGGGTTCGGCTGCTGCAGCGCCGTGTGCAGCATCTGGCGGCACTCGTCCTCGTCGGACGCGGCCATGATCGTCATGTTCGGGATGCAGCGCATGAACGCGAGATCGTATGCGCCCGCGTGCGTCGCGCCGTCGGCGCCGACGAGGCCCGCGCGGTCGATCGCGAACACGACCGGCAGGTTCTGCAGCGCGACGTCGTGGATCAGCTGGTCGTACGCACGCTGCAGGAACGTCGAGTAGATCGCGACGACGGGCTTCAGCCCTTCGGTCGCGAGACCACCCGCGAACGTCACCGCGTGCTGCTCGGCGATGCCGACGTCGTAGTAGCGATCCTTGAAACGCTTCTCGAACTCGACCATGCCCGAGCCTTCGCGCATCGCGGGCGTGATGCCGACGACGCGCGTATCGCGCTCGGCTTCATCGCACAGCCATTCGCCGAATACTTGCGTATAAGTCTTTTTCGCGGGCGTGGCCGACGGCTTGATGCCTTCCGCCGGGTTGAACTTGCCGGGGCCGTGATAGAGCACGGGATCCGCTTCGGCGAGCTTGTAGCCCTGGCCTTTCTTCGTCACCACGTGCAGGAATTGCGGGCCGCGCAGTTCGCGGATGTTCTGCAGCGTCGGGATCAGCGAATCGAGATCGTGACCGTCGATCGGGCCGATGTAGTTGAAGCCGAACTCCTCGAACAGCGTGGCCGGCACGACCATGCCCTTCGCGTGCTCCTCGAGCTTGCGCGCGAGTTCGAGCACCGGCGGCGCCACGCTCAGCACGCGCTCGACGCCCGCACGCGCGGCCGCGTAGAAGCGGCCCGACATCAGGCGCGCGAGATGGCGGTTCAGCGCGCCGACCGGCGGCGAAATCGACATGTCGTTGTCGTTGAGGATCACGAGCAGCTTCGCATCCTCCGACACGCCCGCGTTGTTCATCGCCTCGAACGCCATGCCGGCCGTCATTGCGCCGTCGCCGATCACCGCGATCGAGAAGCGGTCGTCGCCGTTCAGCTGGCTGCCGATCGCCATCCCGAGCGCCGCCGAGATCGACGTGCTCGAGTGCGCGGTGCCGAACGTGTCGTATTCCGACTCGCTGCGGCGCGGGAAACCCGAGATGCCGTCGTACTGGCGCAGCGAATGCATCTGGTCGCGGCGGCCCGTCAGGATCTTGTGCGGGTAGGTCTGGTGACCCACGTCCCAGACGATCCGGTCGTTCGGCGTGTTGAACACGTAGTGCAACGCGATCGTCAGCTCGACCGTCCCGAGGTTGGACGACAGATGGCCGCCCGTCTTCGACACGCTGTCGAGCACGAACGCGCGCAGTTCATCCGCGAGCGGTTGGAGTTGGCGACGATCGAGGCGGCGCAGATCCGCCGGGTCGTCGATGGTTTTCAGCAAGTCGTACATCGTCGTTCCATTGTAGGAAATCAAACGCGCCCGCATTCTATTGCACGCACCGTAGCGTGTGCGCAGCGGCGGGCTTCGCGTCAGCTGACCCGGTTCACCACCAGGTCGGCAAGTTCGGCGAGACGCTGTGCGCGTGCGCCGAACGGTTTCAGCGCATCATGCGCTTCGGCGCGCAGCTGGGCTGCGAGCTCACGCGACGCGTCGAGGCCGAGGATCGATACGTAGGTCGGCTTGTCGTTCGCCGCATCCTTGCCGGCCGTCTTGCCGAGCGTCGCCGAATCGGTCGTGACGTCGAGAATGTCGTCGACGACCTGGAAGGCCAGACCCACGGCCCCCGCGTAGACGTCGAGCGCGGCCATCGCCTCCGCCGACGGCGTGTCGCCCGCCAGCGCGCCCATCCGCACGGCCGCTCGCAACAGCGCGCCCGTCTTCATCCGGTGCATCGTCTCGAGCTGCTCGCGCGTCAGCTTGAGGCCGACGCTCGCCAGGTCGATCGCCTGCCCGCCGGCCATGCCGATCGAGCCGCTCGCCAGCGCCAGCTCGCGCACGAGCGCGGCCTGCTGCACCGGCGACAGCGCGGCGGCGTCGGTCAGCGCGACGAAGGCCTGCGACTGCAGCGCATCGCCGACCAGCAGCGCCGTCGGCTCGTCGTACTGCACGTGCACGGTCGGCTTGCCGCGTCGCAGCGCGTCGTCGTCCATGCACGGCATGTCGTCGTGCACGAGCGAGTAGACGTGGATCATCTCCAGCGCCGCCGCTGCCGCGTTGCGCGCCGCTTCGGTCGCGCCGGTCAGTTCGCCTGCTGCATGGCACAGCAGCGGGCGAACGCGTTTGCCGCCGCCGAGGACCGCGTAGCGCATCGCTTCGTGGAGTTGCGTGGGCACCACGTTGTCAGCCGGCAAATAGTGGCCGAGTGCGTCCTCGACACGGTCGAGCACGGACCGCATCCATTGTTCGAATGTCATAGATCGTCGTCTTCGCCGTCCGTGGCGGCCGTTCCGGACGAAAGCGGCTTCAGCGTCGCGCCGTCGAGCACGCGAACCTGCTGCTCCACTTTCTCGAGCTGCTGTTGGCAAAACGCAACGAGAGTCGCACCGCGGCGATACGCAGCGAGCGAATCCTCGAGGCTCAACGTGCCGCCTTCCATCCGGGCAACCAGCGTCTCGAGTTCCGCGAGCGCCGTTTCATAGTTGTCCGGCAACGGTTCGGTGCCATTGCCGGGCGGGGTGGCGCCTTGGGATGCGGTTTTCGCCATGGACGAGGGTGTCAAATTTCAAAACAAGTCGGACATTCTACGGCAAAAGAGAATTTTCCGACCTGCCGACTTGGGCACCCGGGCACGCATTCGGGCCCCTTCTTCGACACACATTGTGCGCCACCCGATCGCCGCCGGACAAAAAATTGACACAAATCAGGCACTTAATCCTAGCCTTGCGAGGCGAACCGGGTATAATTCCGCGTTTCCCTAAATCGATTTTTCGATGGTTGGGTTGTTCACTGCTTTCACGCTAACACCGGGAGTGGGAATGTCCAATCTGAGCGATGCGCTTCAGTTGAAGTCGGCTCACAGCCAGCTTCCAGTCACTGCATACTTCGATGAGGCGCTGCTCGAGCGCGAGATCGAAACCCTCTTCAAGAAAGGACCTCGTTACGTCGGGCACGAGTTGATGGTGCCCGAGGCGGGGGATTATTTTGCGCTGCCGTCCGAGAAGGAAGGCCGCGTGCTGGTCCGCAACCCGGCGAACCAGATCGAACTGCTGTCGAACGTGTGCCGCCACCGGCAGGCGATCATGCTGAACGGGCGCGGCCACACGCAGAACATCGTGTGTCCGCTGCACCGCTGGACGTACGATCTGGAAGGCCAGCTGCTCGGCGCGCCGCACTTCCCCGACAAGCCGTGCCTGAACCTCGGCAAGAGCCCGCTGCAGAACTGGCAGGGGCTGCTGTTCGAGGCCGAAGGCCGCAACGTCGCGCGCGATCTCGCGAACCTCGGCACGAAGCATCACTTCGACTTCTCCGAGTATCACTTCGATCACGTCGAAGTGCACGAGTGCGATTACAACTGGAAGACGTTCATCGAGGTCTACCTCGAGGATTACCACGTCGTCCCGTTCCACCCGGGCCTCGGCAGCTTCGTGTCGTGCGACGATCTCAAATGGGAGTTCGGCGACTGGTACAGCGTGCAGACGGTCGGCGTGCACAACGCGCTCGCGAAACCGGGCAGCGCGACCTACAAGACGTGGCACGAGCAGGTGCTCAAATTCCGCAATGGCGTGCCGCCGGAGTTCGGCGCGATCTGGATGGTCTACTACCCGGGCCTCATGATCGAGTGGTATCCGCACGTGCTCGTCGTGTCGTGGCTGATTCCGCGCGGCCCGCAGAAGACGACCAACATCGTCGAGTTCTACTATCCCGAGGAAATCGCGCTGTTCGAGCGCGAGTTCGTCGAGGCCGAGCGCGCCGCCTATATGGAGACGGCCATCGAGGACGACGAAATCGCGATGCGGATGGACGCAGGTCGCCGTGCACTGATGGCGCGCGGCGAATCGCAGGTCGGCCCGTACCAGAGCCCGATGGAAGACGGCATGCAGCACTTCCACGAGTTCCTGCGCCGCCATCTCGGCGATCTCTGACCTGCGCGCGGTGCTTGCGCGCCGCACGGCATTCGGCATATGAAAAGACGGGTTCCGGCCCGTCTTTTTTTGTTTAGACTTGGAGTATCAGGCCGTTTGCACTCCAGGGAGCCGTCATGCCACATACCCACTACACCACGCTCATCTCAGCAACCAATCTCGCCGAGCGCCTGGCCGCGGCGCCGGGCAGCGTTGCCGTGTTCGACTGCCGCTTCGATCTCGCCGATCCGGGCGCAGGCGAAGCCGCCTACGCAGCCGGCCATATCGCGGGCGCACAGTATCTCCATCTCGACCGCGACCTGTCCGGCCGCAAGACCGGCACGAACGGCCGCCATCCGCTGCCGACCCGCGACGCGCTCGCCACGCTGCTCGCCAGCCGCGGTGTCAAGCAGGGCCAGCAGGTCGTCGCCTATGACGCACACGGCGGCGCCTATGCGGCGCGCCTGTGGTGGCTGCTGCGCTGGCTCGGGCACGATTCCGTCGCAGTGCTCGACGGCGGCCTGCAGGCATGGGAAGCAGCCGGCCAGCCGCTGACCGCCGACGTGCCGCACCCGGCCGCCGGCGACTTCCGCGCGGCGGCCCCGCTCGAATCGACGGTCGACGCGGCAGCCGTGCTCGCGAACGTGACGTCGGCCCAGCGCGTCGTGATCGATGCGCGCGCGCCGGATCGCTATCGCGGCGAAAACGAAACGATCGATCGTGTCGGCGGCCATATTCCCGGCGCACGCAACCGGTTCTTCAAGGACAACCTGGCCGCCGACGGCCGCTTCAAGACCGGCCACGAACTGCGCGAGACGTTCACCGCGCTGCTGGCCGGCACCGAACCGAACAACGCGATCCTGCAATGCGGATCCGGCGTGACCGCGTGCCACAACGCACTCGCGCTCGAGATCGCCGGGCTTCACGGTGCGTCGCTGTACCCGGGCTCGTGGAGCGAATGGAGCGCCGATCCGTCGCGGCCGATCGCGACCGGCCCGAACCCGTAAGCACCGGCGCGACACGTCGACGAGGCGGCGGCATCTGCCGCCTTGTCGCTTACATCACGCCGTACTTGTGGAACCACTCGATCGCGCGCTTCCAGCCGTCCTCGGCATCGCCCTTCACGTAACTCGGCCGGTAATCCGCGAAGAACGCATGACCGGCATCCGGATAGACGACGATCTCCGATTGGCGCGCGAGCTTCGAATCGCTCGCCTGGATCGCCTTGCGCATGTTCGCGAGCGCCGCCTGCGTGATGTTCGAATCCTTCTCGCCGTACAGCCCGAGCACCGGCACCTTCAGCAACGACGCATGATCGACCGGATTGAACGGTGTCATCTCGTCGGTCTTGCCTTCGACGAACCCGTACCACGCGACGGCCGCCAGCACGTGCGGATTGTGCTCCGCATACAGCCACGCCTGGCGGCCGCCCCAGCAGAACCCCGTCACGCCGAGACGCGACAGGTCGCCGCCATTCTTGCCGGCCCACGCGACGGTCGCATCGAGATCCTCGGTGACCTGACGGTCCGGCACCTTGTTGACGATGTTGTCGACGAGCGCCTGGATGGTCGGATACTTCGACGCGTCGCCCTGGCGCGCGAACAGGTCGGGCGCGATCGCGAGATAGCCGAGCTTCGCGAAGCGACGGCAGACGTCGGCGATATGCGCATGCACGCCGAAGACTTCGTGGATCACGATGACGACCGGCAGGTTCGTCTTGCCGACCGGCTGCGCGCGATACGCGGGGATGCTCGCGTCGCCCGAGCGGATCTCGATGGTGTCGACGTCCAGCCCGGCGCTGTCGGTCGTGATCGTCTGCGCCGACACGGGCAGCACGGCCGCCGCGAAGGTGCCGCCCAGCGCGGCCTGCATGAACTTGCGGCGCGAGAACGGAACACGGGGAACCAGGCTGTCGACTTCGGGTTTCAACATGAATGCACTCCTCGATTGGGCGCCGCCGTCACGGTCATGGCTTGGACCTGACAGGGCATCGCGCCGGCGGACGGCGCGGATGTCGCGGCGGTTGACACTCCGCCGCAAGCGGAAACCCGCACAAGATGCCCAATAATCCGTTGTCACGTCAACTGTCAGATGTGTAAGACTCGATTACGAAGGCGTAATCCGGCGGCGTCCGTAACGGTATCGACAACCGCGATCCGGCCCGGCAAGTTCATCCGCGGCGCACATGCGGCAAACGCTTTCACGCGCTCGAATGCTGGCGGGTCGGGACGAAACGACGCGCAATAGAGATGCGCAATAAACAGGCCCGGCACGCGAACGCACGACCACCCTGCACTTGAAACGACAACGGGCAGGAAATGCGCGCGATGCGCATTCCCTGCCCGCCTGGCGCACGAACGTGCAGCCGCGTCAGTGCAGCTTGACGCGCGGCAGCGTCGTGCGGCGCAGCCAGTGCGCGACCGTATCGAGCATCATGCGCGGATAGCCGTGCAGCGCCGCGATGTGCAGCCGGTACAGCGACATGTACATGAAGCGCGCGAACAACCCTTCGATCAGCATGTTGCCGCCGATCAGCCCGCCCATCAGGTTGCCGACCGCGCTGAAATGACCGAGCGACACGAGCGATCCGAAATCGCGATACGTGAATTCCGGCAGCGAACGCCCGTCGAGCCGGCAGCCGATCGCCTTCAGCAGGAAGCTCGCCTGCTGGTGCGCCGCCTGCGCGCGCGGCGGCACGTTGCGCTCGTTGCCGGGCCACACGCAGGCCGCGCAATCGCCGAGCGCGAATACGTTGTCGTCGGTGAAGGTCTGCAGCGTGCGGCGCACGTCGAGCTGGCCGAGCTTGTTGACCTGCAGGCCGTCGAGATTCGACAGCACGGACGGCGCCTTGATGCCGGCCGCCCAGACCGTGAGATCCGCACGCACCGTCTTGCCGCTCGCGGTGTGCACGAAACCCGGCGCGACTTCGGTCACGCGCTCGGCGAGCATCAAGCGCACACCGAGCTTTTCGAGCAGCTCGGCCGTTGCCGTCGATACGCGCTCCTGCAGCGCGGGCAGAATCCGCGGCCCCGATTCGATCAGCACGATGCCGACGTCGTGCTGCGGGTCGAGCTTGTGCAGCCCGTAGACGGACAGCACCTGCGCGGTATTGCGCAGCTCGGCGGACAACTCGACGCCCGTCGCGCCGCCACCGACGATCACGACCTGGATGCGCGGTTCGGCCGCCGCCCCGGGCGCGGGCTGCGCCGGCGCCTGATGCTCGGCGCGCATGCACGCGGCGATCAGGCGCTTGCGGAAGCGCTCGGCCTCGCCGACCGTATCGAGCGCGATCGCGTTTTCGGCCGCGCCCTGCACGCCGAAGAAGTGCGTCGTGCTGCCGATCGCGATCACGAGCGTGTCGTATTCCAGGTCGCGTGCCGGCAGCAGCTCCGCGCCGTCGCTGTCGTTGACGGGCGACAGCGTGATGCGCTTCGCCGTGCGGTCGAGCGCGGTCAGCTCGCCCTGCTGAAACTCGAAGCCATGCCAACGCGCCTGCGCCGCGTATTCGAGCTCCTGCGTGAACGGGTCCATGCTGCCGGCCGCGACCTCGTGCAGCAACGGCTTCCAGATGTGGGTCGGATTGCGGTCGACGAGCGTGACGAGCGCACGTGCGGGACGATTGCCGCGCGCGCCGTAACGGTCGCCGAGCCGCGTCGCCAGTTCCAGGCCGCCTGCGCCGCCGCCTACGATGATGATCCGATGCATCTGATTCCCCCTTTGCGATTCGAAACTGCTGCCGCCGCACGAGGCAGACGCGATGCGTTCGCGCCGCCCGTTGGATTAACCGGTTCGGACATCATCGATGTGCAGTTCGAAACACTTCGATGCGTTCGATGCCGGAACACAGGGCGCGCTGCCCCCGCGACAATGACCTGACTGACTTGCATTGTCCGGGAGCTTGCGCGTTGACCACAAGCAAACCATCTCGATATTCAGCATCCCTGCAACAATATGCCGCGGGAAACGGGAATCGCACGGGGGTGCGTCAGTGTGCCTCTTCCCAGTTCGCGCCGGCGCCCACTTCGGCGACCAGCGGCACCTTCAGCTTCGCCACGCCGCACATCATTTCCGGCAGCTTCTCGCGCACGAGCGACAGTTCTGCGTCGGGCACCTCGAGCACCAGTTCGTCGTGCACCTGCATGATCATCCGTGACGCGAGCCGGTCGCGCGTGAGCCAGTCGTCCACCGCGATCATCGACAGCTTGATCAGGTCGGCCGCCGTGCCCTGCATCGGTGCGTTGATGGCGGCGCGCTCGGCGGCCTGACGGCGCGGGCCGTTGCCGCCGTTGATCTCCGGCAGCCACAGGCGGCGGCCGAAAACGGTTTCGACGTAGCCCTTCTCCTTCGCCACCGCGCGCGTGTTTTCCATGTACTGCGCGACGCCCGGGTAGCGCGCGAAATAGCGGTCGATGTAGAGCTTCGCCGCATCGCGCGTGATGCCGAGGTTCGACGCGAGGCCGAACGCGCTCATCCCGTAGATGAGCCCGAAGTTGATCACCTTCGCGATCCGGCGCTGGTCGGAATTGACCTCCAGCGGCGTCACGCCGAACACTTCGGCGGCGGTTGCGCGGTGGATGTCCTCGCCCTGCGAGAACGCGCGCAGCAGCGACGCGTCGCCGGAAATGTGCGCCATGATCCGCAGTTCGATCTGCGAATAGTCGGCCGACACGATGCGATGCCCCGGCGATGCGATGAACGCCTCGCGGATCCGCCGGCCTTCGGCCGTGCGCACCGGAATGTTCTGAAGATTGGGGTCGTTCGACGCGAGACGGCCCGTGACCGCGACCGCCTGCGCATAGTTCGTGTGCACGCGGCCCGTTGCGGGATTCACCATGCGCGGCAGCTTGTCGGTGTAGGTCGACTTCAGCTTCGACAGCCCGCGATGCTCGAGCAGCAGCTTCGGCAGCGGGTAATCCTCGGCGAGCTTCTGCAGCACTTCCTCGTCGGTCGACGGCGCGCCGCTCGGCGTCTTCTTCACGACCGGCAACTGCAGCTTCTCGAAGAAGATCTGCCCGATCTGCTTCGGCGAGCCGAGATTGAACTCGCCGCCCGCCAGTTCGTACGCCTGGCCCTCGAGCTCGATGAGCCGCGTCGCGATCTCGCTGCTTTGCGCCTGCAGGCGTGCGTCGTCGATCAGCACGCCGGTGCGCTCCATCTTGCGCAGCACGAGCGACACCGGCATCTCGATCTCGCGATACACGCGCTCGAGGCCCGCCTCGCGCGCGACCTGCGGATACAGCGCCTGATGCAGCTGCAGCGTGATGTCCGCATCCTCGGCCGCATACGCCGCGGCCTGCTCGAGCGCCACTTCGTCGAAGCCGATCTGCTTCGCGCCCTTGCCGGCCACGTCTTCGTACTTGATCGTCTTGACGCCCAGATGACGCAGCGCGAGGCTGTCCATGTCGTGCGTGCGGTGCGATTCGAGCACGTACGATTCGAGCAGCGTGTCGTGCTCGATGCCGTTCAGCGCGATGTCGTAGTTCGCGAGCACCTGCGCGTCGTACTTCAGGTGCTGGCCGACCTTCTTGCGGTCGGCCGATTCGAGCCACGGCTTCAGGCGCGCGAGCACGTCGTCGATCGGCAGCTGCTCGGGCAGGTCGGGACCGCGATGCGCGACCGGAAGATACGCGGCCTTGCCCGGCTCGACCGAGAACGACAGGCCGACGAGCCGCGCGGTCATCGGGTCGAGCGACGTGGTTTCGGTGTCGAACGCGGTCAGCGCGGCCGCGTCGATCTTCGCGAACCATGCGTCGAACTGCTCCCAGGTCTGGATCGTGTCGTACTCGCGGACGATGTCTGCGGCCACCACCGGGGCGGGGTCACCTTCCGGCGCATCGGCGCCGCCGCCTTCGGCGGGTGCGCTGTCGACTTCGCGCAGCCACGTCTTGAAGCCGTAGCGCGCGAAGATGTCGCGCAGCAGGTCGCGTGCTTCGCCGTCGCTCTTCAGCGACGCTTCGATCGATTCGAGATGCGGCGCGAGATCGCAGGCCGTGTCGACGGTCACAAGCTTGCGGCCGAGCGGCAGGAAGTCGAGCGCACGACGCAGGTTGTCGCCGACCACCCCCTTGATCTCGCCTGCGTGTTCGATCACGCCGTCGAGGCTGTCGTATTGCGACAGCCACTTCACGGCCGTCTTCGGCCCGCACTTCTCGACGCCGGGCACGTTGTCGACGGTGTCGCCGATCAGCGCGAGGTAGTCGATGATCCGCTCGGGCGGCACGCCGAACTTCGCGACCACGCCGTCGCGATCGAGCGTCTCGTTGGTCATCGTGTTGACGAGCGTGACGTGATCGGTGACGAGTTGCGCGAGGTCCTTGTCGCCGGTCGATACGATCACGTTCATCCCGTGCCGTTCGGCTTCGCGTGCGAGCGTGCCGATCACGTCGTCGGCCTCGACGCCCTCGACCATCAGCAGCGGCCAGCCGAGCGCGCGCACGGCGCCGTGAATCGGTTCGACCTGCAATGCAAGATCGGGCGGCATGGACGGACGGTTTGCCTTATAGTCGGCATAAAGGTCGTCGCGGAACGTCTTGCCCTTTGCATCGAACACGCAAGCGCTATACTCTGCACTGACTTCCTTGCGCATACGACGCAGCATGTTGATGATTCCGTAGAGCGCTCCGGTCGGCTCCCCGCCAGGGCCACGCAAATCAGGCATCGCATGGTAAGCCCGATACAGATAGCTCGAACCGTCAACCAATAGCAGGGTCTTACCTTCCAGATTTCGTTCTTCAGGCATTATGAACAAGAGAAAAGTGATTCCGAGTCTGCGTTCGCTCGCAGATCAAGAACGCGCGACGGCCAAGAAGGCGCGCGCATCGTGGCAGATGTTCACGATTATGGCAGAGTTTATCGAGGCGACCGAGTACCTGTCGGAGATCCGCCCGGCCGTCAGCATCTACGGTTCTGCCCGTCTGAAGCCCGATACGCCGCACTACAAGTTGGCCGTGCAGATCGCGCGCAAGCTGTCCGACGCCGGCTTCGCGGTGATCTCCGGCGGCGGCCCCGGCATCATGGAAGCCGCGAACAAGGGCGCGCACGCCGGCAAGGCGCCGTCGGTCGGCCTGAACATCGAGCTGCCGCACGAGCAGGCCGGCAACCACTACCAGGACATCTCGCTGCGCTTCCGCCACTTCTTCACGCGCAAGGTCACGTTCGTGAAGAACTCCGACGCGGTGATCGTGATGCCGGGCGGCTTCGGCACGCTCGACGAACTGTCCGAAGTGCTCACGCTGATCCAGACGAAGAAGTCGCGCCTCGTGCCGATCATTCTCGTCGGCAGCACGTTCTGGCAGGGGCTGCTGCAATGGTTCCGCGACCAGTTGATCCCGAACGGCCTCATCAATCCGGAAGACATGGACCTGATGCAGGTGATCGACGATCCCGACCAGGTGCTCGACGCCGTGCTCGCGTTCTACGAGGACAGCGGCGAGGAAGAAGGCGCGGACGGCGACGATCATCCGCCGCGGCCCGAAGAAGACCGCATGTTCTATCTGTAATTCGATCGGCTCGATGGCCGGCCTTCACGGCCGGCATCCCGCTTCCCGCGCGGCAGGCATGGCGATTCCGCCACCTGCCGCGCGTCATTTTGTAACGCCGCGTTAATCCCGCAACGCAGCCGCGCACCGTCGAATGTCAAATTCGGGCGGCCGGTGCCGCACAACGCATTCGACGCGTGCCACGCCCGCGACCGACCATTGTCAAATCACGCTGCCGGCCATCGGTCCAGCCGGCCGGCCTGACGTCAATCTGCCGTAACAAATGCCGCTCGCATTTTCCGTGCGGCGCCCGCACACTGCCTCTTGTCGGCGTGGCGTCCCCCCGGTGGAACGATCCCCCCTCGCGTCCATCGCGTCGCGCCGGCCTTTTGACAACGACATCACGGAAAACAACATGAAACGTTCGCTGATCGCCCTCGCCTTCGCCGGCCTCGGTGTTTCGCTGTCCGGCCTCGCCCACGCCGTCAACGTCGACGTCAACATCGGCACGCCCGCGCCGGTCGTCGTCGCGCCCGCGCCTGTCGTGGTCGCACCGGCGCCCGCGGTCATCGTCGGCTGGCACGGCGATCGTTACTGGGACGGCCGCCGCTACTGGGAACGCCGCGAGTGGGAAGATCACGAGCGCCATCATGGTCACGGCGGCTACCACTGCCCGCCGGGACACGCGAAGAAGGGCGAGTGCTGAGCATCCGAGCGCGGGTTCGATCGGGCTCGCGCACTGCAGGACAAAGAACAAGGCCGCACGGGAACGAAAGTTCGCGTGCGGCCTTTGTCGTTACGCCCGCGGCTTGCGCGGCGTTCACATCACTGAAACGCCACTTCCGCGAAGCTCCGCAGCTTCCGGCTATGCAGCTTGTCGAGCCCGTTCGTGCGCAGGATCTCCATCGCCTTCACGCCGATCTGCAGATGCTGGTCGACCTGCCCGCGATAGAACGTGTCGGCCATGCCCGGCAGCTTCAGCTCGCCGTGCAGCGGCTTGTCGGACACGCACAGCAGCGTGCCGTACGGCACGCGGAACCGGAACCCGTTCGCGGCGATCGTCGCGCTTTCCATGTCGAGCGCGATCGCACGGCTCTGCGACAGCCGCTGCACGGGTTCGCGGTGATCGCGCAGCTCCCAGTTGCGGTTGTCGACGCTCGCGACCGTGCCCGTGCGCATCACGCGCTTCAGTTCGGCGCCTTCGAGACGGGTGACCTCGGCCACGCCGCGCTCGAGCGCGAGCTGCACTTCGGCGAGCGCCGGGATCGGCACCCACAGCGGCAGGTCCGCATCCAGCACGTGATCCTCGCGCACGTAACCGTGCGCGAGCACGTAGTCGCCGAGGCGCTGCGTGTTGCGCAGGCCGGCGCAGTGGCCGAGCATCACCCACGCGTGCGGACGCAGCACCGCGATGTGATCGGTGATCGTCTTCGCGTTCGACGGGCCGACACCGATGTTGACCATCGTGATCCCGCTGCCGTCCGCGCGCTTCAGGTGATACGCGGGCATCTGCGGCAGCCGCGGCGGTGCGGCGCCCTCGGCCGGCTCGCTGCCGAGGTTCGCGTTGTACGTGATGACGTCGCCCGGCTCGACGAACGCGCTGTACTGGCTGCGGTACGCGCGCACCTCGGGATCGTCGCTTTCCGTCATCATCGTGCGGCCGAGCTTCACGAATTCGTCGATGTAGAACTGGTAGTTCGTGTAGAGCACGTAGTTCTGGAAGTGCGTGGGCGACGTCGCCGTGTAGTGACGCAGCCGGTGCAGCGAGAAGTCGACGCGCGCGGCGGTGAACAGCGCAAGCGGATGCGGCTCGCCGGGCGCCGGCTCGAACGTGCCGTTGACGATGCGGTCGTCGAGGTACGACAGGTCGGGCGTGTCGAAGATGTCGCGCATCGCGAGCAGGCGGTCGCGGTCGAGCTCGCCTTCGAGGTGGATGCCTTCGGGAAACGCGAAGTGAACCGGAATCGGCTGCGACGAGACGCCGATCTCGATCTTCACATGGTGGTTCTTCGACAGCAGGCGCAGTTGCTCGCGATAGTAGTTCGCGAACAGGTCGGGGCGCGTGACGGTCGTCTCGAACACGCCCGGACCCGCGACGAAACCGTACGAACGGCGCGAATCGACGTGCGTGTTGACGTCGGTACGAATCCGCACGAACGGATAGCACGCACGCACGTGCTCGGTGATCGGTTCGTGGCGGCGATAACGCGCGAAGGCATCGCGCAGGAAGCCCGTGTTGGTGTCGTAGATGGCCGACAGCCGCGCGACGGCGGCGACGGAATCGTCGAATGCTTCGACGGGCGGACTCTCGGGCGTCAGCACCCGATGCCGGCGGCTCAAATCGTTCTTCATTTTCATCACCTCGTCTGATCGGACGACATTACCACGGAACCCGGTCACGCTCATGGCCGCCCGCTTGCACGCCGCTTGCACGCGAGGGCCGGGCCGCGCGCAGTATTTGCTAAAATCGGAAGGTTCACTGGAGACTCATCATGAAGCCGCTCATTCTCGTCGCCGCTGCCGCCGTGTTCGCGGGCACGTTTGCCGCTGCCGGCGCCGCTTACGCCGCCGGCGGCACGCCCGACGCCGACGCGCAGGCCCGGGCCGAGGCCAACGAGGCCGCCGGCCTGCCCGATCTCCGCAAGATCAACCGGCCGGGCGCCGAAGTCACGTCGAAAGTCGACTTCGCCGACATCCGCCGCACGCCGAGCTTCCATGCCAAGAGCAAGAGCGGCACCGAGGTCACCGAGTATCGCGATCGCGGCAAGCCGGTCGAGATCGACGTGAAGTCGAACTTCGGCACGCGCTACCAGATGAGCTCGACGCTCGACACGTCGCCGAAGCCGCACGACGCGGGCGTCCCGATCACGCGCCTGCCGTCGGTCAACCTGCGCTACTGATTTCCTGCCGCGCCGCGTCGGTCCCGACGCGGCGCGCCGGCATTCCCTTCACCTCCTGTCGCGCCGCACGCCGCGCGCGTGCCGACAACTGACCAGACGCATCTCGCATGGCCGTTTTCACCGCTGTTTCCGACTCCGATCTCGCGCAATGGATGCGCCACTACGAACTGGGCGACGTGCTGGCGTTCCGCGGCATTCCGTCCGGCATCGAGAACAGCAACTTCTTCCTGACGACGACGCGCGGCGAATACGTCCTGACGATCTTCGAAAAGCTGACGGCGGAACAGCTGCCGTTCTACCTCGACCTGATGCGCCATCTGGCGAGCCACGGCGTGCCGGTGCCGGATCCGGTCCCGCGCGACGACGGCGCACTGTTCGGCGAGCTGCACGGCAAGCCGGCGGCGATCGTCACGAAGCTCGACGGCGCCGCCGAACTCGCGCCGGGGGTCGAACACTGCATCGAGGTCGGGCAGATGCTCGCGCGCCTGCACCTCGCGGGGCGCGACTATGCGCGTCACCAGCCGAACCTGCGCAGCCTGCCGTGGTGGCAGGAGAACGTGCCGGCGATCGTCCCGTTCGTTTCCGACGCGCAGCGCACGCTGCTCGAGGACGAACTCGCGCACCAGGCCGCGTTCTTCTCGTCGGACGACTACGCGGCGCTGCCGGGCGGCCCGTGCCACTGCGACCTGTTCCGCGACAACGTGCTGTTCGCGCACGCGGCGCCCGGCACCGGTCATGACGTACGGCTCGGCGGCTTCTTCGATTTCTATTTCGCGGGCTGCGACAAATGGCTGTTCGACGTCGCGGTCACCGTCAACGACTGGTGCGTCGACCTCGCGACGGGCGTGCTCGACGTCGCGCGCGCCGATGCGCTGGTGCGCGCCTACCAGACGGTCCGGCCGTTCACGGCCGAGGAGCGCCGCCACTGGAGCGACATGCTGCGCGCGGGCGCGTACCGCTTCTGGGTGTCGCGCCTGTACGACTTCTACCTGCCGCGCGCGGCCGAAATGCTCAAACCGCACGATCCCGGTCATTTCGAACGCATCCTGCGTGAGCGTATCGCCCACACGCCCGCGCTTCCCGAGACCCATACCGCATGCAACTGATCGAAGTGCCCGCGAAAGCGGGCTATGTCTGGTTCCGTCAAGGCATCTGGCTGTTCCGCCGGAACCCGCTCGCGTTCATCACGCTGTTTTTCACGTACCTGCTGGCGATCACGCTGGTGTCGATGGTGCCGGTGATCGGCGCGGCGCTGCCGCTGCTGTTCATCCCCGGCATCGCGGTCGGCTTCATGGCCGCATGCCGCGACACGGTGGCCGGCAAGCCGGTGATGCCGACGATCCTCATCGACGGCTTCCGCTCGTACGGCACCGCGACGACGCAGCGGCTGCTCGTGCTCGGCGTGGTCTATGTCGCGCTGATGGTGCTGGTGTTCGCCGCGTCGTCCCTCGTGGACGGCGGTGGGCTGCTCCAGATGATGCTCGGCGCCACGAACGAAGCGAGTCCGACGCCGGAAACGCTCGCCGCGCAAGGCACGCTCGGCGCGCTGCTGCTGGCGACGCTGCTCTACGCGCCGGTCGCGATGCTGTTCTGGTTCGCGCCGGTGCTCACTGCGTGGCACGACATTCCGCCCGCCAAGGCGCTGTTCTTCAGCATCGTCAGCTGCTGGCGCAATCGCGGCGCATTCGTCGTGTACGGGCTGCTGTGGTTCGGCGTCGCGCTCGGCACGTCGTTCGGCCTGTCGCTGCTGCTGCAGGCGCTCGGCGCCGGCGCCTATGTGCTGACGATCATGATGCCGGTGACGATCCTCATCGTCACGATGATGTACTGCTCGTTCTACGCGACCTATCGCGGCTGCTTCGGCGTGCAGGAACCGGGCGCGGCGACGCCCACCACCGGCCGCTGACGCCGTTCGGCCGGCGCCCGCCGCCGGCCGTCCATCCCCCTCCCGGCCAGCCCGGCGCGGGTCCTCCGCGCCACGCCCCACCCCTGTTCAACCGAATCTTTTGCGCGCAAAATAATTTGCGTACAAATCGTTAGCGCGTCCGCCGCGCCGCCCGAATCATGGACCGCCTGCCCCCGCTGCCCCAGACGCTCGACGAGCAACTGTGCTTCGCGCTCTACTCGACATCGCATGCGATGACGAAGGCGTACAAACCGCTGCTCGACAAGCTGTCGCTGACCTATCCCCAATATCTGGCGATGCTCGTGCTGTGGGAGCGCGACGACATCGCCGTAAAGGACATCGCCGCCCGCCTCGACCTCGATCCGGCCACCGTCACGCCGCTGCTGAAGCGGCTCGAGGCGCTCGGCTACGTCGAACGCGTGCGCAGCGTCACCGACGAGCGCATCGTCAACGTGCGCTTGACAACGGAAGGCCGCGCGCTGAAGGACAAGGCGCGCTCGGTGCCCGCCGATCTCTTTTGCGCGATGCAGCAAACGCCCGAGTTCCTGGTCAGGCTGCGCGCGGATCTCCAGCAGTTGCGCCACGCGCTGTCGGCCGCGAACGAAGGCTGACGAACCCGCGATCGCAAACGGCCCGGCACTGCCGGGCCTTTTCTTCAAAATTTCATTTGCACACAAATCATTTGTGTTCTATATTTTCCTCGTGGCCGGCGACACCCGTCCGACCGGACCGCTTCCTCCCATTCTTCCGACAGGAGCTGCACCATGAACATTCTGTACAAGACCAGCGCCACGAGCACGGGCGGCCGCGACGGCCGCGCGGTATCCGCCGACAACAGGCTGGAAGTGAAGCTGGCCGCGCCGCGCGAACTCGGCGGCACGGGCGCGGAGGGCACGAACCCGGAACAGCTGTTTGCCGCAGGTTACTCGGCCTGTTTCCTCAGCGCGATGAAATTCGTCGCGGGCCAGAACAAGCAGACGCTGCCGGCCGACACGCAAGTGACCGCGGAAGTGGGCATCGGCCCGAACGACGCAGGCGGCTTCGGGCTCGACATCGAACTGCGCGTGTCGCTGCCGGGGCTCGACAAGGCCGATGCACAGGCGCTGGTCGACAAGGCGCACCACGTGTGCCCGTACTCGAACGCGACCCGCAACAACGTGCCGGTGCGCCTGACGGTCGTCTGACGCGACGCACGACGTCGAATGCAAAAAGGGCGTGTGCGGCTGCTTGCCGCACACGCCCTTTTGCGTGATTCGCCGGACCGGCTGACATGCCGGCCCCCGCTGCGCTGCTTAACGCGAGCCGAACGAGAACGGACGGTTCATCGCCGCTTCGCGATCGATCTTGCGCATGCGGAATTCGAGATCGTAGATGTCGGTTGCTTCGGAAAGGTACGCGTCGGCGCGCTCTTTCGCGGCCTTTTCAGCGTTCTTGGTCAGCATCAGGAAGAGGTGGCTCAGCAGGTACATGGTCGATCTCGCAATCCAGAGGTTCTTTGACTAGGGTTTTCCCGAATTATAGGGAAAACCCTAGCCTTTGGCCAGCATCGATCGGAAGGTGCGTCGTCAGGTCGCCACAGTGCGGCGATTCTCTTCGAAAAAGGTCCAGATCATTGCGCTCGCATCGGGGCCGACCGCCGCGTGGAACGGCACCGCCTCGTCGCCGCCCGACCATGCATGATCGAGCCCTTTCACGTGACAGAGCCGCACGATCGACTCGCCGTCGCGACGCACGTCGGTGATCTGCGCGCCGGCCTCGCGCGTCTCCACCCGCTCGCCGCCGCGCAGTGCGCCGCGGCTGTCCGCGAGCCCGTTCAGGCGCATGAACTGCACCGTCAGCTGGTCCGCATTCTTCGGCGCGACGACATGGTCGCCGTCGCCCTGCACGATCAGCACGGGCATGCCCGGATATGCCCCGGTGTCGACCAGCGTGTCGACCACCGCAGCCGGGTTCTGCCGCAGGCCGCGCCGCATCACGTCCATCGCGCTGATCCCGGAATTCGCCTCGCCGAGCGCGGGGCCCGAATGCAGCGCGACCGCCGCGAAGCGGTCCGGGTGATGCAGTGCGAGCAGCGCCGCCAGGCCCGCGCCGGCCGACAGCCCGGCGACGTAGACGCGCGATGCATCGAAGCCGTGCTCGTCGACGAGCGCATCGACGAGCGACACGACCGCATCCGCCTCGCCGCGGCCCGCGCGGTCGGTGTCTTCATACCAGTGCCAGCAGCCGTGCGCATGCGCCCGCAGCGACTGCTCCGGATACAGCACCGCGAAACCGTACTTGTCGGCCAGCAGGTTCATCCGGGTGCCCTGCGCGAACTCGTCGACCGATTGCTGGCAGCCGTGCAGCATCACGACCAGCGGTATCGCGCCGCGCCGCCGGCCAGGCGGAACGTACAGGCCGTAAGCGAGCTGCTGGACCAGGCGGCCCAGCGCGGGCGCCATCGGATGCTCGCCGCGCGTCCACTCGCCGGCCGCCCAGGCGGCCGCGCGCGGCCGCACGCGCGACTCGCGTGGCGGGGACAGATCGGTTGCGGCGGGCGATGCGGCGGCCTCGAGCGTATCGCGCGCGATCCGCTGGGCCTCGCGCGCCGCGCGTTTGGCGGCCGGAGACAGCATTCGTTTCATGCCGCCTAGCCATACCTTCGTCAGACTTTTGGTCATCAATCGGGCTCGCAGTCAGGAAAAATAGGGATACGACACGGGGTGCATCATTCGACTTTGTGCAATGCACCATAACATTGTTTCTGGGATTTTTCCTGCGCGCGGAGAGTTCCCCTCGGCGCAAAAAACGGGCCTCGAACACACGCGGCGCTATACTGGGGTTTGGCCGCTTGTATCCGTTGTAGTCGTTCTTCCCGGCTCGCGCGTTGATTTAAGCATTCGTCCCGCCCCTGCTCGTTCCCCTCCCGATGTTCGACCTGCCCTCTCACCTGTGGATCACGATCACCGCGTTCGGTGGCGCCGGCCTGACCTTGCCGCTCGCGATCACGATCGCCGTATGGCTCGCGCTCGGCTACTCGTGGCAGCGCGCGGCCGCGTGGCTCGGCGTGCTCGCGGCCGCGATCGGGGTCGTCGCGCTCACGAAGATCGCCTTCCTCGGCTGGGGCATCGGCATCCGCGCGTGGGACTTCACGGGATTCAGCGGCCACGCGATGCTGTCGACGTCGGTCTATCCCGTCGCGATCTTCCTCGCGCTGATCCGCACGCGCACGCCGGTGCGGATCGCCGGCATCGCGCTCGGCCTCGCGGCCGGCATCGCGGTCGGCGTGTCGCGCGTCGCGCTTGACGCGCATTCGCCGTCCGAATCGATCACCGGCTGCATCGTCGGCGCGATCGCCGCGCTGGCGTTCATCGCCGGCTCGTGGCACGCGGTGCCGCACCGCTGGTCGGTGGCGGCGGTCGTCGCGAGCCTCGCGCTCGTCACCGTCGCACTGCACGGCATCACGGTGCCGTCGCACCGCTGGGTCACCAGGGTCGCGCTGGAGCTGTCGGGGCACGAGCGGCCGTTCGTCCGCGCCCGCTGGAAAGCGAATCCGAACTACCGGCCGGCATCGCAGCCGTCGTCGCTGCAGCGCACCGATTCGTCGCAGCCGCTGCTGCACGCGTGACGGGCCGCACGCACGTCATCCGGTCGCCTTTCAAGTCTGAAGATCGTCATGCGCGCCGTCGCATTAGCGGTATGTCGAGCGTTATAACCCGCCCTATATTACGATTACGGTTTCCAACCACTCAAACGCCCCGACCATGCGCTCGACCGTCCGCCCGCTTCGCCGCACCCTGCTCCGCCTGCTGCCGCTCGCCGCGCTTGCCGCGGGCATCGCGTTCAGCGCGCCGGCTTGCGCTGCCGACGAGCTGGTCGTGTCGGCGGCCGCGAGCCTGACGAACGCGTTCAAGGCCGTCGGCGATGCGTTCCAGAAGCAACATCCGGACACCAAGGTGCTGTTCAACTTCGGCGCGTCGGACGTGCTGATGCAGCAGATCGCCAAGGGCGCACCGGCCGACGTGTTCGCCTCGGCCGACCAGAAGGCGATGGATCGCGCGGTCAGCGAAAAGGTCATCGTGCCGGGCACGCGCCGCGATTTCGCGGCGAACTCGCTCGTGCTGATCGTGCCGGCGGACAGCCGTGCGGCCGCGCCGACGTCGCTGAACGACCTGACGGCGCCCGGCGTGAAGCGCATCGCGTACGGCGACCCGGCGTCGGTGCCGGTCGGCCGCTACACCGAAGGCGCGCTGCGCGCGGCAGGCGTGTGGGACGCCGTCAGCGCGAAGGGTGTGCTGGCCGCCAACGTGCGCCAGAGCCTCGATTACGTCGCGCGCGGCGAAGTCGACGCGGGCTTCGTGTTCGGCACCGACGCGGCGATCATGCCGGGCCGCGTGAAGGTCGCGCTGACCGTGCCGACGCAGACGGCCATCACCTATCCGATCGCGGTGGTCAAGGACAGCCGCCATGCCGCGCAGGCGCAGTCGTTCATCGACTTCGTCGCGTCGCCGCAGGGCCAGGCCGTGCTGGCGACGTTCGGTTTCAAGCCCGCGGGCAAGTGAGCGCAGCATGATGCAGGACGCCTGGGTACCGCTGCTGTTGTCGCTGAAGGTCGCCGGCTGGGCGACCGCGCTCGACATCGTGCTCGGCGTCGCCGCCGCCTTCGTGCTCGCGCGCTGGCGCTCGCCGCTGCGCGACGTGGTCGATTCGCTGCTGACGCTGCCGCTCGTGCTGCCGCCGACGGTGCTCGGCTATTACCTGCTCGTGCTGCTCGGCCGGCACGGCGTGTTCGGCGCGTGGCTCGACACGCTCGGCATCGAACTCGTCTTCACGTGGCAGGGCGCGGTGATCGCGTCGATGGTCGTCGCGTTTCCGCTGATCCTGAAATCGGCACGCGCCGCGTTCGAAAGCGTCGACCCGCATCTCGAGCGCGCGGCACGCACGCTCGGGCTCGGCGAAGCCGCGGTGTTCTTCCGCGTGACGCTGCCGCTCGCCACGCGCGGCATCCTGGCCGGCGCGCTGCTTGCCTTCGCGCGCGCGCTCGGCGAATTCGGCGCGACGCTGATGATCGCGGGCAACCTGCCCGGCCGCACGCAGACGCTGTCGGTCGCGATCTATGCGGCGGTGCAGGCCGGCGACGACAGCACGGCCAATTTCCTCGTGCTGGTGACGTCGATCACCTGCGTGCTCGTGCTGCTCGCGACCGGCTGGCTCGTGCCGTCGCGTGCCGGACGGAGCCAGCCGACATGACGCGCCAGCCGCATCCGTACCGCTGCGCCGCACCGGTCGCGGCAACCCGCCGCCCCGTCGCGCGGGCGGTTTCCCGCACGCACGGCGCGGCACGACGGAGGCCCGCATGAGCGTCGCCGTCGATATCCGCAAGACCTACGCGAACGCCGAGCGCCGCTTCACGCTCGACGTGTCGTTTACGGCCGGCACGCAGCGCGTCGTGCTGTTCGGGCCGTCCGGCGCCGGCAAGAGCATGACGCTGCAGGCGATCGCCGGGTTGCTGTCACCCGACGAAGGCACGATCACGCTGAACGGCGAAACGCTGTTCGATTCCGCGCGCGGCATCGACGTGCCGACCCGTGCACGCCGCGTCGCGTATCTGTTCCAGGACTATGCGCTGTTTCCGCACCTGAACGTGCGCCAGAACATCGCGTTCGGGCTCACGCCGGGCCTGCGCAACCCGCGTGCGAAGGCGGTGCCGCCCGAAGTCGCGTACTGGCTGCAGGCGTTCGAACTCGACACGCTCGCCGGGCAATTCCCGTCGCAGTTGTCGGGCGGGCAGAAACAGCGCGTCGCGCTTGCCCGCGCGCTGGTCGCGCAGCCGCACATCCTGCTGCTCGACGAGCCGTTCGCGGCGCTCGACGGCGCGCTGCGCCAGCGCATGCGCCACGAGCTCGCCGAACTGCAGGCGCGGCTCGATATCCCGATGGTGCTCATCTCGCACGATCCCGACGACGTCGCCGCGTTCGGCGACCAGGTCGTGCAATTGAGCGAAGGACGCGTGCAGGCCGCAACGCCGCACGCCGAGTGGCCGACGCGCGTCACGTGATCGCGCGAAGGCGGTGGCCCATGTGGCCACGTTGGAGCCTGAGAGAAGCCGCACGTGCGGCACAAGCTGGAACGAGCTGAAAAGGGGATCGAAACCGGCGCCTCCTGCATGTCGGGCGGCGCCGGTTTCGCCGCGTCCGCCCACGGTCATCGACAGGGACGGCGCGCGCCGCCGTCGTGCGATCAGCCCGTCACCGCGAGAATCACGCTCGATGCCTTGAACAGCGCGATCGCACGCCGGCCGGCGTCGAGTTGCAACGCGCCGACACTGTCGTTCGTGACCACGGCCGTGAGCGTCCCGCCACCGTCGAGCGCCAGCGTCACCTCGCTGTTCACCGCGCCCGCCGTGACCGTTTCGACCGTCCCGTGCAACTGGTTGCGTGCGGACACCTTCAAGGTCGCGTCGGCTCCGCCGTCGTCGTCGACCGCCAGCACGACCCACGACGCCTTCACGAGCGCGCACGCGTCCGCGCCCGGCTGCAGGCCGAGCGCGTCGGCGCTTTCGTGCGTCAGCACCGCGACGATCGCCTGCCCGCCCGGCAGCACGAGCGTCACCTCGTCGTTCACCGTGCCGCGCACGATCGACTCGACCTTGCCGAACCACTGGTTGCGCGCGCTCGTCTTCATCCCGATCCGGCCGATCAGCGCCCAGTCGACGTCGAAGCCGGACACCGCCGCGCTCGCGGCGTCGATGAAGCGGCGATGCTCGCGCTCGATCGTGCGGAACGCGGCGATCAGCGACGTCGCGCGCGGCGTCAGCGTCGTGCCGCCGCCGCCCTTGCCGCCTGTCGAGCGCGTCACGAGCGGCTCGCCGGCCAGGTTGTTCATCGTATCGATCGCCTCCCACGCGGCCTTGTAGCTGAGCCCGACGGCCTTTGCCGCGCGCGTGATCGACCCGGTGTCGCCGATCGCCGCGAGCAGCGCGATGCGGGTGGCGCCGCCGAGCGTCTGCTCACCCGCGCGCAGCCACAGTTCGCCGCCCAGTTCGAGCGGCCCGGCGGAAGAGGAAGGAGGCGATGCGTCGCTCATCGGTCTGTCGGAAGAAAACGGGTGGCCATTATAGTGAGCGCGCGCCGCTCAACGTGGCTTGCCGTCGAGCTTCGGCGGGCGCAGGCTCGCGAGCAGCGCCTCGGCGTCGCGCGCGGCGCGTTGCTCGAGCGCCGCACCGTAGCCGCGCACGAAACCGAGCTGGTACGCGGGCGCCGCCAGTTGCTCGAGATGATGCAGCGCGACGATCGTGTCGTTCGCCTCGCCGAGCACGCTCTGCACGCGCGCGAGCGTCTTGACCGTTTCGTTGCGCGTGCGACGCGAGGCCAGCGACGCGAAGAACTCGAGCGCATAGCGCAGCCGCTTCGCGTCGATCCGCACCTGGTGCCGCGCGGCCGTGTCGAGCGACGTGAGCGACGGCGATGCATACAGGTGACCGAACAGCCGCCGCACGCGCTTGGTCGCGTGGCGCCGCAGCGACGGCGTGTCGTCGTCGCCGGCGGCCGGCGGCAGCGCGAGCGCGCTCAGCCATTCGAGCCAGCCGAGCGTCAGGCGCGCATAGCGCGCCGAATGCAACGCCTGGCGCAGTTCGACGCGCGCCGCCGTCGCCTGGACGCGCGCGGCGTCGAGCGTGCCGTCCCAGTCGGCGCTGCCGCCGTCGGCTGCGATCAGCGCGGGCAGGCTTTCGGTCGAGAACACGTCCCAGTCGCGCACCGTGCCGAGCAGCGACGCGACCCAGCGCAAGTCGGCGCCGAACGTGTTCTTCCATTGCTCGTCCGCGAAGCGTGGAAAGAAGCGCATCAGCGTGCGCAGCCGGCGCAGCGCGACGCGCATCTGGTGCACGAACTCGGGATCGTCGCGATCGAGCACGCCGCCCTCGTTGCCGAGCCATTGCGCGGCGATGTCGCCGGACAGCGCGAACAGCGCGGCCCGCTGCGTGCGGATGCCGGTCAGGTCGACGAGTTGCGCCTTGACCGGCCGAGCGACGGCGGGCTCGCCCGCGCACGCGCGATCGATCACGCTGGTGAGCTGCACGAACGCGGGCCATGCGCCGCTGAGCTCGCGCGCGGCGGCGAACAGCGCGCGCAGCGCGGCCGTGCGCGCGGCGACGGTTTCCCAGTCGGGCGCCGCGAGGCGCAGCTCGACCTGGCGGCGCGGTGGTTCGGTGCCACGGTGCAGAATGATGTCGTCGAGCGTCATCTCGACCACCACGCCGCTGTCGTCCGCCCAGCGCCCGCGCCGCCGCTCGCTGACGAGCCGCAGCGGCGCCGGCCCGGACGATGCGGCGAGCGCCGCTTCGGCAACGGCGTCGGGCGTCACGCGGTCGCCCTCGCCGGTCGCCTGCGGCGCATCCGCATCGGCGATCGGCGCCGATGCGGGCGTGGCCACCGCGATGCCCGCGTGTTCGGCATCGAACAGTTCGCGCTCCACGACGCCGGGCGCGAATGCCTTCGTGCGCGACGCGACGACCCGCCGGCCGTGCGCGTTCGACTCGATCCACGTCCACCAGCACTCGCCGGGGCTCGGCTCGGCTTCCTCGACCTGGCATGGCTCGATCGTCACGCGTTCCTGGCCGCGCCGCATCCGCACCTGCGGACAGATCCGCCACGCACGGACGAGTTCGGCGCCGAAGTCGCGCTGCTCACCACGGGCCCGGCTTCCCGCCCTGACCGGCCAACCTTCCAGCGACAGGCACAACACGATTTCCAGCACACGCGACATGGAGGCTCCTGCACATGAAGAATCGCCGGCACGTCCTCCGTGCCGGCGTCGTCCGTGAAGCAGCTTCCATAGTACACGCGGCCAATATGCGTTGGCGACGATCTGGCCCTGTCGCCCCTGTCACGCATCAAACGACGTATCAGACGACGTATTGCGCGATGCCGTTGCCGAACGACCAATCCTCCTTCAGCACTTCGACGAGACTGATGAAGACGTCCTGCGGCCGCACGCCGGGCTGCCGCGCGAGATTCTCGGCGATGGTCCGGTACAGCGCCTGCTTCTGCTCGAGCGTGCGCGTGTTGTTCGCCGTGATCTGGACCATCACCAGATCGTCGCTGCGTTCGATGTCGAGGTAGTGGCGGCCGAAGAAGAAGTTCTCGGCCGAATGCTCGGTCACGACCATGAAGATGTCGTCCTCGGGCACGTTGAACGTGTGCATCAGCGCGCGGTGCACGCCGTCGACGAGCGCCGCACGGTAGGCGGCCGGTTTGCCTTCGCGCACGGCGATACGGGTGAATGGCATGGTCCTGCTCCTTTCGGTGACGTTGAGAATCGGAAACGCAAGGTCAGGTTAGGCGCGCAGAACTATAATGAACAGTCATCATCCGATATTTCATTCATTTAGATTTGAAATGAAAGTCCTCGACCTCGATGCGGTGCGCGCATTCGTGCTGGTCGCCGATCTCGCGAGTTTCACGCGCGCCGCCGACGCGCTCGGCACCACGCAATCGGCCGTCAGCCTGAAGCTGAAGCGGCTCGAAGCGCACCTGGGCAAGCCGCTGCTCGCACGCACGCCGCGCGTCGTCAAGCTGGCGGCGGACGGCGAGAACTTCCTGCCGGCCGCCCGCGCGCTGCTCGACGCGCACGACCAGGCGCTCGGCGCGATTTCGGCCGGCACGCACCGCCTGTCGCTCGGGGTCAGCGAGCATGTCGCGGTGCCCGACCTGCCGGCCGTGCTGACGAGCCTGCACCGGCAGGATCCCGGGCTGTCGCTGGAGATGCATCTGGGCATGTCGGCGAGCCTGCTCGCGCAATACGACGAACGGCGGCTCGACGCGGCGATCGTGCGACACGAACCGGGCGAGGATCCGCCGCGCGACGACGGCACGCTGCTGTTCACCGAACCGCTCGCATGGCTCGCCGCGCCCGACTGGGCGCCGCGCGCGGGCGAGCCGCTGCCGCTCGCGGTGCTGGCCGGGCCGTGCGGCGTGCGGGCCGCCGCGCTGCGTGCGCTCGAGCATGCGGGGCGGCCGTGGCGCGAGCGCTTTACGGGCGGCGGCGTCGCGGCGGTCACGGCCGCCGCCGCGGCCGGGCTCGCGGTCTGTCCGCTGGCCCGGCGGGTCGCGCCGCGCACGCTGGTCGACGTCGGCACGAAATTCGGTTTGCCGCCGCTGCCGCATTCGCAGGTCGTGCTGTATTCGCGCGTGCGCGACGCCCGCGCGGCGGCCGCACTTCGCAGGTTTTCCGACAGCCTTGCAATCTCGGCGTAAACTACGCGGTTCCGCTGCCCGCAATCCCCTGACGAATTCCGATGAAACCCGACGCCCGCAAGCACCTCCGTGCCAACCTGCTGATGCTCGCCGCCGCCGCGATCTGGGGCTCGGCGTTCGTCGCGCAACGACTGAGCCTCGACGTGATCGGGCCGTTCCTGTTCACGGGGCTGCGCTTCCTGCTCGGCGCGCTGGTGCTGCTCCCGCTGCTGATGGTCAACGCAGGCTCGCGCGCGCAGTTCGCGGCGATTCGCCGCGAGCCGGCCCTGTTCGCGCCGGGCCTCGCGCTCGGCGTGCTGCTCGCCGTGTCGATCTCGCTGCAGCAGGTCGGCCTGCAGTACACGCGGGTCGCGAACGCGGGCTTCATCAGCTCGCTGTACGTCGTGATCGTGCCGCTGATGGGCGTGTTCGTCCGCCACCGGATCGGCGCCGGCACGTGGTTCGGCGCGCTGCTCGCGGCGCTCGGCCTGTACTTCCTCAGCATCGACGAGCATTTCTCGGTGCTCTACGGCGACTGGTTCCAGCTCGCGGGCGCCGTGGTCATCGCCGCGCACGTGATGACCGTCGGCCATTTCGCGAAGCGGCACGATCCGCTCGTGCTCGCGTTCCTGCAATTCGTCGCGTGCGGCGTGCTGTGCCTCGCGGCCGGCCTCGCGATCGAGCCGGTCAACCTCGCGATGCTGAAGCGCGCGCTGCCGACGCTGCTGTACGGCGGGCTGCTGTCGGTCGGCGTCGGCTATACGCTGCAGGTCGTCGCGCAGCGCGATGCGGCGCCGGCGCACGCGGCCGTGATCTTCAGCATGGAGGGGGTGTTCGCGGCCATCGCCGGCTGGGCCGCGCTCGGCGAGACGCTGACGCTGCGCGCGCTGGTCGGCTGCGCGCTGATGCTCGCCGGCCTGCTCGCCTGCCAGTTGCTGCCGAACGGCGACGCACGGAAAAAGGACGAGGACGCGCTGCCGGCGTGACACGCACGATCCCTATAATGGCGGTTCGCGTGCTTTTCATGCCAACCGCTTCCGACAGGCCAGCCCCGTGACGTCCACTCCCGTCGATCCCGCCGCCGACCTGCTGCGCGAACGCGCAGCGCACTATGCCGCCGAGGCCGCGCTGTTCCAGCGCGACCAGGCGCTGTCCATCGCTTCGCACGACCTGCGCAGCCCGCTGAACGCGATGCACAGCTGGGCGTACGTGCTCGAGCGCCAGCTCGCCAGCGCCGACCCGAACCTGCAACGCGCGCTCGCGGGCATCCGCGCGGGGATCGACCAGCAGGTCGCGCTGATCGACGACGTGCTCGACGCACCGCGCGCGGCCACGCGCACCCTGGCGATCGCCGCACAGCCGTTCGCGCTGCGCCCGCTGCTCGACGACACGCTCGCACTGGTGCGCTGCGCGCTCGCCGACGCACGACAGGTGAGCGTCGACGCGACGCTGCCCGACGGCGAGCCGTCGCTGACCGCCGACCGCGAGCGCATCGCGCAGGCGCTCTGGACGATGCTGACGACGGCCGTCGAAGCCAGCGCCGCCGGCAGCCGCGTGACGTTCACGTGCGCGCGTGACGGCGCGCAGTACGTCGCGCACGTCGCCTGCGACGTGAACGCCGCCGCCCTCGCCGATCCGGCGCTGCCGCATGCATTCGAACCGTTCGCGCGCCGCGAGATGCTGCACCCGCGCGACGCGAAGCGCGTCGCAGCGGCGCTCGCGCTGTGCCAGCGTGTCGCGCTCGCGCACGGCGGCTCGTTCACCCACGCCCCGTTCGCCGACGTCGCCGCCGTCACCCTGTCGCTCACCGTCCCCTGCGAGGCGCCGGTGTAAGCCATCGGCCGCCCGACACATTACATTTCCCTTTCCGGCCCTATACTGTTGGGCCTGTCATGACTGGAGCGATTCTTTGTTACAGATCTTCGCGCTCATCGGCGCGTTGTTCCTGGTGGCCCTCAACGGGTTTTTCGTCGCAGCCGAATTCGGCCTCGTCAAACTGCGCGCGACGCGCGTCAAGACACTTGCCCGCAAGCACGGCCTGCGCGGGCGCATCCTCGCGATCGTGCACGGCCGGCTCGACGCGTATCTGTCCGCCTGCCAGCTCGGCATCACGCTCGCGTCGCTCGGCCTCGGCTGGGTCGGCGAACCGGCGTTCGCGGAACTGATCGGGCCGCTGCTCGACCTGATCGGCGTGCAGTCCGAGCGCATCGTGCACCTGATTTCGCTCGTGTTCGCGTTCTCGCTGATCTCGTTCCTGCACATCGTGGTCGGCGAGCTCGCGCCGAAATCGATGGCGATCCGCCAGTCGGAGAAGGTCGGCCTGTGGGTCGCGCTGCCGCTCTACGCGTTCTACTGGGCGATGTATCCGGCGATCTGGGTGCTCAACACCAGCGCGAACGCGGTGCTGAAGCTCGCGGGCCTGTCGGCCGACCATGGCGGCGATGCGCACTACTCGACCGACGAGCTGAAGCTGATCCTGCGCAGCCGCCGCAGCGCGGGCAACGCGGCCCAGCCGGCGCGCGGCACGTACACCAACGACGAGTGGAACACGCTTGCGCACTCGCTCGATTTCTCGTCGATGACGGTGTCGGACCTGATGCGGCCGGCGCATGAAATGATCGGCCTGCGCCGCGACCTGCCGCTGCCCGACAACATGGAAATCGTCGCGCGGCACCGCTTCAGCCGCTATCCGCTGTTCGAGGATGCGTCGCGCGAACAGGTGAGCGGGCTGATCCACCTGAAGGACCTGCTGCTCGCGCGTCACGCCGGCGCGGCGCTCGAAGACCTGTCCGACTACGTGCGCCCGGTGCAGTACGTGAAGCCCGACACGCCGGCGCTGGAACTGTTCCGCCGCTTCCGCAAGGGCGCGCCGCACTTCGCGCTGGTCGGCAACAAGGGCGAGAAGCCGATCGGCTTCCTGACGCTCGACAACCTGCTCGGTGCGCTGGTCGGCCAGATCCACGACGAGTTCCGCCAGGGCGACGCGGACTGGAGCCGCCTCGACGACGGCACGCTGATGGGAAAGGGCAGCCTGCCCGTCGTGTCGCTCGAGCAGGCGCTCGGCATCGACATCGACGAAGGGCGTGCGGAATCGGTCGGCGGCCTGGTGATTCACGCGCTCAGCGATCTGCCGACCGAAGGGCAGCGCGTGTCGTTCGATCGCTTCGACGTCGTCGTGAAGAAGATGAACGGTCCGCGCATCGTGCTGGTGCGCGTCTATCCGAAGATCGCGAAGGAGGCCGACGAATGACGGCCGCCGCGGGCCGCGCGCGATGACGCCGACGCTGCCGCGCTGCTGCGTGATCACGCCGGAGCCGGCGTCCGCGTCGGCCGCCGATTGCCACGCATTCCTCGACACGCTGTCGGCCGTGCTCGCGCGCGGCGAAACGCTCGTGCAGCTGCGCGTGAAGTCGTTCGACGCGGCCGCGTTCGCACGGCTGGCCGCCGATGCGCTCGCGCGCTGCGACGCGGCCGGCGCGCAACTGATGCTCAACGGGCCGATCGACGCGGCCGGCGTGATGCGGCTCGACGGCGCGGGCTGGCATCTCGACGGCGCCGCGCTGCGCGCCGTCGCGCACCGGCCGCTGCCGGCCGCTCGCCGCATGTCGGCCGCCTGCCATGCGGCCGACGATCTCGTGCTGGCCGCGCGCGCGGGCGTGGATTTCGTTACGTTGTCGCCCGTGCTGCCGACGCTCAGCCATCCCGGCGCGCCGACGCTCGGCTGGACGCAATTCGCTGCGCTGGCCGCGCAGGCCGCGATGCCGGTCTATGCGCTCGGCGGCATGACGCGCGCGCATCTCGACGACGCGCGCCGCCACGGCGCGTACGGCGTCGCGGGCATTCGCGGTTTCTGGTAAGCGCGGCCGGGCGCGCCAGCGCCCGGCATGCCAGGCATCACGCGTGCGGAACGGGACGCATCGCGCGCCATGCGCGGTCGTCGATCCGACGCACGTCGTGCGTCAGCGCGTACCGGTTGACGTCGCCCGTCAGCCACGCGACGAGCGAATACGGCGGCAACTCCCCTTCGTCGACCCGGTCGCGTGCGCGTGCCGGCGTCTCGAACACGACCTGCCCGCGCGGCGCATCGAACGGCACCGCGTCGGGCGACAGGTTCAACGCGATGGTCAGCGTCTCGTCGTCGGCGAGCCGCCATGACGCGAGCAGCGCGTCGGCATCGCCGTCACCGCTCGCCTTCAGCGCATGCGCGTCCTGCGGCCGGCAATCGGACAGCCGCGGCGCGATCAGCTTCGCGCGCACCGCGAGCGCCGACTGCACGAAATGCGCGCGATCGACATCGCGCGCGGTTTCGTCGAAGATCAGCGGGATCTGCGGCGTGAGCAGCGACAACGCAAGCGCCGCGAGGCCCGCCGCCTGCTCGCTGTCGCGCTGTTCGCTGTCGCGCCACGCGCCGTCGGACAGCACCAGCGACGTGAGCGACAGCCCTTCGGCGCACGGGCCGTCGCCCGCCGCCGCCGGCTGGAACGCCGCGCCTGCGGCGGTCAGCGCGCGCGCGAGCGTGTGGATCGACTGGTGGGGCGAAATCCCTTCGTGCGCCGACGTGTCGCGCCCCGTCAGCCGGTGCAATGCGCGTTCTCCGCAACCGTTCCACTGCGCATCGAAATGCGTATCGGCCAGGTGCACCGGATGACGCTCGCTGCCGAGCACGAGGTGGATCATCCGGTCGGCCGGCACGGCCGCGCGCACGCGGTCGGCGATCTCGCGCAGCCACGACGTGCCGATCCGGTCGGCCTCGCGCAACCGCAGGCCGTCGCAACGGTATTCGTCGATCCAGTACAGCGCGTTGTCGCAGAAGAAGTCGCAGACTTCCGGATGGTCGAGCGCAAGCGGCGCCGCCTGCAGCGGATCGTCGCGCGTATGGAAGAACGGCACCGCGTAATGGCGCAGTGCGTCGGTGCCGCTGCCGAAGCGCGCGTAATCGAGTTCCAGCAGAACCGCGAGACCGTAGCCGTGCGCGGCGTCGATCAATGCCTTCAACGCATCGGGGCCGCCCTCGGACGCGAGCGGCGCGAACGGCAGGCTGTCGTGCGGCGACGCGAGCAACTCCAGCGCGGTCACGCCGAGGCGCGCGAGCTGCGGCAACCGGCGGCGCACGCCGTCGAAGCCGCCCACCGCGTGCGGACGAATCGCGTACAGCGCGATGTCTTCCCACGGGCGGCCGCGCCAGAACGTGTTGCGCCATGTGAACGCGCGCGGATCGACGACCTCGCTCGGGCCGTTGAGCCCGTCCGGTTGCGAACGCGACGCGGGATCGGGAATCGACACGACATCGTCGAGCCGGTAACGGTAACGCGCGCCCGCACCGCATTCGACGAACACTTCGAACCAGTGCGGACCGGCCGCCGTCATCGGGACGAGCGTCGGGCCGTAGCCGGTATCGAGTTCGAGCTGAACGTGCGTACTGCCCGGCGCCCACACGCGGAAATGCGTGCGCGGCGACGTGCCGAGCGCGCCGCAGGGCTGCGCGCCGGACGGCAGGCAGTGTATGTAGTGCTGCGCATACGGATCGTGCGGACAATCTGACATGATGCGCTCCTCGTGCGTGCCGAGCGGCATGGCCGCGCGATTCGCGCGGCGCATCGGGCCCGGCATGCGACGGCCAGGCAGGGGGGAAGAAAAGTATGCGCCGCTTTCACGATCGCGACGCATCGAATCCTCACATTTTTAAATGCGAATCGACCCCCGGCATCGATTGCGCGCGATGCGCGCCGAATCGGGTAGTCCGCATACCGGAATGGTCGCTCGCCTTGTTGCGCCGCGGCCCCGCGCTTACGCTCGGTGCGATGCGCGTGGGCACCCCGCCCGCGCGAGAATTCGAGGAATCTCCATGTCGCTCCCCGCCAGCGCCGCGAAGTTCGATCCGGCACGCGCGCACGAATACGCCGAACAATCCCGCATCGCGCTCGCCGGCTACGACGCGTGCCACGAACTCGCCGCGTGCATGCTCGCGTCGGCGATCGGTGTACGCGATGCGCGGCTCCTCGTCGTGGGCGCAGGCGGCACGGGGCAGGAAATCTGCGTGCCCGCGGCGCTCGAACCGGGCTGGCAGTTCACGGCCGTCGATCCGTCCGCGCCGATGCTCGCGCTCGCGCGTGCCAACGTCGAAGCGGCGGGGTTCGCCGCCCGCACGCGATTCGTCGAGGCCGGCGTCGACGCGCTGCCCGATGCGCCGGCGTTCGACGGCGCGACGCTGATCGGCGTGCTGCATCACGTCCCCGGCGATGCGGCGAAGGCCGCGCTGCTGGATGCGATCGCGCGCCGCCTGAAGCCCGGTGCACCGCTCGTGATCGCGGCCAACTATCGCCGCTATGCGGAGCACCCTCGCCTGCTCGACGCGTGGCAGCAGCGCTGGCGGATGAAGGGCGCGACGCCCGACGCCGTGCGTGCGCAGCTGGCGAAAATCCTGCAGGGCGCCGATCCGCCCGCTGCCGAGGAAGCCGTCTTCGCGTTGCTGCACGATGCGGGCTTCGATGCGCCGCTGCGCTTTTTCTCGAGCCTGTTCTGGGGCGCGTGGATCGCGGTGCGGCGCGGCGCGTGACGGCATGAGGCGGCGTGAGTCGGGGCGACGCGGCGAGTCGCAGCGTCAGCGCGGCCACCATCCGGACGCGCTTTCCGCTCGAAGCCGCGATGGCGCGTGGCGACGGCGGCACGCATCCGCCGATCGCTCGCTGTCTCGATAGCGAGCCACGCGCGGGCCGCCGACCGCCGAGCTCGAGCGCGGCGATCGGTAAGAACGGCTCAAGTCATCCGCGTCAGCTCAGCAACCCTGCCGCGACGTTGATCGACAGCCCGAGCACGGCCATGTTGAAGTAGAACGACAGGATCGACTGCGCGAGCACCGCGCGACGCGCGGCGCGATTCGCGAGCGACACGTCGGCCGTCTGCGACGCGACCGCGAGCGTAAAGGCGAAATACAGGAAATCCCAGTAGTCGGGCTCGGGGTTGCGGTCGGGAAACCGCAGCGCGCGATCGCTGCTCGGCGAGCCGTAATAGAGCCGCGCATAGTGCAGCGTGAAGATCGTCGGGATCAGGAACCATGCGCCGAACAGCGTCGCGCCCGTGACCGCATAGTGGCCGAGCCCGGCACGAAAGCCGACGTTCTTCGCGGTGGCGAGCTCGATCGCGATCGCGGCGACGCTCGCGACCGTCGCAATGCAGATCACCGTCAGCACGGTCGTCGCGTTCTCGTCCTCGCGGATCGCGATCTCGCGCACCTGGTGGTGATGTGCGGTGACCATGCGCCCCCACATCAGCACGAGATACAGCCAGACCGTGCAATCCCAGCCGATCAGCGCACGCGCGGTCGGTCTCAACTGCAACGGCAGCAGCAGCGCGCACAGCACGCCCGCGGCGAAGGCGGCGACCATTCGCGGCCGGTTGCGTAATACCTGCGGATAAAGCGTCATCGTGTGATTCCGAAAGCGGATGGAAAGGGTTCGGCCCGCGTGCGAACGGCCCGCCGGGCAGCGCCGGCGGGTACCGCCCCGATTATCGCCATTCCTGCATGACGTTGCGACTGGCGTGAGCGCCTAAGATATCGGGATGACTCCCGTCCTCTGCCACCATCCCGCGAACGCGGCCGGCCGCGACTTCGTCGTCGGTGATCTGCACGGCTGCGTGGATGTGCTGCGCGCGCTGCTGCACGACATCGGCTTCGATCCGGCTCGCGACCGGCTGTTCTCGGTCGGCGATCTCGTCGACCGAGGCCCCGCGTCCGAAACCGCGCTCGAGCTGCTCGACCGCCCGTGGTGCCACGTGGTGCGCGGCAATCACGAAGAAGTGCTGAGCCTCGTCGCGCGCGGCAAGCTGTCGCACGATGCGTGGCGCGGGATCGGCGGCGACTGGGGCGCCGACCTCACGCCGGAACGGCTGCACGCGCACGCGGCGCGCGTCGACGCGCTGCCGCTCGTACGCGTGATCGGCGACGGCCCCGCGCGCTTCAACGTGCTGCATGCGGAATTCCTCGGTCCGGACGCCGAACTCGACGCGGGCAGCTATTCGCCCGACGTGCGCGAGCGGCTGATCTGGGGGCGCGACCTGGTCCAGGGGCTCGTCGACCCGGCCCGGCAGGCCGGCCTGTCGCTGACCTGCACCGGCCACACGCCGGTGCGTGCGCCGCAGCGCATCGGCGCGCAATGGTTCATCGACACCGGCGCGTTCGCACCGTCGGGACGCCTGACGATCGTCGAGCCGCGCACGGGCGACACGTGGTCGCTGACGCAGGCCGACGCGCGCGCGCGTCATGCGGGCGACCTGCCGCTGCCTTAGGCCCACGTTCACGCCGATAACGGGCCTGCGCAGGCCGCGGGCCGGCAACGCTCGGCGGACTCACGCTCACGCGCGCGTTTGCGTGCGCGAGCACTGCGCTAACCCACCTGGTTCAGCTCGAACACCGCATCGATCGCGGATCCGTTCCAGTTGTATTCGAGATACGCAGCGTGATGACAATCGCGCAGCAGCGTCGTGCGAAACGCCGCGAGGCACTCGCCGCGCGGGTCGCGCACCGACGGATAGACGATCCCCGCGCCGCCCGCGTCGCGCACCGCGCGGCCGAGTGCCTGCCCCGCGCCGTAATCGAGCGGATCGAGCAGCGCCGGGCTGCGCTGCGGCCACGTGCGCACGTCGGCGACGTCGCCCTGCGCATACACCGTGTAGAGCCGCATCTGCTGACGCATCGGCGCCTCCTTCGTCGCGGCCAGGAACAGCCCGCTGTGATAGCGCGTTTCGGCGATCGCCGTATCGCGCGACCGCCCGCAGTAGAACACGCCGTAGCTGCCGTCCGAAAAGCGGCTGCCCTGCGGATTCAGATGCGTGAACGCGGCCATGATCGGCCCCCAGCCCGGGCCGTAGCGACGCTCCGCCGGCGGCACGAGTTCGAGCGTGCCGACTTCGTTGCGGATGCGATCGTTGGTCAGCGATTCGAGCGCATAGAGCGCATCGAAATCCTCGGCGGACGCGACGCGGTCGAACAGGTTGATGGCTGGAAAACGAGTGGGAATCACGCGATAGGCAGGTGCCCAGTCGACGACGGTCATGGGCCAGTGCTGTACTGCTTCGATCGGCATCGTCACGCCCAGCCACCCCGCATCGCGTCGAGGTATTGCCGGACGGCGACCAGGTCGCCGACGTTGCCGGCGAGCATCCGGTCGAGCGCGCGCTTGCCGCCGAACGGCGCGGCGTCGTTCGGCCGCTTGACCCAGGTGTCGGCCGCGGCCCGCTGCGGCAGCAGGATCTGCAGCGCCTTGTAGATGCCGAGCAGCAGCGATAGCCGCTCGAGCGTATCGCGCGGCAGGCGCGCCGATTCGGGCGACGCCTTCCACTTGAAGAACGTCGAGCGGCCGGGCGAGCCGAGCAGGACGATCTGTTCGTCGATCGTCAGCTCCCAGTCGCGCGCGATGTTGAAGAACGCGCGCAGGCCGGCCGCCGACATCTGCGCGACCGAAGCCTGCCGCGGGGCGGAATGCGGATCGAAGGCGGGCTGTGACATGATCGTTAGTCTCGAAACGAATTTACTAACAAGATTAGTCCATTTTCGTATTTTTGCAAGGGTCGTCCCCCGACGTGCCGGCATTCCTCCCGAAGGATCGATATTTTTTGTCCATTCTGGACTGCGATTTTATTTTCTGCGTTAATGTCCGTGCGGACAGCGTACCGGGACGCGGTGCGTCCCCGCAGCAACCGTGTCGCCCAGAACCGGATAGACCACGCCAAGGAACCACCATGAAGAGACTGATTGCCGCCGTTTCGATCGCCCTGCTCGCGGTATCGGCAGGCCCCGCCGTCGCGAAGGACTGGACCACGCTGCGCTTCGGCACCGACGCCAGCTACGCGCCGTTCGAATCGAAGGCGCCCGACGGCAAGCTCGTCGGCTTCGACATCGACCTCGGCAACGAGATCTGCGCACGGCTGAAGGCGAAATGCGTGTGGCTCGAGAACGATTTCGACGGGATGATCCCGGCGCTGAAGGCGAAGAAGTTCGACGCGGTGCTGTCGTCGATGTCGATCACGCCGCAGCGTGCGGAACAGATCGGCTTCACGACGAAGATCTACAACCAGCCGACGCGGCTCGTCGTGAAGAAGGGCTCGCCGCTGCTGCCGACGGCCGAATCGCTGAAGGGCAAGTCGATCGGCGTCGAACAGGGCACGACGCAGGAAGCGTATGCGAAGGCGTACTGGGCGAAGCAGGGTGCGAACGTCGTGTCGTACCAGAACCAGGACGGCGTGTACGCGGACCTGACGTCTGGCCGCCTCGACGCCGCGCTGCAGGACGAGGTGCAGGCCGCGATCGGGTTCCTGAAGTCGCCGCGCGGTGCCGGCTACCAGTTCGTCGGGCCCGAACTCGTCGACGAGAAGGTGCTCGGCATCGGCGCCGGTATCGGGCTGCGCAAGGAAGACGCCGACCTGAAGGCGAAGATCGATCGCGCGATCCTCGACATGGTCAAGGACGGCACCTACAAGCGGCTCGCGTCGAAGTACTTCGACTTCGACATCTACGGCGGCTGAAGCGGCGCCGCGCGCGCACGGGTGCGATGCCCGTCGCGCGCGGCCCGACCGCCCCTCCCCTGCTCGCCGGACGGCGACGCCTCCCTGACGTCCGCCGTCGCACCGGTTTCATCGTCCGTATCGCGCAACCGGATGCCGCACGTCATTCGCATGGCAAACGGATCGCCTGCGCTGGCGACCGCAGGCGCTCGACGTCGTCAATAAGCGAAGACCGGGCGCCGGGGTATCGGCGCCCGCGTGCACATCCCCATGCGGACCGGATTGGCGAGCGGGAAAGCACCGGCCCGGCGCGGATGACCGGGTATCAGCCGGATCCGCCTCGCACCGGGCGCGGAGAGGTGGCCTGTCGACGCGTGCCGGCCGGCAGCAAGGTGCGCGGTCGACCGGCGATGGGTCGAATCACTGCGATCGCGGCCTGCCGGTCGCGGCGTGTTGAGATCGTTCATTTTTCTACCCCGTATTCGAGTCGTTGCTTGTGCCGGCAACCGGACACCGCCGGTGCTCCGACGATCCGACGACGACGGCCCATGCCGCCCGGAGCGGGGCCATGCTGCCCGTCCGGCCGTCATCCCCGCGGACTGCGTCCTGGCCGGTTCTCGAATGGTTCGCTGCCGAACCGGCCGGACGTCGCGTCGTCGACTCTCGCACCCCAACCTGTGCAAGGAGCGCGCCAGCTTCGTTCGGGGCCGGCGGCACAAGCCTTTCATCGGACCAGTGTGCGGCTCGGACGGGCGGGACATGCCGGACGTTGCGAAACTGAAACATGCCGGGCGCGAGCGGCCTCGGTCGCGTGGCGGCAACGCCTTGCCGGACAAGGCGCGCGGACGAGCCGGAAAATTTTCCCGGCGCGGGCCGCGCGTCGCCGCCCGCGTTTGCCGGGGCTTTTTGCACAGCCGCCGGCAGGAAACGTTTCACGCCCTTTACATGCCGCCGGACGCCCGCGCACGGACCAGCCGCGGACGCTTCCGGGCCGCCTTCAGCCGACTCGCTGGTGGTCGGCGTCGTCGGGCGGCGAGCCGTCCTTCCCGCCGTTGTCGCCGGAGTTGTCGTGGTCGTTGAGTCCGTGCTCGATCATCATCCGGTACAGCGTCACGCGCGAGATGCCGAGTTCGGCGGCGGCCTTGTTGATCCGGTGATCGTTGCGCAGCAGCGCGTTCTCGATCGCGACGCGCTCGGCGAGCGAACGCGCCTGCTCGAGGGTCACGGGCTCCGTTTCACCCGGAACCTCGAGCCCGAGATCGTGCGGTGTCAGCAGCCGGCTCTCGGCCATCACGATCGCGCGGCGCACCCGGTTGATCAGCTCGCGCACGTTGCCGGGCCACTCGTAGCGGCGCATCGCGTCGAGCGCGGCCGACGTGAAGCCGCTGATCTTGCGGCCGCTGTCGCCCTTGAATTTCTGCAGCACGTAATGCGCGAGGATGTCGATGTCCTTGCCCCGCGCGCGCAGCGGCGGCTCGTGAATGCGCAGCACGCAGAGCCGGTGATAGAGGTCGGCGCGGAAGCGGCCGGCTTCGACCGCGCCGTCGAGGTCCACGTGCGTCGCCGAGATGATCCGCACGTCGACCGGAATCGATTCCTGGCCGCCGAGCCGCTCGATCTTCCCTTCCTGCAGGAAACGCAGCAGGCTCGCCTGGCTTTCGACCGGCATGTCGCCGATTTCGTCGAGAAACAGCGTGCCGCCGTTCGCCGATTCGATCCGGCCCGCGCGCCGCTGGTTCGCGCCGGTGAACGCGCCGCGCTCGTAGCCGAACAGTTCCGACTGCAGCAGGTGATGCGGGATCGCGCCGCAGTTGATCGCGACGAACGGCCCCTTGCCGCGTGCCGAGCGCTCGTGGATCGCGAGCGCCGTCAGCTCCTTGCCGGTGCCCGACTCCCCGGAGATGAACACGCTCGCGTCGGTTTTCGCGACCTTGCGGATCGTGCTGAACAGCTGCTGCATCGCTTCGCAGTTGCCGATCATCCCGTGCTCGCCGATCGATGCCGCGTATGCGGCGCCGTCGACGCGATCGAGCGCGGCCATCCCGCGCGCGTGGCCGAGCACGTGCGAAATCCATTCGTACGGCAGCGGCAGCGTCACGTAATCGAAACAATAGCTGCGGATCAGTTCGCGCACGGCAGCGCCGATCGTGATGCCGGCCTGCGCGATGGAAATCCAGCCGATCGCCGGCTGGCTCAGGCACGCCTTCAGCGCGGGATAGTCGCGCGACGTGAAGCCCGAGAAATCGATGAGCCCGGCGGCGACGTTCACGCCGGACGTCATGTTCTGCGCGGCGCCGGCCGTCTTCGCGACCGAGATATCCCAGCCGAGCCCGCGCAGTTGCGCCAGCAACGGCTCGTCCGGCGAACGCATGATCACGAACAGCTTGCGTCCGGCCTCGGGAGCGGTGACGGATACGAGCGGCGTCTCGGACGCCGCCGTCCCGCTTGCGTCGGGTGACCTTGCAACCATCGTTGTTCCCCGCTTGGCGTTGGTATCGTGCGCTGGCTCGCCGCCGCGTCCGACGGACGTCGATCGAACCGACATATTGGCCGCATTTTCGTCCGAATAAAATCCCCCCGGGGAATAATCGCGTGCCGGGCGAACCCTTTCATGAACGGTATATCGACGCCGCCGACGCGCGGCTAGATGGGTGTTATCCCGGTGGCGCGGCGGGCGCGAAGCGAGGCCGGACCAATCGCGAACACCCGACGCCGCGCCAGTGCTGGCGCGCGGGGACGGCACGCGAGGCCGGGCACACGGGATCGGACCGGCGGCACGGGCCGGCACGCCCGGTCGGCCGCACCGGCCCGGTACCCGCAACCGTTTCCGCTTGATGCCGGTCAATCGTCGGATAAAACGGGGATGATGCAGGAATGCAACACGCGCCGGGCAGCGCGGCGAGCGGGTCAGCTTCCCGATGCGAGCGGCGCGAGCGCGTTGGCGCGACCACGGCCGGCCGACGCGCCGTCGTGTTCACCGTACGCGGCGACGAGCGCGTCGACCCGCGCGAGGTGATGGCGGTTGTCGCGGTCCCACGGGTGGAAGCTGGGCCGGAAAAAGCTCAGCCACTCGCCCGCGATCCGCGGAAACAGCCCACGACGCGGCCCGTACAGGAACGCGAGCATGCGCAGCATGCCGCGCACGCGATGCTCGATGTCGCGATCGCGCGACAACAGCGTCGCGTGCAGCAGGAACACCGTCGGCCAGAACGTCAGCGTCGTCAGCAGATAGACGCCGATGCGGATCAGATAACGGCGCAGGCCCGGCTTCATCGCGACGTTCCAGACGTCGAACGACACGGCCTTGTGCTCGGTTTCCTCGAGCGCGTGCCACACCCACATCTGACGGTAGCCGTCGACCGAGCCTTCGAGGCGCGTCGGATCGCGCAGCAGCCAGTCGGCGAGCATGGCCGTGTAGTGCTCGGCGGCGACCGTATGCGCGAGCTGCACCGAATGCGGCAGCTTGCGCTTCATGTAACCGAGCACGGTCCAGATGCGCTTGTCGAGCTTGCGCGCGGGCAGGCGGTTCGCCTGCATCAGCTCGTTGTATTCGACGTGCTCGCGCGTATGCATCGCCTCCTGCCCGATGAAGCCGAGCACCTGCCGCTTCAGCACCGGATCGTCGATCCGGTCGCGATAGTGGCGCACGGAATCCATGAAGAATCGTTCGCCGGCCGGAAACAGCAGCGACAGCGCGTTGAAGAAGTGCGTCACGTGCGGGCCGAGCCCGTGCCAGTCCTTCGCGCGTTCGACCGGCAGGTCGAAGCGCAGGTCGCGGCGCACCGGCATCACCTCGGCCGCGGTGGCGGAAGCGGCTGACTTCATGTTCGTCGTTCTCCTTGTTTCCGGGCGGCCCGGCCGGCCGTTGCGAGCATTGCGGCCGTGCCGGCGTGCGCCCGGGCAGCGCATCGCGCAACGCCCAAATCTTGACATCGATAGCTGTAAAGATAGGCGCCGGCCGACGCCGCGCGCAAGCCGCGCGGTAGATGCGCGCTTCCAAACAGGGCACGGTCGGCAACGTGACAAAAACGACGTTCGGGCGGCGTTCGGGCGGGTCGCGATTCGAACGCGCGCAACCGTGCGCAACCGGCAGGCGGGCGACGCGCTCGCGAATCGCAATCGGCGCGCAAGCCCCGCGCGACGGGCGTTTTGCGGCGTCGCGCGGCGGTTTATCGACGCGACGCCGAGCGGCCGGATAGCGCCGATTCATACGCGTGCGGCGTTCGCGCGGTGCAACTCCTTCGAGCCGGTCCGGGAACAATTCAAACATGCGTTCCATTCGTGTGTAGCGCGAGATGCGTGAGCGCCGCCGCGACCGGCGTGCGACAGGCACGCGGCCGTGCCCTCGCCGCCTGCGGCGGCCCCCTGCGCGCTCGCCTACAATAGCGGTTTTACCCAACCCCTTTCAGGAGAAGTCATGTCTGTCACCACGACCGCATCGGGCCTCAAAATCGAAGAGCTGACCGAAGGCACTGGCGCGGAAGCGCAAGCCGGCCAGACCGTCAGCGTCCACTACACGGGCTGGCTGACCGACGGTCAGAAATTCGACTCGAGCAAGGACCGCAACGACCCGTTCGCGTTCGTGCTCGGCGGCGGCATGGTCATCAAGGGCTGGGACGAAGGCGTGCAGGGCATGAAGGTCGGCGGCGTGCGTCGCCTGACGATCCCGCCGCAACTCGGCTACGGCCCGCGCGGTGCAGGCGGCGTGATCCCGCCGAACGCGACGCTCGTGTTCGAAGTCGAACTGCTCGCCGTCTGACGACGCCGGCCGACGTCCTTCCGATGGAACGCATCCCGTCTCCCGCCATCGCGCTGCGCCGTTACGACACGTGCGAAGCGTCCGACGTGCACGACTTTCACCAGGTCGTGCTCGGCGTCGACGGCGCGATGGTGATGGCGGTGGACGGCGTCGGCCAGCGCATCGACCGGCACGCGGCCTGGCTGATTCCGGCCGGCTCGCGCCACGATTACGCGGGCCTCGGCGACAATCGGCAGCTCGTGCTCGACCTGCCCGCCGCGTCGCTCGCGGTGCCGCAGCGCCTGTTCGACAGCGCGCGTGCCGTGTCGATCGACCCGGCGCTGAAGTCGCTCGTCGCGCAGGTCGCGACAGCGGCCGCGCAGCTCGACGGCCCGGCCGGCGACACGCGGCACGCGCATCGCTTCCAGTGGCAGGCCGCCGCGCGTCTGTGCGACGCGCTGCTCGGCGACGCCAGCCTCGCCGCGCCCGCGGCAGGCCTGGATTTCGCGCGCATCGACCGCTGGCTGCGCGCGCGGCTCGCGGAGCCGCTGCGCATCGCCGATCTCGCCGCGCACTGCGGCTACGGGATGCGCCGGTTTCACCAACTGTTCGTCGACGCGTTCGGCGAAACCCCGCATCGCTACCTGCAGCGGCTGCGGCTCGACGCCGCCGTCGTGCTGCTCGCCGACGGCCGCCATCCGCTCGTCGACATCGCCGGCATGGTCGGCTTCGCCGACCAGAGCACCTTCACGCACGCGTTCACGAAACGCTTCGGCGTCGCGCCGGGGCGCTGGCGCGGCGAACGGCACTGAGCGGCCAGACGCCACCCGTTTTCCTGCAATAGCGAACGCGATTGCGCCGATCGCGCCGATCGCGCCCATGCGTCATGGCCGGATGGTTTTCGACAGTCGTTGTCATCGCGCGCGACATCGTGGCGCGCATGAAAGCGGTGCGCATCGGGCGGGGGCTGCAGCCGCTTGAACGGGACTCTCGGCCGCCACCGGGCGCGCGACCGATGCGGCGACGCCGCGCAACGGTAAAGACACGGTCCTTGCGTCGCACGGCGTCCTCGGCACGGCGTCTGGGGTCATCACGTCCGGGATCATCACGCCCGTATCACCCCCGCTCGTCGCCCACCTTCCGCACGACCGTATCCGCCGCCTTCAGCGGCCGACCATCGTCGTGCCGCAGTGCGAGCTTGCGGATCGCACGACCCGTCTTGCGCTCGACCAGGACCGAATGCGGCTCGCCGCGCTCGAACAGGTTCGCCTCGCCCCACTGCCGCAGCATCACGATCACCGGAAACAGCCCCTCGCCCTTCTTCGTCAACGCGTACTCCTGATACGCGCTGCCGTCCGACGCGGGCACGACGTCGAATACGCCCGCGTCCACCAGCATCCTGAGCCGGTCCGACAGGATGTTGCTCGCGACGCCGAGGCTCGCGCGGAAATCGCCGAACCGGCGTACGCCGTCGAACGCGTCGCGCACGATCAGCAACGCCCAGCGATCGCCGACGATATCGGTCGCCCGTGCCACCGGGCACGGCGAATCCGCAAGACTTTTCTGCCTGGCCATGTTGTTCTCCGCTGTCGCGCCGGTCGCCTTCCCACGCGCCCGGCACGTCGGTGCGCGGACCCGTTGCCCGCCGCCCCACAAGTTGCATTTTAAAACTACTTTTCCTACACTCACACTGGTTTCAAATTGCAACTACTTAAGCGAGTGCGAGGCAGCCCATGGAATCGTCTTGTCGTTCGGGAACCGTCGCGTCCAGCGCGACATCGCGTGCCGCGCGCCCGGCCGATCGCGCGCGCGTATCCACGACGCTCGTCGCGCTGCTGGCCGTCTGCTGCGCGGCAAGCGTCGCAAACGTGTACTACGCGCAGCCGCTGCTCGATTCGATCGCCCGCGATTTCGGCGTATCGCAGGCGGCAGTCGGCGGCGTCATCACGGCGACGCAGCTCGGCTGCGCGCTCGCGTTGCTGTTCGTCGTGCCGCTCGGCGACCTGCTGAACCGCAAACGCCTGCTCGCCGTCCAGCTTCTGCTGCTGACGGCGGCCTGCATCGGCGTGGCTGCCGCGTCGACGCGCGTCGCGTTGCTGGCGGGCATGGTCGCGGTCGGGCTGCTCGGCACCGCGATGACGCAAGGGCTGATCGCCTGCTCGGCCGCGCTTGCGGGGGCCGGCGAGCGCGGCCGCGTGGTCGGCGCGGCACAGGGCGGCGTCGTGATCGGCCTGCTGGCCGCACGTTCGCTGGCGGGTGTCGTCACGGATATCGCCGGCTGGCGTGCGGTCTACCTGGTGTCGGGCGCACTTGCGATCGCGATGCTGATCGCGCTGGCGCGGCTGTTGCCCGATGCGGACGCGCCGCGCGAGCGCATCGGCTACGCAGCGCTGCTCGGTTCGATGGTCACGCTGCTGCGCAACGAGCGCGTGCTGCGTGTGCGCGGGGCGATCGCGCTGCTGATGTTCGCGGCGTTCAGCATCTTCTGGAGCGCACTCGTGCTGCCGCTGAGCGCGCCGCCGCACGCGATGTCGCATACGCAGATCGGCGCATTCGGGCTCGTCGGCGCACTGGGTGCGGCGGCCGCCGCGCGCGCGGGCCGGCTCGCGGATCGCGGGCTCGGCGAAGCGACGACCGGCGCCGCGCTCGCACTGCTCGCATGCTCGTGGCTGCCGCTCGCGTTCACCGGTACGTCGATCGCGCTGCTGGTCGTCGGCATCGTGCTGCTCGACGTCGGCGGGCAGGCCGTCCATGTCGTGAACCAGAGCATGATCCTCGGCGCGCGGCCCGATGCGCATGCGCGCCTCGTCGGCTGCTACATGCTGTTCTATTCGATCGGTAGCGGACTCGGCGCGATCGCGTCGACGATGACGTATGCGCACGCGGGATGGATCGGTGTCTGCGGGCTCGGCGCGGCGGTCAGCGTGGCCGCGTTCGGCGTATGGGCCGTGACGCTCAGGCGTGCCTGAACGAAGCCCGGCGCGCGAGCCGCCGCATGCCCGGCGTCAAACGACAAAAGCCGGCTCGCCCGGATCGGGCGGCCGGCCTGCGAACCGGACGTGTATGCCGGCTCGACCGTCGCGACGACGCGTCGCGTTCGCTTACCCCGCCGCCTGGATCGCCTCTTCGTACACGCCGGCGACGCGTCGCGCGATCACCGCGTTGTCGAAATGGTCGCGCGCGTAGCGCTTGCACGCCGCTTCGTCCGGCAACGCGATCGCGCCCGACAGCGCGCCGCCGAGCCCTTCCGCGATCGCATCCGCGCCCGTCGACGGCAGCACGAGATCGTTGGACAGCCCGGCGACCGCCTCCGGCAGCCCGCCGACCGGCGTGACCAGCACCGGCGTGCCGGACGCGAGCGATTCGACGGTGATCAGCCCGAAGCCTTCGAGCGCGACGGTCGGCACGACGCTGACCGTCGCCGCGCGGTACAGCGCCGCGAGATGGTTGTCGGGCACGAAACCGAGCAGCTTCACGTTGTCCTGCAGCCCGGCTTCGTCGATGCGCTGCTGCAGTTCCTCGCCGATCTTGCCCTTGCCGGCGATCAGCAGCAGCACGTCCGGGTGACGTTGCTTGACGAGGCCGATCGCGTCGATCAGGTCTTCCAGCCCCATGCGCCGCACGAGCCGGCGCACGGCCAGCACGATCGGCCGGTCCTGCGGCAGTTGCAGCTTGTGCCGCGCCTCGGCCGGCGTGAGCGGCGTGTCGAACTGCGCGGTATCGACGCAGCCGGGAATCACGCGCACGCGCGACGGATCGATCCCGTAGCGGTTCGTCAGGATCTGGCCGAATGCCTGCGACAGCACGATCAGGCGCGACGAGCGCGTATAGACGGCCTGTTCGAGATAGCGCTTCGCGCGCTGCCCGAGCGACGCGGCGCCCTCGACCTGGCTTTCGTCGGCCCACGGCCCCTGGAAGTGCGACACCTGCGGAATCCCGCGCGTGACGTCGAGCCCCGGGAACGTGTACAGCGCGAAGTGCGACGAAATCACGTCCGGCCGCTCGCTGCGGATCTCGTCGCGCAGCGCGCGGCGCGCGGCGAGCATGCGGCGCGCGAGCGGCTGCGACGCAGGTCCGAAGCCCTGGATCGCACCGCCCGTGTCGTCGGCGACCTTCGGCGAGCCGGCGACGAGCCCGCGCACCGCGACGCCCGCGCCCGGCAGCGCGCCGACGAGCGAGTAGTACATCCGGTCGAGGCCGCCCGCGCGTTCGGGGAACCAGTGCATGCCGATTTGCAACGATTTGATCGGCCGGGAAGATTGAGACGTCACGGTTGCTCCTGCGTGATTGCATGCTCGACCCGCTCGAAGGCGGACGGCTGCGTGGGTTGGCCGATGCGCCGGTAAAGCGCGACGTACTGGGCGCCCATGTGGGCCCAGCCGAAACGGGTCATCAGTTCGCGGGCCGCGTCGCCCATCGCGCGACAGGTGTCGCGCGACGCCGCGAGCGCGCCGATCGCCTGCGCGAGCGCGGCCGGATCGTCCGGGTCTTCCAGCACGATCCCGCAATCGCGCGTGATGATCTCCGCGCCGCCGGCGGTGCGCGCGGTGACGACCGGCAGCCCGGCCGCCATCGCTTCCAGCAGCGACAGGCTCATCGCTTCGTAGCGCGACGGAAACACGTACGCGTCGACCGAGCGCATCAGCGTCGGCATGTTCTTCACGAGCCCGAGAAAATGCACGCGCGACGCGATGCCGAGCGCGCGCGCCTCGTCCGGATACGGGCTGCCGGGCAGATAGCCGGCCACCGCGAGATGGACGTTCGCCGGCAGCTTCGTCAGCGCCTTCAGCACGGTGCCGAGGTTCTTGCGCGGCGTGCGCAGGTCGCCGACGAACAGCAGCAGGAACGCGTCGTCCGGCAGCTTGAACGCCGCGCGATCGGCCTGCGCGCCCGCGAACGCGCTGCCGTCGACGCCGTTGTAGATCACGCTGATCTTGCGGCTGTCGATGCCGAGCCCGGCGATCTCGTCGGCCACCTTCTGCGACACGGCCGTGATCGCGCGCGAACGCTTGTACGCCCAGCGCTCGAGCGCCGTATTCACGCGCGTATAGACGTACTGGTACGCCGACCACAGCCCCTTCGTCGGGCCGAACGGATAGTACGGGCTCTTGAACCAGCCGCCGTGCACGAAGTGCGCGGTGTTCACGTCGGCCTTGATCCACGAGATGAAGCCGTTCACGTGCAGCACGTCGTATTCGCCGCGATGCGCGCGCAGCCAGGCCGCGCTCTTGAGCGCGAACACCTGCTGCTTGACGAGATTCGACGGCCAGAAGCCGCCGACCTTGACCGGCACCCAGCGCACGCGCGGGTCGGCCAGCAGCTCGGGCGCGACGTGCGACGCGACCAGCGTGACCTCGTAGTGTTCTGCCAGCGCCGCGCGCGCGATTTCGTAATTGACGCGGCCCTGCCCGTCGTTATGTCGCACGACGTGCGTGACGATCGCGATTCTCAATGGTCGCCTCCCCGTGAACGCGCGGCGGCCAGCAGGCGCTGTGCCTTTTGCCAGTGCGCCGCGGATAGTATGGAAAAAATGGCCGTGAACAGCAGCAGGCCGCCCGTGCCGATCAGCGAGTTCGTGAACACGAGCATCGCGAACACCGACAGGCACAGGCTCAGGCATGCGCCGACGAACTTGTCCTTGCGCAGCTTGAACGCCGCGCGCAGCGTGCGGGCGAGCAGCATCACGACACCCGACAGGTACAGCAGCGTGCCGGGCCAGCCGAGCACGAACGGCACGTTCATCACGCCGCTGTCGAAGCTGCCGTACTTGCCGAGCTCGCCGCTGTCGCTCGACAGCTTGGTGGACGCGCCGGTCGCGCCCATCCCTTCGCCGGCGACGTCGGTGAACGCCGTTTGCGCGAAGGTTGCGTAGAACTTGTTGCGGTCGTCGTAGCTGCGGTCGTCCTTCAGGTTCGTGATCGACTGCAGGCGCGCGCCGAGCCGGTCGGCCACCGGCCCGACGGTCAGGAGCGGCACGCACAGCCCGACCAGCACGACCCCGCTGATCAGGATCCGCATCCGCACGCGGTTGCTCGACTGCACGAGCTGGATCGCAAGCGCGATCACCCAGCCGCCCCAGGTCGAGCGCACGAGACACAGCGCGAACGACACGAAGCCGGCGGCGCCCGCGAACCAGCGGACCTTCTGCGGCGCCGCGAACACGAACACCAGCGCGCCCATGATCGCGAACGCGAACGGCCCCGACGAGTTCATCGTACTGAATACCCGCACGCCGTACGGCACCGGCTCGCCCTGCGAACCCATGTCCGAGCCGATCATCCACAGCACGTCCCACTGCGGCATCACGAAGTACTGCACGACCCCGTACACGCCCATCACGAGCATGCCCCACATGAACGTGGACAGCAGCACGTCGCGGTACTCGGGATAGTCGCGCGCGTTGACCATGATGTGAAAGCCGATCAGCACCGGGTACACCCAGTTCGCGAGGTCGTAGGTCGCGGCCATCACGCCGCTCGACACGATCCCGACGAGGTACGCGTACGTCAGCCCGAACAGCATCAGCAGCACGGGAATCCCGCGCCGCTGGGCGAGCACGCGGTAATGCCTGAGCAGCCCCAAGCCAGCGATCATCGTCACCGCGAGCGGCGCGACCTGGATCAGGCTCGTCGGCGTGAACGCGCCCTTCGACCAGTCGGCGAGACGCCGCACTTCGGGGCTCAGGAACCACACCCACCACATGAAGCCGACGTAGCGCGCCGGGCTCTTGAAATACAGCCAGATGCCGACCGCGATGGCCAGCACCGGAAACGCGAGCGTCAGCACCTTGCCCTGGTGAATGGCGATCAGCGCAGCGGTCAACGTCCACAGCCCGGCCTGCCCGACCCAGTGCTTCGGTTCGGGTAACCGGCTGCGGCTGCGCGACGGCGCGCGTTCGGCGGCAATCGTACTCATCGATCCGCTCTCACCGCGACGACGGGCGCGAATCCGCGAGCGGCATCGCGAGACCTGCGGCCGCCGGCGTGCGACGCCGGCGCAGCAGGTCGCGCGTGATCCGCACGTGCTGCTCGGCGAACGCCTGCGTGGTCAGGTCGCGCTCGCGCAGGCACGCGGCCGCGGCACGCGCGCATTCGAGCGCGGCGGCCGGATCGGCCACGAAGCGATCGGCGGCCTGGCGCATCGCCGCTGCGTCGAACGCCGGCACGTAGGCGGCCGTGTCGTGCGGGAAGTAGTCGCTGAGGCCGCCGACGTCGGACACGATCATCGGCTTGCCGACCGCCGCCGCCTCGAGCATCACGGTGATGCCCGACGCATGGAAGTTCGGCCGCAGCGGCACGACGATCACGTCGGCCCAGGCGTACAGCTCGTGCTGCTTCGCGAGGCCCGATGCCGAGCCGATCTTCACGTTCGGCGCATGCCACTCGCGCGGCACGCGGCGGCGCGTCGCGAGCCGCACGTCGTAGCGCTCGTCGCCGCCGAACGCGGCGAGGAACGTGCGCCAGTCGCGGTCGCGGTCGTTGCCGATCGCGGCGATCCGCAGCGGCCGGTTCGGCTTCCATTGCTGCGGGTCGGCCGGCGGGAAGTCCTGCGTGTTCAGCCCGTAGTAGACGAACTCGGCCTCGCGCCCGAGATAGCGGCGGCACAGCTCGGCGTTGTCGCGGGCGAGCGTCGTCAGCGCGTCGGCGCGCGCGAGCAGCTTGCGGTACAGCCAGCGGCGCGGGCCGCCGAACGTGTTCCACTTGTCGAACAGCCACACGCTCTGCGCGAGCAGCAGCGGGCGCTTGCCCTGGGCGCCGGCGAGCTTCAGGACCAGCGCGGCGGCGAGGTGCTCCTGCTCGGTGTGCGTCCAGATCACGTCCGTGCTCAGCAGCGCGGCGCGATTGCGCCACGCGTGCACGACGTCGAAGCCGAGCGCCGCCTTCAGCGCGCGGCGCGCGAGGCTCGCGACACGGTTCTCGCGGCGGTCCTGCGAATAGGTCAGCCGGAATTCGTCGGATTCCGCGTGGTGATAGCCGTACAGGCAGCCGATGTTCTCGCCTTGCCGATAGGTACGCGGATCGGCACCGTAAAACAGGTGAACGTGAACCTTCGTCGAAGTCATGTCAGCCTCCGCCGGGCCGTCGGATGCACCGACGGGCAAGCTTCAGGGAGCTGGAGGGGCTGCGCCCCTCCAAGCGAATCAAGTGAGCGCGGGAGTCGGACCATTTCATGCCCTTCGCGGGTGGCCGAGCATCGTGCGCGCGGCCCGTTCAAGACGTCACCGGCGGCATCGCCGCACGGTGGGGGGCAAGATTCGCGCGGCGCGCCTCGCGCGCGCCGCGGCGCACCGCGCGCCAGTGGTCGCGCACGCGGTCGCGCCGCGCGGTGTGCAGCGACAGCAGCACGTGCGCGAAACCCGGGTAGACGCGCGTGCCGACCAGCGTCCACCACCACCACGCGATCTCGCGCCGCAGCGGCGGCAGATGCTCGCGCAGGATCAGGTGCAGGTTGTACGCGCCGTTGCTGATCGCATTCAGCGACGCGGCGTCGCGCCGGTCGTCGTCGAAACGCTCGGCCGGAAAATGGTCGACCGCGATCGCCGGGTCGTAGACGAGCTTCCAGCCGTCGCGCTGCACGTGCATGCTGAAACCCATGTCGTTGTGCACCTGCGCACCGGCGCCGCGCAGCCGCGTGTCGAAGCGCAGCCGCTCGATCGCGGCGCGGCGGTAGCTCATGTTCGCGCCCTTGAGCATGTCGACTTCGCGCGCGCCGCCGACGCCCAGGTGATGGTTGCCGACGATCTTGCCGGACAGCGTGAGCTGGCCGACGAGTTCGCGCGATTCGTCGAGCACGCGGCCCTTCTCGTGCACCCAGTCGCGGCCGCCCACCGCGCCGACGCGCGGGTCGGCGAGGAACACGGCCTCGATGCGCGCGAGCCAGTCGGCGTGCGGCGCCGCGTCGTCGTCGGTGATCGCGACGATGTCGCCGTGCGCCGAGTCGAGCCCCTTGTTCAGCGCGGCGACCTGCCCCGGCACGTCGACCGGCACGATCCGCAGCGGCAGCGCGCCGCCGACCGACGGATCGGCGAGGCGCTCGTGCGTGGCATCGTCCTCCGGGCGCGCGACGACGATCACCTCGTCGGGCAGCCGCGCCTGGCGCTGCAGCGCCAGCAGGCAGCGCGCGAGGTCGGCGGGACGCCGGTAGGTCGGAACGAGCACGGAAATTTTCATCGAAGGTTCTCCAGTCGGCCGGGCCGATGCGGCTCGCGCCGGCCCGGTTTCGTGCAATGCGGTCAGGCGCTCAGGTATTCGTGGACGGCCGCATAACCGCGGCCGTAGCCGCGTGCCTTCGGCGGCACGCCGTTGAAGATCCCGCCTTCGAGATCGACGCCCGCGGTGCGCAGGCGCTTGATCGCGTCGGCGATCTCGCCTTCGGTATGCATGCCCGAGCGCAGCACCAGGAAGGTCGCGCCGGCCATGCGGCCGATGATGGTCGCGTCGGTCACCGCCAGCACCGGCGGCGAGTCGATCAGCACGACGTCGTAGCGCTTGCCGAGCCCTTCGAGGTATTGCGGCAGACGGGCCGACATCAGCAATTCCGACGGGTTCGGCGGGCGCGTGCCGGCCGAGATGAACGACAGGCCCTGCACCGGCGTCTCGCGGATCGCGTCCTCGAGCGACGACTGGTCGCTCAGCAGCTCGGACAGGCCCGGCTGCGCGGTGAGGCCGAAGTAGCGGTCGAGCATGCCGCGCCGCATGTCGGCGTCGACCAGCAGCACACGCTTGCCCGAATGCGCGAGCAGCACCGCGAGGTTGACCGTCAGGAAGCTCTTGCCGATGCCCGGCGTCGGGCCGGTCAGCACGACCACGCGGTTCTTCGCGTCCATCATCGCGAACTGCATCGCGGTGCGCAGGCTGCGCATGCTTTCGACGCTCAGGTCCTTCGGACGCAGGCTCGCGAGGATCGGCCGCGCGCGGCCGCCGCCCTTCTCGGCCATGGCGTCGAGCTTCACCTGCTCGGCGCTTTGCGGCACCAGCCCGTACAGCGGCAGGTTGAACGTGCGCTCGACGCGGTCCGGATCCTCGATGCCCTGGAACAGGTTGCGGCGCAGGAACACGATGCCGGTGCCGAGGATCAGCCCGAGGAACACCGCCGCCGACAGGATCAGCACCTTCTTCGGCTTGACCGGATCGCCCGGGCGCAGCGCCGAATCGACGAGGTGGATGTTGCCGCCCGTGCCGGCCTTCTGCACCGACAGTTCCTGCACGCGGTTCAGCAGCAGCACGTAGATGTCCTCGGCCACCTTCGCGTCACGCTGGAGCTGGACGGCCTTCACTTCGGTGGCCGGCAGGCTGCGGAAGCGGTTGCTGAACTTGTCCTTCTCGCCCTGCAGTTCCGCGAGCTGCTGCTTCGCGGCGATCACCATCGGATGCGAATCGGTGAAGCGCTGCGCGAGCGACGCGAGCTGCAGGCGCTGCGCGGCGATCTGCTGCTCGTACTGCACGCTGCCTTCGAGGTAGACCTTCGCCTCGTCGCTCGCGTTGATCGAGCCGGACGTGCGCTGGTACTGCGTCAGTGCGGCTTCCGCGCGCTCGAGGTCGGACTTCAGGCGCGGTTCCTCACCCTTCAGGAAGTCGAGCATCTTGGTCGCTTCGGCCTGCTTCGCGATCACGTGCTGGTTCAGGTACGACTGCGCGAGCGCGTTCGCGATCGCGGCGGTCTGGTCCGGGTCCTTGCCTTCGAGCGAGATCTGGACGACGCCCGTCTGCTTGCCCTGCTCGGACACCTGGATGCCCGACTGGAAGCCGGTGATCGCATCGAGATCGTTGTAGCGGACCACCGTGAATTGCGTGCCCGGACGCGCGACGAGCTTCTGCACGAGCAGCGTCACGCCGCCTGCCTGCTCCGATTCGCCGACACGGCCCGACAGAAGACGGTTGCCGTTCTGGTCGACCAGCGTGTAGGTGCCGTTCGGGCCGGCCGTCAGCGTCAGCTTCTTGCCTTCGAGCGCGGGCACGACGTTGATCGTGTCGATGTCGGCGACTTCGCCGCCCCATGCGTACGAGCGCAGGCCGAACCACGCACGCGCCGGTTCGCCCGGCGTCGCGACGCGCGCGGCCAGGCTACCGAGCACCGGCAGCGTCTTCGGCGCGACCGAGAAGTTCAGCTTGAACTGCTCGACGACCGGCGCGACGACGCCGCGGCTCTTGATGATCTCGATTTCCGCTTCGGTCGGCGCCTGCTGCGGACCGCTGTTGATCATCGCGCCCGTCTGCGTCTGGGTGAGCGCCTGCGACGTGTTGTCGTTGCCCTCGACCCGCACGTGCACGTCGGCCTGATAGACCGGCTTCGCGATGTAGCAGTACAGGCCGGCCATCGCGATGACGGTCACCGCGATGCCGAGCAGCAGCCAGATGTCGTCCATGAGCACCTGGAGCAGCTGGCCGAGGACGACGTCCTCTTCCTCGGTTTTCGCGGTCAGATCCGCGTAGGAGTGTTTCGCTTGCGTGTTCACCATTCGTTCCCGCTTGAGTGGTGCCGGGGGGCAGGCGCCGCCCCGGCGGGCTATCAGCGCGTGATTTGCCGCATGTAGAAGATCGTCTGGATCGTCGGCAGCACCTGCTGCAGCACGCGGTTGAACTGCACCGAGCCGGCCGTGCTGACGTAGACGACGTCGAGCGGCTGGAGCGGGAAGCGGCTCGACAGCATCAGCGCATCCGGCTGCGTCATGTCGAGGCGGAACACTTCCGGCTTCGTCGGGTTGTCGCGCATGCCGCGCATCACGTAGATCTTGCGCGGGTTCGCATCGGTGTCGAGGATGCCGCCGCCGGCCGTCAGCGCATCGGCGATGGTCAGCTTGCCCTTGAGCATCGGCACGGTGACCGGCGTCTTGACCTCGCCCATGATGAACACGCGGCTGTCGCTGCGGTCCGGCACGTTGACGATGTCGCCCGGCTGCAGCATCACGTTCTGCTTCACTTCGCCGCGATCGAGCACGCCGTTCGCGTCGAGCGTGTAGAGCTTGCCGTCGCGCGTCAGGCGCACGCGCTGCAGGTCGGCCTCGTTGGTCGAGCCGCCCGAGCGCGAGATCGCGTCGACGAGCGTCAGCGGCACGTCGCTCACCGCGAGCGGGCCCGGCTGCTTCACTTCGCCCGTCACCTGCACCTTCTGGCTGCGGAACGACAGCACGCGCACGTCGAGCTGCGGATTCTTCACGTAGCGCGCGAGGGTCGATGCCATCTGCTCGCGGATCTGCGCGACCGTCTTGCCCGCCACGCGGATGCGGCCGACGAACGGGAAGAAGATCGTGCCGTCGGCGGCGACCGTCTGGCCGTATGGATCGGCCTGGCCCGGCAGCGCGGTCGTATACGGCTGCTGCAGCGCGCCCGCGACCGACTGCGTCGTGTTGCCGCCGCTCGAGAACGACTGGCCCTGCGGCGTCGTCAGCTCGGGGTGATCCCACACCGTGACGCCGAGGATGTCCTGCGGACCGACGCGGTACACGTACTCCGACGGATCGGTGTATCGGCCCGGCGGCAGCGGATGCTCGACCTGCTGCTTCTGCAGCTGATCCATCACCAGCTTCGCGTCGATGTAATGAACCGGATAGGTTTCGGCCTGCCCTTGCCGGCCTTCGTCCTTCAGGTTCGACGAGTCGAGATAGTTGCCGGGCGCGCTCGCGCAGGCCGACAGGAATGTCGTCATCGCGACGGCGAGCGCCAGCGGGCGCATGGGACGTTTCAGCATAGTTTTTGCAGCCATCCTTGAACCAGACGTTCGATCAATGAGTAGCTCTCGCGATAGTCGGCCTCGGGGCCGCCATGCGGATCCGCGATCTCGGCGTCCTCCCACTTGCCCAGCAGGTGGACCTTGCCGCGCGCGAACGGATCGACCGCCTCGACGGCCTTGATCTGTTCGCGCTCGCTGACGAGAATCAGGTCGGCGTCGCGCACGATCCGGCGCGACAGCCGCCGCGAACGGTGCGTCGTCGCATCGACGCCGCGCTCGGCGAGAAGTTGGCGCATCACCGGATCGATGCCGTCGCCGTCGTTGGCACGCACGCCGGCGGAGTGGAACGTCACGCGCGGGCCGCCACGCGACGCCGCGTGCGACTTGAACAGCAGTTCCGCCGCCGGGCTGCGGCAGACGTTCGCGTGACAGACGATCAGGATGTTCCGGAACATGGCGTCTCGATTCGGGTGACGGGTAACGGCGCCGCGCGCGTCAAGCGTTCGCGCGCGCGGCGCCCGGCACGCGGGCGGCGACGGCCTGGCGCGAGCCGGGGCGGCCGATCGGGTGGTATTCGATGCCCTGCTCGCTCATCGTCTCCGGCTCGTACAGGTTGCGGCCGTCGAAGATGACCGGCGACTTCCACAGGCGGCCGAGCGCGACGAAATCCGGGCTCTTGAATGCCTTCCATTCGGTGACGATCACGAGCGCATCGGCGTCGCGCGCGGCCTGCGCCTCGTCGTCGACGAAGCTGAGGCGCTCGAGCCAGCTCGGGTGATCCGCGAGATCGAGCGCGAGCACGCGGCGCGCTTCCTGCTGCGCGACCGGGTCGTACGCCGCGATGCGCGCGCCGCGCGACAGCAGCTCGGCGACCAGCTCGCGGCTCGGCGCTTCGCGCATGTCGTCGGTGTTCGGCTTGAACGCGAGACCCCAGATCGCGAACGTGCGACCGGTCAGGTCCTCGCCGAAGCGCGCGACGATCTTGTCGGCGAGCACGCGCTTTTGCGTCGCGTTCACCGACGACACGGCCTTCAGGATCTGCAGCGCCTGACCGTGCTCGTCGGCGGTGCGGATCAGTGCCTCGACGTCCTTCGGGAAGCACGAGCCGCCATAGCCGCAGCCCGCATACAGGAAGTGATAGCCGATGCGCGGATCGGAGCCGATCCCGCGGCGCACGGCCTCGATGTCGGCACCGAAGCGGTCGGCCAGGTTCGCGAGCTCGTTCATGAACGAGATGCGCGTCGCGAGCATTGCGTTGGCCGCGTATTTCGTGAATTCGGCCGAGCGCACGTCCATGTACAGCGTGCGCTCGTGATTGCGGTTGAACGGCGCGTAGAGCTTCTTCATCAGCTCGCGCGCGCGCTCGCCCGGCACGTCGTCGTCGCAGCCGATCACGATGCGGTCCGGCCGCGTGAAATCGTCGACCGCCGCGCCTTCCTTCAGGAATTCCGGATTCGACACGACCGAGAACATCGGCGCGTCGCCGCCGCGCTTCGCGAGTTCCTCGGCGACCGCCGCACGCACGCGCTCGGCCGTGCCGACCGGCACCGTCGACTTGTCGACGATCACCTTGAAGCCTTTCATATAGCGGCCGATGTTGCGCGCCGCCGCGAGCACGTACTGCAGGTCGGCCGAGCCGTCCTCGTCGGGCGGCGTGCCGACCGCGATGAACTGCACGTCGCCGTGCGCGACCGCGGCCTCGATGTCGGTCGAGAAGCGCAGGCGGCCGGCCGCGCGATTGCGCGCGATGACTTCCTTGAGGCCCGGCTCGTGGATCGGCACGCCGCCGTTGTTCAGGACGTCGATCTTCGCCTGATCGACGTCGAGGCAGAACACGTCGTGCCCGATGTCGGCGAGACAGGCGCCGGTGACAAGACCTACGTAACCGCTGCCGATGATAGTCAGATTCATGATGTGTCGGACCTCGTGACCAATGATTCGAAATTCGTGAAACCGGGGTGTCTGCGCGCGTTGCGCGTCAGTAAGCGTTGCTGCCGGTGAAGCCTTTCCAGAGCGTCAGCACGACGATCTTGATGTCGAGCCAGAACGACCAGTTCTGCATGTAGTACAGATCGAGCTTCACGCGTCCCATCATCTTCTCGATCTGGTCGGTCTCGCCGCGAAAGCCGTTGATCTGTGCCCAGCCGGTGATGCCCGGCTTGATCCGGTAGCGGAACATGTAGCCCTTCACCAGATCCTTGTAGATGTCGTCGTGCGCGAGCGCATGGGGCCGCGGGCCGACGACCGACATCTCGCCCTTCAGCACGTTGATGAACTGCGGCAGTTCGTCGAGGCTCGTGCGGCGCAGGAACCGCCCGACCGGCGTCACGCGCGTGTCGTGCTTGGTCGCCTGCGTGACCTGTCCCGCGACTTCGTGATGCACTTTCATCGAGCGGAACTTGTAGATCTCGAACTCGTGCCCGTCGATGCCCTTGCGCTTCTGGCGGAAGAACACCGGCCCGCGCGACGTGAGCTTGATCAGGCACGCGATCAGCACCATCACCGGCGCGAGCGCCGTGAGCGCCGCCAGCGCGAACAGCCGGTCGAACACGAACTTCGGCAGGATCCGCACGTCGGTGATCGGCGACGCCGCGAGATTGATCGCCGGCACGCCGAGCACCTCGACCACTTCCTGGTTGAAGAACGACAGCGTGCGCACGTCCGGGATGAAACGGATATTCACGAAGTCGTGGCGGAACACCGTCACGATCTGGTGAATCCGGCGCTCCTCCGTGATCGGCAGCGTGAGCCACAGCTCGCTGATCGCGCGGCTGCGCACCAGCCACACCAGCGATTCGAACTGCCGCTCGATGCGCACGTCGTCGAGCGCGACTTCGCCCGGCGCTTCGCTTTCGTCGTATACGCACACCGGGTTGAAGCCCGCTTCCGGCCGCGCCCGCATCTGCGCGATCAGCCGCCGCGCCGCCGGCGTGCCGCCGACGATCGCGACCGCCTTCAGGTTGTAGCCGCCGCGGCGCAGTTGTCGCAGCACGACGTGCACGCAGGTCTTCGAGCCGGCGAGCAGCGCCATCGTCACGACCGCCCAGTAACCCAGCCACAGCCGCGACAGGTCGCCCGACTGGTGAAAGCTGAAGCTCATCAGGATGCCCGCGAGCTCGACCACCAGCCACGCGAACGCCACGCGCCCGACCAGCCCGACGAGACGCTTGCCACGCCACGACTGGTAGATGCCGATGGCAGGAAAGAACACGACCACCAGCAGGCAGTCGAACAGCACCGTCGTGCGCTGCAAGTCGTTGAGCCAGATGCTGCCGCCGTGCAGCGCGGCGGCGATCAACGCCCCCAACACGACCATCGCGATATCGATGACTCTCGCCAGCACGCTCAACATGTCCGCTTCCTCTTTGAACAGGCGTTTGCCGAACAGCTCCTCGTGCAGCCCGTGCCGCACCTTCGATTCAAACGTTGCATGACGCTATTGAAGCGGTAAGAAAATCCCTTCTCAAGCGCACAAGTATTTCGAAAAATAATCGGAAATTCTTGCCGCGACATTCTCGAATTAATTCGGCACGTTTTCCCGAATCGATCGGGAATCGGGATTTTTTCGGAAACTTTACGGTTCCCGGCATCCCTTTACGGGAAAGGGTTCCAGCGCGCTCACCCGAATTATTTTTTATTTTTTTATTTGCATCGGATGCTATCGCGGAAAATTTTCCCGGATACGTGCGCGACGAATATCTTGCAAAGCGCCCGGTTTTATTGTCGATTTACTTCGTGCTACAAACAGGCACTGACTTCAATCGAGGAGAGTGTCATCATGAATGCTCCGGCCGTGGCAGCCGATACGCGCCCTTCTTCTTCCGCCGCCAGCGACGCCAGCACGCGCGTCGCGGTGCAGCCGGTGATCCTTGCCGGCGGTTCGGGCACGCGTCTGTGGCCGATGTCGCGCGAACACTATCCGAAGCAGCTGATCGGCCTGCTCGGCGATCATTCGCTGCTGCAATCCACCGCGCTGCGGCTCGACGGCCTCGCGACCGGTCATCCGCTGAACGACGAGGTGCTGATCGTGTGCGGCGAGGATCACCGCTTCACGACCGCCGAGCAACTGCGCCTGACCGGCAAGCGTGCGTCGATCATGCTCGAGCCGCTTGGCCGCGACACCGCGCCCGCGCTGACGCTCGCCGCGCTGCGGATCGTCGCCGGCGGCGGCGATGCCGTGATGACCGTGATGCCGGCCGACCACGCGGTGGCCGACCAGCCGCGCTTTCATGCGGCCGTCGCGGCCGGCGTGCACTGCGCGGCCCAGGGCAAGATCGCGACGATGGGCATCGTGCCGGGCCGCGCCGAAACGGGCTACGGCTACATCCGCGTCGGCGCGCCGCTCGGCGATGCCGGCACCGGCAACCTCGACGTGCGCCGTCTCGACCGCTTCGTCGAAAAGCCGCATCTCGAACTCGCGCAGCAGTACGTCGCCTCCGGCGAATACTGGTGGAACAGCGGGATCTTCATCGTGCGCGCATCGGTGTGGCTGAACGCGATCCGCCAGCTCGAACCCGAGATCCTCGCGGCCTGCGAGCAGGCCGTCGCACGCGGCAAGGACGACGGCGACTTCTTCCGCGTCGACCGCGACGCGTTCGCATCCTCGCCGTCGAACTCGATCGACTACGCGGTGATGGAGCGGCTCGTGAACCTGCCGCAGCTGTGCGAAAGCGTCGTCGTGCCGCTCGACGCAGGCTGGTCGGACGTCGGTTCGTGGGACGCGATCTGGCAGATCCTGCCGAAGGACGATGCCGAGAACGTCGGCCGCGGCCACGTGCTGTTCGAGAATGCCGAATCGACCTTCGCGCATTCGGAAAGCCGGCTCGTCGCATGTGTCGGCACACAGAATCTCGTCGTCGTCGAAACGCCCGACGCCGTGCTCGTCGCCGACAAGTCCTGCGTGCAGGACGTGAAGAAAATCGTCGGGCGCATCAAGGCCGAACGCGGCGCGGAAGCGACCGATCACCGCAAGGTCCATCGCCCGTGGGGGCACTACGACTCGGTCGACACGGGCGAGCGCTTCCAGGTCAAACGCATCGTCGTGAAGCCGGGCGCGCGACTGTCGCTGCAGATGCACCACCATCGCGCCGAGCACTGGATCGTCGTGCGCGGCACCGCGCGCATCACGCGCGGCGACGAAACCTTCCTGCTGTCCGAGAACGAATCGACGTACATCCCGCTCGGCGTGTCGCACCGTCTCGAGAACCCGGGCAAGATGCCGCTCGAGCTGATCGAAGTGCAGTCGGGCGCGTATCTCGGCGAGGACGACATCGTCCGCTTCGACGATACCTACGGACGCCAATGACGCAATGCCTGCCGGGTGCACCGTCGCAACGGTGCACCCGGCATCACGGGCAATGGAAGCGACAAAAAACAACGCGCGGGCGCCGTGACACACGACGGCCCGCGCGTTTTCTTTTCGTGCGGACGACGATCAACCTACACGGTACGCGTATTCGCGGCGGTCCGGCTGCACCGAGTCGTTGCGGCTCTCGGACAGCGCGCCCGCGCGACGCTCGGCGATGAAGCGCTTGATGTCCGACTCGGCCCGCGCCAGCGCGGACAGGCCGGCCAGCACCTCGCTTTGCGGCGCACGCACCGGTTCGTCGCTCGCACCGTGGCGATCGATCCACTGACGCGCCCAGTCGAGCGCGTACTGCTCGGCTTCCTCCGCATCGGTGAAGCGCGGGCCGATCAGGCCCGAGCGCTCGACGCGCCGGTCGTCCTGCATGATCTCGGCCCACGCGCGATACATCAGGTTCTGCACCGGCTGCGCGCTGCCGCAGATCGTATAGCCGCGGTATTCATCGACTTGCGGCTCGGCCGCGGCAAAGCTCGCGGCGGACGGACGCCCGTGGCGCAGCCCCGCGGGCTGCGCGCCCGGGACCGCGAACGACGCTCCGGACGACGCGTGCGCTGCATCGTTCGGCATCGCGGACAGCGTCGCGCCCTCGCCATCCCAAACGTTTGCGTGCGCGACCGGCAGTTGCCACGACTCGGGGTTCTGCCAGAACACGCCGCGCAGACGGTCGTTGTCGGGCGCCGGTTCCGCACGGCATGCCGGCGCGACCGGCGCCGGCGGCGGCGGCACATACGCGAACGTGCGCCCGCTGAACTGGGTCAGCACGTCGATCATCTGCAGCAGCGTGCCGTTCGCGAGCCACTCCTCGTAGCGGCGGCGGCACGTCGGCCCGGACGGATAGCGCCCGGGCAGTTTGGACCACGCTTCACCGGTCGTCAGGATCCAGAGGACCGCGTTGGCGACGACGCGCGGTTCCGCGCGTGGACGGCCTCGACGGTTCAGCCGAATCGGCTCGTCGGCGATCAGCGTTGAAAGACGAAACCACTCTTCATCGTTAAGCTCATCGAAGAACATAGTTGTTTCTCCACACAGCCAGGCCGGGGCTGCGATTGTCGGCGCCGCCGTCACGCATCGCGTCACGGGGCGGCCCGGTTGCACATTATGGTTATCCGATTGTTGTGCATGCCGGCGCGACACCGCACTTTCACGGTGCCGCCATTCCCGGCAATGGCGCACAAATCACGGTCTCACTCCAATGTGGGAATTTTTGTGCACGAAGCATACCATCCTCAGGGTTTATCTCAATATGACAATGACTTAATGTTACGCACTGAAACAACCTGCCATGGATGCGCAATCCATTTACCGTTGAATTTTTTTACGCGATCGTTATGCGCAACGCTGGGAAGCCCCGTCTGGCGGGGCTCTGCGGGGTGCGGACGCACCCCGCCCGGCAAGCGATCCGCCATGTTCCGACCCTTGCCGGCAACCACCCCGCGAATGCCCGGCCAAAATCGGTAAATCAGGGAAAATTTCGTAACAAGATATTCACGGATCGGTAAATCATTCAAATTGCCTTGAACCGAAATTTCTCCGTGCACAATCTTTTAATTGTTTCTCGGCGAGTAATGAAAGCGATCGGACAGGCGATGCACATTGTTTCCCGGCATGCAAGCGTCGACGGGTCTGTTACATCTTCGGCGGTAATGGGCAGGCGGCGGCGGCGGGCGCGACGGTCGGGCGCCGCGTTTCGCGACCGGACGACGTGCGATCTGCGCGATATGGAGCGCGCCGCCCGGCCGCACGTCAGCGCAGATCGCCGGCCAGCGACGCGGCCACGTCCGCCGCGATGCGTTGCGGCGACACCGTATACGCCGGGTGATCGCAGCCGATCGACAGCGTCGCGCCGTCCTTGAGCGCCGCGCGCATCGGCCCGCTCAGTTCGAAGCGCACGAAATGCACGGCCGAGGTCTTCTCCGCGTTGTCGCGGTCGAGATCCTCGTCGGCGATCGCATAGACGTCAGGGTGCCCGTCGACCCGCAGGTACACGCGATCCTCGACGCCGATCAGTCGCGCGAGTGCCGCGCGCCGCTCGGCTTCGTGCTCGTATTCGATCTGCAGCGTCGCCTTCAGGTTGGTGCCGTCGGGCACGAGCGGCAGATAGGCTTCCAGCTCGCCTTCGATGCCGGCCTCGTCGAAGATCTTCTCGATGTGCAGCATTTCCTGGATCTGGTAGCGGATCGTGGTCTCGTCCTCGAACAGGAGGCGCAGATGGTTGCCGAGCGCCACCGCGCGGCGGCGCTTGTGCGCGACGAGCCGCGCGTGTTCGGTCTTGCGGATCTTCGCGTACGCTTCGAGCGTCAGCAGCGAGTCGCGGGTCAGCGTCATGGGATGTCCTCGGATAGCGTCGATGTCGTCGTGAAGCGGCCGGTTCAGATGCCGTACGCGCGGCGCAGCAGCGTCAGCGGATGCGCGAGCGGCGCGGCCGGCAACCCTTTCTCGTCGATGCCCTGCACGATGTGATGGCCAGCGAGCGCGCAGTCCGACGACACGAAATCCGGCTTCGGTTCGGCCATCGCCTTGAACACCGGCGCGCCGATCCGCATCGCGTCCGCATGGAAGGCCTTCTTCACGCCGAACGTGCCCGCGTGCCCCGAACAGCGCTCGACGACGTTCACGCGCGTATCGGGCACGAGCGACAGCGTGTCGGCCGTCTTGCGGCCGATGTTCTGCACGCGCGCGTGGCACGGCACGTGATATGACACGGTGCCGAGGCCCTGCTTGAAATCGGTCTTGAGCAAACCGTCGCGATGCCGCGCGATCACGTACTCGAACGGATCCCAGAATGCATCGGCCACCGCGCGCACGGCTTCGTCGCCGGGGAACATCAGCGGTAGTTCGCTCTTGTACATCAGCACGCAGCTCGGGATCGCGCCGATCAGCGCATAGCCTTCGCGCGCATAGCGCTCCAGCACCGGCATGTTCACGGCCTTCTTCGCGGCGACGCCCGCGAGATTGCCCTGCTCGAGCAGCGGCATCCCGCAGCACGCTTCGCGCGTGACGAGTTCGTACGGGATCTCGTTGTGCGCGAGGATCGCGAGCAGGTCGTGGCCGATGCCCGGCTCGTTGAAGTTCACGTAGCACGTCGCGTAGATCGCGACCTTGCCGGGCGTGCGTTCGCCGTCGCGAACCGGCGGGCCGTCCGAGCGCTTCGCCGCGCGCCGGAACTTGCGCGGCGCGAACTCCGGCAGCCATGCGTTGCGATCGACGCCGAGCGCCGCTTCGAGCGCGTGGCGCGCGGGCGGCGTGCGATTGACCGCGTTCACCGTCTGCGTGACGATCGGAATACCCGCGAAATGGCCGAGCGCGTCGGTGTTCGACAGCACCTTGTCGCGCAGCGGCGCTTCGCCGCGCTTGTAGCGCGCGGCCTTGCCGCGCAGCATCAGGTGCGGGAAGTCGACGTTCCATGCATGCGGCGGCACGTACGGGCATTTCGTCATGTAGCAGAGGTCGCACAGGTAGCACTGGTCGACGACCTTGCCGAACGCGTCCTTCGGCACTTCCTCGATGTCGCCCGTCGGCGTGTCGTCGACGAGATCGAACAGCGCGGGAAACGCGCCGCACAGCGACACGCAGCGCCGGCAACCGGCGCAGATGTCGAACACGCGCGTCATTTCCGCATCGATCGCGGCCTGGTCGTAGAACGCTTCGGACTGCCAGTCGAGCGGATGCCGGGTCGGGGCTTCGAGACTGCCTTCCTTGTGGGGCATGAGGCGCTCCAGCGTGGCGCGCATGCGCGCGAACGCGCCGCCCGCGCGGCGCGGGCAGCGATCAACGCACGGCCGGCCGCGGGACCTGCCCGGCCGGGCCGTGCGGCCTCGGGGCGACGCCCGCGTCAGTCGACGAGTGCGTCCAGCGCTTTCGTATAGCGGTTCGCGTGGCTGCGTTCGGCCTTCGCGAGCGTCTCGAACCAGTTCGCGATTTCGTCGAAGCCTTCTTCGCGCGCCGTCTTCGCCATGCCCGGATACATGTCGGTGTACTCGTGCGTCTCGCCGGCAATCGCCGATTCGAGGTTCAGCCGCGACGAGCCGAACGGCAGACCCGTCGCCGGATCGCCGACTGCTTCGAGGTATTCGAGGTGACCGTGCGCATGGCCCGTTTCGCCTTCGGCAGTCGAGCGGAACAGCGCGGCGACGTCGTTCTGGCCTTCGACGTCGGCCTTCGAAGCGAAATACAGATAACGCCGGTTCGCTTGCGATTCGCCCGCGAATGCGGCCTTCAGATTCTCTTCGGTCTTGCTGCCCTTGAGTTGAGCCATGTGCGCCTCCGTTCGAGTCGGCGCGGCCGCGTGCGAAGCCGGGCCGATGATGGATATGGGGAACGATGCGTACGCCGGACACGCACGCTTCGTGCCTTTTAATCTAGGCGCTGGCGTTCGCATCCCCCAATAGGCTTTTTCAATCCGTCCGATAGCGGGGAGTGGGAATGAGGGACGGGTGGAGGCGGGGCGCTGGCTGGGGGGCGTTTCCTTCGGCGTTCTGCGTTCTGCGTTCTGCGTTCTGCGTTCTGCGTCTGGCGTCTGGCGTTTGGCGGCCCGCGTTCGGCGTTCGGCGTTCGGCGTCCGATGCGACGCGCGGTGTACGCACACCGGCGTCGCCCGTCTGCGTCACGCATCCGTCGCGCGCTTCAACAGCAATTCCCTTTCGCGCTCGTTGCGGGTCAATTCCGCCGCGCGGCGGAACTCGACCTTCGCCTCGTCGGCGCGGCCGAGCTTCGCAAGCAGGTCGCCGCGCACGCTCGGCAACCAGTGATAGCGCGCGAGCGCCGGATCGTCGCGCAGCACGTCGACGATTTCCAGCGCCGCGGCCGGCCCGAACGCCATCCCCACCGCCACCGCACGGTTCAGCTCGACGACCGGCGACGGCGCGACTTCCGCGAGCGCGTCGTACAGCGCGACGATCTGCGCCCAGTCCGTATCCGACGCGTACCGCGCGCGTGCATGACACGCCGCCAGCGCGGCCTGCAGCGCATACGGGCCGCGCACGCCGCCGAGCTTCGTCGCCCGCTCGAGCGCCGCGAGGCCGCGCCGGATCAGCAGCGGATCCCAGCGGCTGCGGTCCTGGTCGAGCAGCAGCACGGGCCGCCCCTGCGCATCGGTCCGCGCATGCATGCGCGACGCCTGCAGTTCCATCAGCGCGACGAGCCCGAGCACTTCGCTTTCGTCCGGCACGAGCCCGGCGAGCACGCGGCCGAGACGCAGCGCCTCGTCGCACAGCGCCGGGCGCGTCCAGTCGTCGCCCGCGGTCGCCGCATGGCCTTCGTTGAACACGAGATAGATCACTTCGAGCACCGACGCGAGCCGCGCGGGCCGCGCGTCGGCGGCCGGCACCTCGAACGGCACGCGCGCCGCCGCGAGCGTGCGCTTCGCGCGCACGATGCGCTGCGCGATCGTCGGCTCGGGCGACAGGAACGCACGCGCGATCTCGCTCGTGGTCAGCCCGCCGAGCAGCCGCAACGTCAGCGCGACGCGCGCATCGGTCGACAGCACCGGATGGCACGACGTGAAGATCAGCCGCAGCAGGTCGTCGCCGATATCGTCGTCGCGCGCGTCGGCGAGCGCCTCCGCGATGTCGGGTACGACGTGCGCCTCGAGCGCGTCCATTTCATGGCCGAGCTGGTCGCGCTTCGCCGCATGCAGCGACTCCTGCCGCACCCGGTCGAGCGCGCGCCGCTTCACGGCCGTCATCAGCCACGCGGCCGGATTGTCGGGCACGCCGTCGACGGGCCAGTGCTCGAGCGCCGCGACGAGCGTGTCCTGCGCCAGTTCCTCGGCCACGCCGACGTCGCGCACCACGCGCGCGGCGCGCGCGATGATCTTGGGCGCCTCGATCCGCCAGACCGCTTCGATCGCACGGTGAGTCGCCTCACGCGTCACGACGCTTGCCCCTGGGCGGACACATCGAGCGGCATGGCCATCAGCTCCCATGCGTGGCCGTCCGGATCGTCGAACCCGTGGCCGTACATGTTCGGATACTCGCGCGGCGCTTGCGGCGCGGACCCGCCGGCCGCGAGCGCCTTCGCGACGATCGCGTCGACCTCGGCGCGGCTGTCGCACGACAGGCACGACAGCGCCTGCACCTGCGTCGCCGGATCGACGATGGTCTTGCCGGTGAAGGTCTGGAAAAACGGCCGCACGAGCAGCATCGCGAAAATCGTGTCGCTGATCTTGATGCAGGCAGCCTGATCGTTGGTATAGGCCGGCACGACTTCGAAACCGAGTGCCTGGTAGAACGTCTTCGAGCGCGGCAGGTCGGCCACGGGAAGGTTGATGAAAACCATCTTGTGCATGACGGGTGCTCCGGTGAGATTGGCTTGGGGTGGAGTCAGGCGTGGCCGTGCCCGACATTGAGTTCGCGGAACCGCTCGACCGCCTCGCTGGGCGTCAGGTCGTCGAGTTCGAACAGCGGCCGCACCTCGATCTCGCAGTCCATCTCCGCACCGAACGGCGCGGGAAACCGGCGCGTCCATTCGAGCGCCTCGTCGCGCGAGCGCACCTGGATCAGCGTATAGCCGGCAATCAGTTCCTTCGTCTCCGCGAACGGGCCGTCGACCACCGTGCCCTTGCCGCCTGAGTAGCGCACGCGCCAGCCGCGCGCGCTCGGCCGCAGGCCGTTTGCATCGAGCAGCACGCCGGCCTTGGCCAGCTCCTCGTGATAGACCGTCATCGCCTCGACCAGCCGGTTGTCCGGCAATGCGTCGGATTCGCTGACGGCGTTCGCCCGGATCATGATCATGAATCGCATCGTTCACTCCTTGTCATCGGTGGAAAGGGGCGTCCGTTCATCGGCGCCTTATCCCTACGACGGGCGGCAGACTGCCGGATCGACGTACGGCGCGACGAATCCGGGTTAACACCGAGCCGTGGCCGTCACAGGAAGCACGGGCCGACCGCGCGCACTTCGACCGTGCACCATTGCGCGGCCGGGCACTGGCGCGCGATCGCGATCGCTTCGTCGCGCGTGTCGACGTCGACGATGAAGAACCCGCCGACCATTTCCTTCGCCTCGGCGAACGGGCCGTCGACGAGGCGCGTCTCGCCGTCGCGCACCTGCACACGCGTCGCGCGCTCCGAGCGCTCGAGCGACTCGACGCCGCGCAGCACGCCGCGCGCCTTCAGCGTCTGCGCGAAATCGACCATCCGCGCGTACAGCGCCTGCCCCTCCTCGAGCGTGCGTTCGGCGCGCTGGCCGGTCGGTTCGACAATCAACAGCATGTAGGACATGGAACTCTCCAGTGGGGGGCCGTGCGCAAGAAGCGTTCGGATCGCAGGCCGGAATGACACGTCAGATGCGAAGCGTAACAGCCGCGGGCGGGCCGGCCGTCATCGTTGGCCGTTCGACACTGGCCTGATGGCCAATTCGAACGCAGCACGCGATTTTGCCGTCAAGATGCTTGCCCGAACCTTCGAATTTTCTTCCTGTGGAGCACTCCATGTCACGCCTGCCGCCGCCGCTCGCGCTCGCCGCGTCGCTCGCCCCGCTTGCCCCGCTTGCCTCGTTTGCCTCGTTTGCCTCGTTTGCCTCGTTTGCCTCGTTTGCCTCGTTTGCCTCATTTGCCTCGTTTGCCTCATTTGCCTCGTTTGCCGCATTTGCCCTTTCAGCGCCGGCCGCCACCGCCGCCACCGCGCCTCCGGTCAGCGCGGACTGCGGCGGCCCCACGACGGCGATCGCCGACCTCCGGCATTCCGGCGGCCGGTCGCCGCTGGCCGGGCGCACCGCGTCGATCGAAGCGATCGTCACCGCGGCATTCGGCGGCGCCGACGGCTTCGGCGGATTCTTCGTCCAGCAGGCGGATGCGCAGCGGCGCCACCGGCCGGGCGTCCCGGAAGGCCTGTTCGTCTACGCGCCGCACGCGCGTGTCCGCCCGGGCGAACGCGTGCACGTCACCGGCAGGATCGAGCAGAAGTACGGCCGCACGCAACTGGCTCTGTCGGGCCGCGTGGCCGTCTGCGCGCGCGGGCAGACCGTCACGCCGGCCGCGCTCGTGCTGCCGGTCGACAGCGAGTCCGTATTCGCCGCGCATGAAGGCATGCGCGTGCGCTTTCCGCAAACGCTGACCGTCAGCGATACCTACGACCTCGGCCGCTACGGCAGCATCGTGCTCAGCCACGGTCGCCTCTACATGCCGACGCACGTGGTGCCGCCGGCCGACGCCGCCGCGCAGGCGGCGGCCAATGCCCGCAACCGCATCGTGCTCGACGACGGTTCGAGCCGCGTGAACCCCGCGACCGCCCGCTATCCGCCGCCTGCGCTGGGCGCCGCCAACACGCTGCGCGCGGGCTACACGGTGCGCGGCGTCGAAGGTGTGCTCGAGCAGCGCTACGGCACGTGGCGAGTGCAGCCCGTGCCGGCGTCGGCGCCGGTCTTCGACGCCGCATCGAATCCGCGGACCGATGCACCGCCGCGGCATCCGCAGGCCGACGTGCGGGTCGCGTCGTTCAACGTCTTCAACTATTTCAACGGCGACGGAAGCGGCGGCGGCTTCGACGATCCGGCGAATCGCGGCGCGAAGACGCCCGCCGTCTTCGCCCGCCAGGAAGCGAAGATCGTCGCCGCACTGCGTGCATTGCGCGCCGACGTGATCGGCCTGATGGAAATCGCGAACAACGGCCACGGCCCCGCGAGCGCCGTGCAGCGTCTCGCGGCGCGGCTCGGCGACGGCTGGCGCGCGGTCGACCCCGGCACGGCGCGACTCGGCCGCGATGCGATCGCGGTCGCGCTGCTGTACGACAGCCGGACGATCGAACCCGTCGGGCGCGCCGCGACCGTCGCGCTCGACGGCGGCAATCGCCCGCCGCTCGCGCAGACGTTCCGGCGCATCGGCGGCACCCGCGCATTCACGGTCGCGGTCAATCACCTGAAATCGAAGAACTGCCCACGGGCGAGCGGCCCGGATCTCGACCAGTCGGACGGCCAGGGCTGCTGGAACGCGACGCGCACGCGTGCGGCCGAACGCATCGCCGCGCGGCTCGCCACGTCGCCGACCGGCGCCCCGGCCGACGGCGTGCTGCTGATCGGCGACCTGAACAGCTACGCGAAGGAAGACCCGCTGCGCGCGCTCGAATCGCGCGGCTACACGAACCTCGTCGCCCGCTTCGCCGGCAACGCCGGCTACAGCTACGTATACCGCGGCGAAGCGGGCAACCTCGACCACGCACTCGCCACGTCGCCGCTTGCCGCGCGCGTGAAGGCCGTGCATGCGTGGCACATCAATGCCGACGAACCGGTCGCGCTGCAATCCGTGCCCGATTACAAAACCGCGGCGCAACGGGCGGCCTATTACGCACCCGATGCCTATCGCTCGTCGGATCACGACCCCGTCGTCATCGACCTCGCGTCGGACGAAGGCGCCACCTGAGCCATCGCGGGCACAAACCCTGCTCCACCGAGAGACGGGCGATTAGTGCAATTGCATCAGCATGATGCGTGCAACGGCACTATTTACCTGGCGCATCGGGCGACGCCATATTTACCGGACTTTCACGTCGCGCCAACGGCTTGCTGGTCGCTTCGCCCCGAAGCGCGAAATTTTTTCAACCGCCGCCCCGCCCCATTGCGCGGGGCTTTCCGGGAAATTTGCCGGCGAATTGAAAATTTGTCTCGAAACTCAATTGGCTGATGTGAATCACATTGGTTGCTGGGATTCGTCTTATCTTCAAATTAGCCTGCAAATCAAATCGAAGGAGGATAAACACCATGGCGCTCACCGACTCGATCGAACACAAGCTGGACCGCGGCCTGTCCGACATCCGTCGCACCGGCCGGCGCGTGGGACGCACGACGCGCTCGGCGGCTCGCGACCTGCATGCGGACGTGTCCGACGATCTGCGCGGGCTGGTCGATGAACTGGAAGACCTGCTGAAGAACGACGGCGACGGCGATATCGCCGCGCTGCGCAAGCGCGTGCAGGCGCGGCTCGACGAAGCGCGCAGCACGCTCGACTACGCGTCGGGCACCGCGGTCGCGCGGCTGCGCGATTCGGCCGAACGCGTATCGCAAGCCGTGCACGACAATCCATGGCAGACCGCAGGTGTCGTCGCGGGCCTCGCGTTCGTCGCCGGCCTGCTCCTTTCCCGCCGTTGAACGGGGCGATCACCCCGTCCGTCCTCAACCCGACAACGAAGGAGAAACGCCATGCAGAAGTCCCTCGTCCTGAAAGCCGCCGCCGCCGTCATGCTCGGCAGTCTCGCACTTGCCGGCTGCACCACCACCCCCAACAAACCCGACAACGCATCGGCCAGCGCGTCGAAACGCGAGTCGATCGACGCGAGCGTGAACGCGACGATATCGCGCCTCTATTCGACGGTGCCGGGCTCGCGTGAACTCGTCGCGAAATCGCGCGGCGTGCTCGTGTTCCCGAACGTGCTGCAGGCCGGCCTCATCGTCGGCGGCCAGTCCGGCAACGGCGCGCTGCGCGTCGGCGGCAGCACCGTCGGCTACTACAACACGTCGTCGCTGTCGGTCGGCCTGCAGGCCGGTGCGCAATCGAAGGCGATCGTGTTCCTGTTCATGACGCAGGATGCGCTCGACTCGTTCCGCAAGTCCGAAGGCTGGTCGGCCGGCGCCGACGCCTCCGTCGCGGTCGTGAAGATGGGCGCGAACGGCGCGATCGACTCCAACACGGCCACCGCACCGGTCGAGGTGCTGGTGCTGACCAACGCGGGCCTGATGGGCGATCTGTCGGTCAGCGGCACCAAGGTCACCCGGCTCCACATCTGACGATGCGGCACGGCCCCCGGGCCGGTTCGCTTCCCGGCAACGCCGCGGCCCCGGCCGCGGCGTTTTCTCGTGCGCCGCGCGCGGCGGGTATGATGGCGGCACCTTTGCGGGCATACTGCCGATCAGGCCGCCCTGCCGCGCTGCGCCGCGACATCCGTGACGTTCGCGAGCCGATCGCGCCCGAGGCAACGAAATTCAATCAAACCAGGCATCAATCTGCGCGAACCATCCATGGATAGCGGACACGATCACCAAAAATTCTTCTATTTCCTGCTGTTCGCGGTCACCGTCGGACTGTGCTGGATACTCGCGCCGTTCTCCGGCGCCGTCTTCTGGGGCACCATTCTCGCGATCCTGTTCCAGCCGGTGCAGCGCTGGCTCGCCGCGCGCTTCGGCAAGCGGCGCAACCTGGCCGCGCTCGTGACGATGTCGCTGATCATCCTGATCGTGATCCTGCCGCTCGTGTTCGTCATGGCGACGCTCGTGCAGGAAATCGCGTACGTGTACCAGGAACTGAAGAGCGCGCAGCCGAATTATTCGCAGTACTTCCATGACATCATTCATGCGCTGCCGACGTCGATCCAGAACCTGCTGCAGAAATACGGGCTGACCAACATCCCCGGCATCCAGAAGAAGCTGACCGACGGCGCCGCGCAGATCAGCCAGTTCGCCGCGACCCAGGCGCTCAGCATCGGCCAGAACACGTTCCAGTTCGTCGTCAGCTTCGGCGTGATGCTGTACATGGTGTTCTTCCTGCTGCGCGACGGCGGCGAGATCGGCCGCCGCGTGCGCCGCGCGATGCCGCTCGACGAAGAGCACAAGAACCTGCTGCTCGCGAAGTTCACGACGGTTGTGCGCGCAACCGTGAAGGGCAACATCGCGGTCGCGCTCGTGCAGGGCGCGCTCGGCGGCCTGATCTTCTGGATCCTCGGAATCGAGGGCGTCGTGCTGTGGGGCGCGCTGATGGCGTTCCTGTCGCTCCTGCCGGCGATCGGCGCGAGCCTCGTGTGGGTGCCCGCCGCGCTCTACTTCCTCGCGATCGGCGCGATCTGGAAATGCGTGATCCTCGTCGCGTTCTGCGTCGGCGTGATCGGCCTTGTCGACAACCTGCTGCGCCCGATCCTCGTCGGCAAGGACACGAAGATGCCCGACTGGGTCGTGCTGATCTCGACGCTCGGCGGGATGGCGCTGTTCGGCATCAACGGCTTCGTGATCGGGCCGCTCGTCGCCGCGCTGTTCATGGCGAGCTGGGACATCTACGCGCGCGCCGAACAGGGGGAATGACGCCGCGCGTCACGGATGACGAATCCTGATCACGACGGGCGCCACGGCGCCCGTTTCCATGTCCGGCCCCGCGATCGTCAGCACGCCGCCATACGGCCCGACACGATGCGCGCGCCCCGCTTCCAGCGGCACGGCTCGATCGTCGCGCGCATCGCGCCAGGTTGCGCGAACCGCCGCGCCCGCAGGCTGCGAAAGCGGCTGGCCGTCCGGCCCCACGAGCGCCACATGCGCACCGGGCAAGCGCCGGCCATGCGCATCGAAGCGGAGTGCCGCCGCGCTCGCGCTGCCCGGCGCCCCGAGCGACGGCGTGTCGAATGTCACGTCGTACCGATCGACGAGCGCGCCGGTGAAGCGCACGATGCCAGCCGCGCCCGCGTGCCCGGCCGCACCGGCGCTCGACACTGCGAGCGCGATACCGATCCCCGCTGCCGCCATCCACGCCCGGACACCGATGCGCCGCTTCGTTCGATCGCGCGCCGCCGTCGGTGCCGCCCATGTCGTCTTCATCTGCATGTTCCGCCTCCCTTCCCGCTTCTCGCCGCGCAAATGAAAACGGCGGCGTGACGCGCAGGTCACGCCGCCGCTTGCCGGCAATTACTTTAGGGAGAGCGACCGGAACAATATATGAGACAAGTCCTAAACTGATACCGGAATATTCGGACTCAATGCGCGCGAGCGCGACGGCTCATGCATCCGGATCGACGCGCAGCACGAGCTTGCCGCGATGGTCGCCGTCGAACAGGCGGTTCAGCACGTCGGGGGCGTTTTCGAGCCCGTCGGCGACGGTTTCCTCGGCCTTGAGCCGGCCGTCGCGCAGCCATCCCGCGAGCGTCTGCACCGCTTCGCGGCTCTTGCGGTAGTCGAGGATCAGGAAGCCGCGCATCGTGATCCGCTTCGAGATCAGCACGCCGACGTCGTCCGCCGCGCGGCCGCTGTTGTAGTTCGAGATCACGCCGCACAGCGCGACGCGCCCGCCGATCACCATGCGCGACAGCACCGCGCGCATCACCTCGCCGCCGACGTTCTCGAAGTTCACGTGCACGCCGTCCGGCGTCGCCGCCTTCAGCTGCTCACGGAAATCGTCGGCCTTGTAGTCGACGGCCGCGTCGAAGCCGAGCGTCTCGGTCAGGTAGCGGCACTTGTCCGCGCCACCCGCGATACCCACCACGCGCGCACCGTGGATCTTGCCGATCTGGCCGGCGATCGAGCCGACCGACCCGGCCGCCGCCGACACGACGAGCGTCTCGCCGGGCTGCACCGGCGCGATGTCGGTCAGCCCGTAGTACGCGGTCAGGCCGCTCATTCCGCACGCGCCGAGCAGCGTCGGCAGCGGCAGGCCCGACTGCGCGGGCAGCTTCACGAGTTGCGCGGCCTGGTCGGCCGGCACCCGCGCATAGTCCTGCCAGCCGAGCAGCCCCTGCACGAGATCGCCTTGCGCGAACCCCGCGTGGCGCGACGCGACCACGCGCCCGATGCCGAGCGCACGCATCACTTCGCCGATCGCGACGGGCGGCAGGTATTGCGGCACGTCGCTCATCCACACGCGGTTGGTCGGATCCATCGACAGATACAGCACGCGCACGAGCACTTCGCCGTCGGCGAGCGCCGGCACCGGCGTTTCGACGAACGAAAAGTGTTCGCGGCCGACCCGCCCTTCCGGGCGTGTCTTCAGCAGCAGCTGGCGGTTCACGGGTGTCGACACGATGTTCTCCTCCGGTTGTGTTTATCGATGCGCGTCAGACCGCGCACATGCCGCCGTCGATCACGAGTTCGGCGGCCGTCACGAAGCGGCTTTCGTCGGATGCCAGATAGACGGCCGCATGCGCGACGTCGTCCGGTTCGCCGAGCCGGCGCAGCGGAATGCCGCGTGCGAGCTTGCGCGTCGCATCGCGTTCGCCGAGCGACTGGAACAGCGGCTCGACGATCCCCGTGCGAATGAACGCCGGGTGAATCGAGTTGCAGCGCACGTCGAGCTCGCGGCGCGCGCAGTCGATCGCGACCGACTTCGTCAGCGACGCGACCGCGGCCTTCGACGCGTTGTACGCGGTGAAATCCGGCTCGACCTTGAACGCGGCCACCGACGAGATGTTGATGATCGATGCGGGATGGCTCTCGGCCAGATACGACAGCGCATGCTTGCAGCCGAGCACGATGCTCTCGACGTTGACCGCCATCACGCGCCGCCATTCGTCCAGTTCGATCTGCGCGGGCGAGCCGATCGAGCCGACACCTGCGTTGTTGACGAGCACCGACAGCCCGCCCATCGCATCGACCGCCTGCGCGAGCAGCGCTTGCCAGCGCGCTTCGTCGCGGACGTCCTGCGTCGCGGCAAACGCGACCGGCGTCGCGTGGCCCGCGTTGAGTTCGTCGGCGAATGCATCGAGCACCGCCGCGTCGGCAACGTCGGTCAGGAACACGCGCGCACCCTGCTCGACCATCCGGCGCGCGATCGCGCGGCCGAGGCCGCCGGCGGCGCCCGTGATGTACGCGCACTTGCCTGCGAGGCGCGGGGAAACGATTGTCATGGGACCTGCTCCTGTCGTGAATCGTCGCGGCGGACCGGTGCCGCGACGGCGGTTGCCGTGCGCCGGCCGACGGCCGCGCGGTATGCGCGAGTATAGCGAGCCGGCCGCACCGCGCCGGACGAATCCGGCGGCCGGCCGCTGCCGGCCCCGCTCGAACGAACGCCAGCGTACGCGATTGCCGCCAATCGATGAAATGAATCTTCGTAATGCCCGGTCATAGACATCACTCATGACCTTCGGATCCGCGGGCGGCGGGGCGGGCGGGCGGGCGGGCACGGCACGGCACGGCGCGGCGGCACGGCACGGCACGGCACGGCCGATCATCGCCGATGTCGGCTCGATAACGACCGGGAAACGGCTTTTGACAATGACCGAGAAGGAATGGGACGGGACTCGGGGGGCCACCGCCGCGGCGACCACCGCATCCGGCACCGGCGCACCGATGCGCGGCAACGAACAGCCTTCAGAACCCGTCGCCGGACGTGCGCATGAACGCGCAGAACTGCGGGGAATGCGTGTCGATCATCTGCTGGAACGGTGCGCGATGCCCGTACGCGATGCCGGACACGAGGAGCAGGCAGACGGCCGCGATGCGCGGCGAGAACGCGCGCTTGTGCGCCCGCCGGTAGGCGCGCAGGAACACCAGCGCGACCAGCGCGCCGAGCAGCCAGCCGACGACGACTTCCGGGACCGTGTGCGAATGGTCGAACACACGCGCGACGCCCGTCAGCGCGCCGACGACGAGACCGGCCGCCACGCCCGGCTCCTTGCCCGGACGGAATGCCTGCCACAGCATCGACAGCGCGACGGTCCACACGGACGTCGACAGCATCGTATGGCCGCTGATCACGCGGAAATCGAACTGCGGGATCTCGACACCGCAGCCCGCATAGAGAATCTTGGTCGCCCCGACCAGGCTCATGCCGGCCGCGAGCAGCGCGATCCAGCGCACCGCGAGCCGCCAGTTGGACAGCGCGAGCCAGACGGCGCAGGTCAGCGCGACCGGCAAGGTCAGCGCGGCATCGCCGATGTTGCTGATTTCACTCCACATGACGGACGTCGAACGGCTGGCAAAAGGCGCAGTTTAACGCAGGCGCGCCACGCGCCTGTTTCAGCCTGTGACAAGCTGTATCAGCCCGCGACACCCGTGATCAGCAGCAGGTTCGTGCCGGTGATGACGGCAAACAATACCCAGGCGGCGGCCTGCATCCTTCGGCCGATCGCATGCTCGCCCATCGTGTTGCGATCGCTGACCGACCGGATCAGCGGCCACATCGCGAACGGCAGCTGCAGGCTCAGCAGCACCTGGCTCCAGACGAGCAGTTGCCCGACCGAGTTTTCGCCGAGCCACAGCACGCCGATCAGCGCGGGCACCAGTGCGAGCCCGCGCGTGATCAGCCGGCGCTGGTAGCACGGGATTTTCGTATGCAGGAAGCCGTCCATGATCACCTGGCCGGCGATCGTGCCGGTCAGCGTCGAGCTTTGCCCCGACGCGAGCAGCGCGATGCCGAACAGCAGCGCGGCCGCGCCGCCCGCGATCGGCGTGATCAGCCGGTACGCCTGTTCGATGTCGGTCACGTCGTGCTGGCCGGTCGCATGGAACGCCGCGCCCGCGACGACCAGGATCGCCGCATTGACGAGCATCGCGACGAACAGCGACACGCAGGTGTCGATGCGCACCAGCGCGAGCGTGTCGCGGATCAGGCCGCGCGCGCCGCCGACGACATGGCGCGTCTGCACGACCGACGAATGCAGATACAGGTTGTGCGGCATGATCGTCGCGCCGACGATGCCAAGCGCGAGCACGATCGCGTCCTTGCGGTCATGGCCCGGATTGCCCGGCACGAGCCCCTTCGCGACCGCATGCCAGTCGGGCGGCGTGATCGCGACCTGCGCGACGAAGCAGAACGCCATCGTCGCGATCAATCCGAGCACGATCGCCTCGATCTGCCGGACGCCCTTGCCTTGCAACCCGAGCACGATCACCGTATCGAGCGCGGTCAGCACGATCCCCCACGCGAGCGGCACGCCGAGCAGCAGCTTGAACGCGAGCGCGCAGCCGAGCACTTCGGCGATGTCGCACGCGATGATCGACACCTCGGCGGTCACCCACTGCACGATGCGGCCGAAGGTGCCATAGCGGTCGTAGCTGGCCTGCGCGAGATCCTTGCCCGCGACGAGGCCGAGCCGCGCGGCGAGCATCTGCAGGAAGATCGCGGCGAGGCTCGAGAACGCGACGACCCACAGCAGCGAATAGCCGAATTGCGAGCCGGCCTGGATGTCGGTGGCCCAGTTGCCGGGATCCATGTAGCCGATCGCGACCAGCAGGCCCGGGCCGAAGAAGCGCTTGAGCTTCATCCAGCGCGACGCGCCGGCGTCGATCGTGATGCTGCCCTTTACTTCCGACGGGCAGAAGGGGGCTGTGGCGGTAGTGGGAAGCAGGGGCATGGAAACCGAGGATCGTGATCGCGACACGGTGATTTTACGTTCATCCGCCCCGCTTTCTCCCGCGCATCGCCGCGCACACCCCGGCTCGCCCGCTCGCCGTCGGCAGTCGCGAGCCGCGGCGCGGGCTGCCGATCGGCCTGCGGGTGCGGCGTCGCGGCACCGTTCGTCAGGATCCGCTCGCGCTCGGCGACGCGAAATTCGGTCGGCGACACCAGCAGGCGCTGGCGAAACAGCTTGGCCAGACGCTCGCCGCTGCCGAAGCCCGTGCGCCGCGCGACCTTGTCGGCCGGCAGCGTCGTGTGGACCAGCATGTGGCAGGCGCGCTCGAGCCGCACGTGCTGCACGAACTCGGTCGGCGTCACGCCGATTTCCTTCTTGAAGCGCCGCAGGAAATTGCGCTCGCTCATCGCGACCGTCTGCGCGACTTCCGCAACCGAAATGCGGTTCGCGCTCTGCGCGCGCAGCCGCTGCACCGACATCCGGATCGACGGGCTCGCGCTCAGTTCGCGAAACGCCCACATCGACTGCGCATAGCGCTGCTCGACCGGCTGCATCAGGTTGCTGGCGATCTCCTGTGCGGCGCTGTCGCCGAGATCGGCGCGGAACATGTCGAGCACGGTCGCGAACACGTCGGCCTCGCCGGCCTGCAGTTCGATCGTGGCCGCCGCACCGCGGGTGCGATCGGTTCGCGGGCGATCGACTTCCGTCTGCCGCTGCGACGCGGCGAGCGTCGACAGGCCCATCGCATCGACGATCCAGCGCGCATGGCGGCGGATGTCGCTCAGGCGGCGCCGCAACGCATCGTTCCAGTTGATCGACGCGCGCTCACCATGAAGATGAAAGAACGCGTGTGCACGATGGCCATGCTCGTCGCCGAGCGAGTCGGCGGCGATCTGCACACCGGACGACGACTGCAGCAAGCCCCCGTTTTCGGATACGTACTTCAGCTGGTAATCCGCATTGAACGCGTTCAGGCGATTCGCCAGGTTGAAGGCCTCGCTCAGACGCGCGGCCTCGGCCAAGGAAAACCCCGTACTCAAATAGATTACGACCCACCTCTGATCTGCTGCTTCCACTGGCCAAGCCCCCGGACTGTTTCGACTTCTTTTAATTGCCGTCGAACTGTCAGGCTTATATTTGGTTTGAACACGTGCGACAGGGACGGCTATCTCGAAATATGAAGCGACGGCATCTTAGCCGAACTAGCCGAACGGGTCGTCTCTTTGTCACGAAATGGCCGACCGGGACAGCATGATGGCGGATTTTTACAGGCTATCGCCGACCGATGATCTGGCCGCGCGGAAATGCGCGTGTCGACGGGCGGACTCGCATCGTGAGGCCTGCCTCGCATCGCGCATCGGCTCCACGCACGCTCGCGTAGCGGGACGATCGTCATCGGCATGCATCGGACGGCATCGGTCGCCTGTACAACGCGCACCCGCGTTCCGTTGTTCGCGCATCCATTAGAATCGCCCCACTGCCCACCACGCCGCCTTCGTCCGTGCCTGCCGACCATCGTCTCGACCTGAACCTGTTCCGCGTGCTCGATGCGGTCTACGTGCACGGCGGCATCGGCGCGGCCGCCCGTGCGCTGCACCTGACGCAGCCGGCCGTCACGCATGCGCTCAACCGGCTGCGCGCGCATTTCGACGACCCGCTGTTCGTGCGCCAGGGCAACCGCGTCGTGCCGACCGAGCGCACGCGCGCGATCATCGCGGACGTGCAGCTTCACCTCGCCGGCCTGCAGCGCGCCGCGCGCGACCCGGCGGCATTCGACCCGGCGACGCTCGACCTGAGCATCGCGGTCGGCATTCGCGACGTGCTCGAATCGATCGCGCTGCCGCAGATCGTCGCCGCGTTCGCCGGCGCAGCGCCGGGCCTGCGATTCGTGAGCCGCCGCGTCGCGGTGCACGACATCGAACGCGAACTCGCGTCGGGCAATCTCGATCTGGCTGTCGATCGACGCGTGCAGACCGGCCCGCGCATCGTGACCGAGCACCTGCTCGACGATTCGCTCGTCGTCGCGATGCGGCACGATCATCCGTCGACCGGCGGTCCGCTGCGGCGCAGCGACTATTTCTCCGCGCGGCATGTCGCGGTGTCGTCGCTCGGCGAACCGCAATCGCTCGACGTGCTGCTCGGCAACGACGGGCGCTTCCGTCACATCCAGCTCGTCTGCCAGCATTACTTCGCCGCCTGCCAGATCGCCGCGGCAGGCGACCTGCTGCTGACGCTGCCGCGCACGTATGCGCTGCGCATGGCGGCGATGCTGCCGATCGCCGTGCAGCCGCTGCCGCTGCGGCTCAAGCCGTTTCCGCTGCTCGCGTACTGGCACGAGTCGCGCGAGACCGACCGCGCGCACCAGTGGGTGCGCGAACGCGTCGCCGCGCTCGTGCGCCGGAGTGCCGGCGTCGCCGGCTGATCCCGGCGAGCCCCGGCGACGCGCGTAGCGCCCGCGTTTTTCGTCGAGACGGTATGCTGACGGCTCGCACGCCGCGCATCGTCGCGGCCGCCTCTTTCCCGCTTACCGGAGACTTGCCATGCCGCTCATCCACGCTGCCGCCACCCTCGCCGCCGACGCGCCCGACTACGTCGTCCAGCTGCAGGCCGGCACGCACGCGCTGACCGGCGACGAAGCGCCGCGCGAAGGCGGACAGGGCCTCGGGCCGGCGCCGTTCGAGTTCGTGCTGGCCGGGCTCGCGCAATGCACGGCCGCGACGCTGCGCATGTACATGCAGCGCAAGACGTGGCCGGCCACGCGCATCGACGTGCGCACCGAACTGCATGCCGATCGTGAAGGGCAGCAATACGTGCGCCGCGTCGTGACGCTCGACGGCCCGCTCGACGATGCGCAGCGCCAGCGGCTCGCGGAAATCTGCGAGAAGACGCCGGTGACGCTGTTCATCAAGCGCGGCACACGCATCGAAACGACGCTGAACTGACGGGCGGCGTACCGCGCCGCACGCGATCGACGCGTCACATAGAAAACGGGCGGGCCGCGCGCGATGCGCGGCCCGCCCGTTTGCGGATGTCGTCCGGCGCTCAGAGTCCGAGCGCGGACAGGTCCAGCTTGCCGTCCTTCACCGGCGGGCACCAGAAATACGCGCCCGTCAGCGGTCGCGTGAAGCGGAACAGGCCGTCGACGATGCCGTCGTCCGCGCCGCTCATCCGGCGCATCTGCACGTCGAACGCGCGGAACGAACAGCCGAACGCGACGAAGTAGAGCCCCGCGCGGCGCGCATCGGACCACGGCGACGAACGGCGCAGCATGAATGCCTCCGGCTCGAAGCTCTCCTGCGCGGTGCGCTTCACGTGCGCGAACTCGGGCGCGTCGTCGAGCTCCTCGTTGTCCGAGCGGCGGCGGCCGATGATGTGATCCATGTCGCCCGACGCAATGCGCTCCATCTGGTCGAAGTCGTGCACCCATTGCTGAACCGCGACGAAGCTCGAACCGTCGAGCCCCGCGCCCTGCCCCGTGACGACCGCCGCGGCCAGCGCGTCGTCGCCGGTCGGGTTCTCGGTGCCGTCCTCGTAACCCGACAGGTCGCGATCGTTCGAATAGCGGAACCCGTCGACCGCGTCCTGCAGCACGAACGCCGGCGCGAGCGCCCGCTCGATCGCCCGTGCGCGCAGCACGAGTGCGCCGCGATCGTCGCCGCGCAGCCAGACCCAGACGTCGGCCGGCGTGATCGGCAGCGTACGGTCGTTCACCGCGAACGCCGGGTATTCGGTGAGCCCCGGAACCGGGCGGCCGAGATGCGCGGCCAGCGCGTGCCCGAAGCCTGCGACCGTGTCGCGCCCGTCGACGAGCTCGCGCAATGCCGCGAGCGCCGCGGCCACATTGACGTTGTTCGAAATCGTGAAAGTGAGGTATCGGGCCGCCGTGTCGATCGGAGCCAGGATGCCTTGCTGAACGTCGCTCATCGTTTCCTCAGGAGTGTATCGGGGTGAATCCGCGGGGCCGCAGCGGCCGGCGCGCAACGGCAGAGTGTAATCGATGCCGCCCGCCGCCCCGTGCGGCACCGCACCGCGGAACACGCACGAAAGAGGGCCAAAACCCCGAATACTAACCGCATCGCTGCTGCAACGCCGCATTCGTCAGACGTTGCGGCGCGTCCGGCTCTGCTGATAAAATTCCTTCACGTCTTTTTCGGCGTCCTTTCAACCGTTCACTTCAGGGGGGTGCAGATGTTCCGAATGCCAGCAACCTTCCCGAACGTGGTCCCACGACGCGGCTGATCCAGCCCGTCGTCCGCGCCGGCTTCCGGGTGCTCCGCTAACCCGCCCGCCCGCGCAATTTCCCGACAGCCCGTTTCGTTTCGCCCGCGTCGTGCGCGCGGTCCGGCTGTCGCGTTTTCGACGTTCTCCGAACCGGAAAGTCCCGTCGCGCGATGCGCCGGGCAACGATACATGACCAGAAAAACCACCCATCTGGGCGGCCAGGCATTCCAGGCCGTCTTCGGCTTCACGTTCCGCTACTGGCGCAAGCAGCCGGTGCGCATCGCGACGATCACGACGCTGGCGCTGCTCGGCGCGCTTGCCGACGTGCTCACGCCGCTGTTCGCCGGGCGCCTCGTCGATGCGCTGTCGAGCGGCCCGACCGACCGCGCCGCCGCGTGGCATGCGGCCGTCACCGCGTTCGGCACGCTGGCCGCGCTCGGCATCGGCGCGACGCTGCTGCGGCAGGGCGTCTACCTGAACATCATCACGCTCACGCTGAAGATGATGAGCGAGATCGCCGCGGCGTCGTTCCATCGCGTGCAGCGTTTCTCGACCGACTGGCACGCGAACAGCTTCGCGGGGTCGACCGTGCGCAAGATCACGCGCGGGATCTGGGCACTCGACCTGCTGAACGACACGGTGCTGATCGCGCTGCTGCCGTCGGTCACGATGCTCGTCGGCGCGACCGTGCTGCTCGGCACGCACTGGCCGGTGATGGGGCTCGTCGTCGGTGCGGGTTCGCTGCTGTACATCTCGGTAACGGTCGCGGTGTCGCTCGGCATCGTCGCGCCGGCCGCGCGGCTCGGCAACCTGTGGGACACGCGCATGGGCGGCGCGCTCGCCGACGCCGTGAGCTGCAACGCGGTCGTCAAGGCGTTCGGCGCGGAATCGCGCGAGGAAGCGCGGCTCGATCGCGTGATCGGCAAGTGGCGCCAGCGCACGCGCCGCACGTGGGTGCGCGGCACGTTCAACGGCGGGCTGCAGGGCGCGATGCTCGTCGCGATGCAGGCCGCGATGATCGGCGTCGCGCTGCGGCTGTGGGCGAACGACGAAGCGAGCGTCGGCGACATCGCGTTCTCGCTGACGATGTTCTTCATGCTGCAGGGCTACCTGCGCGACGTCGGCATGCACATCCGCAACCTGCAGCGCTCGGTCAACGACATGGAAGAGCTCGTCGCGCTCGAGCGCCAGCCGCTCGGCATCGACGATCGGCCCGGCGCGCCCGCGATCCGGATCGGGCAAGGCGAGATCCGCTTCGAGCACGTGACGTTCCGCTACGGCAACCATCCGGTGCCGCTGTACGACGACTTCTCGATGCGCATCGCGCCCGGCGAACGCGTGGGCCTCGTCGGCCATTCCGGGTCGGGCAAGACGACGTTCATCAAGCTGATCCAGCGCCTGTACGACGTGTCGGGCGGCCGCATCACGATCGACGGCCAGGACATCGCGCAGGTGCGGCAGGATTCGCTGCGCAGCCAGATCGCGATCGTCCAGCAGGAACCCGTGCTGTTCCACCGCACGCTCGCGGAGAACATCGCGTATGCGCGCCCCGACGCGAGCCGTGCGGAGATCGAGCGCGCCGCGCGTCTTGCCAGCGCGCACGACTTCATCGTCGCGCTGCCGGACGGCTATGACACGCTCGTCGGCGAGCGCGGGATCAAGCTGTCGGGCGGCGAACGCCAGCGCGTCGCGATCGCGCGTGCGTTCCTCGCGGATGCGCCGATCCTGATCCTCGACGAAGCCACGTCGAGCCTCGACAGCGAAAGCGAGGTGCTGATCCAGCAGGCGATGGAGCGACTGATGGTCGGGCGCACGACGCTCGTCGTCGCGCACCGGCTGTCGACGGTGCGCGCGCTCGACCGTCTGCTCGTGCTCGAGCGCGGCAAGGTGATCGAGGAAGGCAGCCACGACGCGCTGATCCGCATCGACGGCGGGACGTATCGCCGGCTGTTCGAGCGGCAGGCGCTGGAACTCGCGAAGGGCCTGAACGATCCGCCGCGGCGCACGGCGGACGGTCATGCCGGGCCGCTTGGGGAGCCGGCGCAAGCCTGATGGCGCCCCGATCGCAACTGGATGCGCGGCGCACCGCCGCCGCGGCCGGTTGCGTCACGCGGGGACGTCGATACGATCGTCAGGAATTCACGAGGCCGTTGCGTGCGTCGTCGATTCCATTCGACGGCGCCACGCGAGCCGCCGTGCGCTGCCCGGCAAACCCCTTGCGAACGAGGTAAATCAGCAATACGCCGATGACCAGCCCCGACAATACGTCGCACAGGTAATGCCCTCCCTGCGTAGGCGTCGATACGATCATCATGCCGTTCAGCACGATTCCGACCGGGAAGACGATACGCACATGCCGCAGCGAGTACGCGAAGCACAGTGCAAGGATGGTGTGCAGCGACGGAAAGGAAATGAGCCCTTGGGACGAAGCGAAAGCCAGCTCCCGGACGACTCCGCTTCGCAACGGCGCAAAGTCCGATACGGTGGAAATCGTACCTGGATCGCGAATGTCGAAGTGAAGAAACGCACTCTCGGCCGGCAGCCATGCCGCGATCAGAATCGACACGAAGACTGCGACGATAAATTGCACCGCAAACTCGGCGTAGTCTTTCGAATTCGACGTCAGCGTGAGAATGATCGGGATCGCAAGGAGCTGGACGCTGCCGGACGCATACGCGAATCCGAGCACGGCATGCCAACCGGGATTTGCGGTCACCCATCTATACGCTTGCAGCCAGTGAAACCCGAGCGCGGCATCGATCGATACCAACGCATCGCTCACGAGCGGCAGATCGGTCGCCACAGCCAGATACTGAAGGAGCGCGCCTGCATGCGTGAACACCGACAACAACGCGATCCACTGGAACGATTGCGCGACATTCTCGTAGAACGCCTTCCTGGCCGGCACTTTGTACGATGGGCGCGAGGCGAGCCAGGAAGCTGCGGTGACGGCAAGAACGACGGACAGCATTTGCGCGCTTTCGACCAGACTGCCCTTCGCAATCCGGAAATCGACGCGGTATGCCCAGATCACGTCGACGATTATCAGCATGATGGTCACCCACCACGCGGTCACGTAGATTTTCCGCATATTCTTCGACATACCCCTTTTCTCGTTCTTTTCTGTCGATCCCCGAGGCTCGAGCCGGACGTTGTCCGCACGTACCGCGTTCCCCGTACACCCGCAAATGCAGGCGCATCGTGCAACCGCGCTCCATAGCCTCGTACCGTATTCCAGCCGGTGCTCGAGAATAATACGCCGCCGTCCGTCAGGCGACGCCGACGCATCCGGCCCCGACGCCGGCCGCCCGGATCACTTATCATACCGGCCAGGCAATTTGCGACGAAAGGCGGATCATGTTTACAGGCATTGTTCAGGGTGTTGGCGTCATCAAGGCCATCAAGGATCACGGCGAACTGAGAACGTTCAGCATCGAATTCCCCGAGCGGTTCACCACCGACATCGAGATCGGCGCGAGCGTCTCGGTCGACGGCGTCTGCCTGACCGTGACGACCATCCATTCGCCCGAGCTGATCGACTTCGACGTGATGTTGCCGAGCCTGCGCATCACCACGCTCGCCGACCTCACGACCGGCGCCCGGATCAACGTCGAGCGGGCCGCGAAGGACGGCGCTGAAATCGGCGGACATCCGCTGTCCGGACACGTCGATTTCATGGGAACGATCGCGAACATCGCGTCGTCCGAACACAACCGGATGATCCGCATCGGCGTGCCGGCCGATTTCAGGCGCTACGTGTTTGCGAAAGGCTATATCGCGATCAACGGCTGCAGCCTCACCGTGTCGGACGTCAATCGCGACGAAGGCTGGTTCGACGTCTGGCTGATTCCCGAAACGCGACGCGCGACCACCTTCGATGCGAAGGGCGTCGACGACAAGGTCAATATCGAGATCGAGCGCAGCACGCAGGTCGTCGTGGATACGATCCGCGAGTCGGTCAAGGAAACCCTCGGGGAATTGACCGGCGTCGTCACGACGTTGCTCGCGGAGAAGGGCATCGATATCGAGGAACTGCTCGCGCGGAACGTCGCGAAGCTGCCGAAGGCGTAACGGGCGAAGGACGCCGCCGTTCCCGGTGACGCTCGGGATCACCGGGCGCCGGTTTCCGGCGCAATGCGCCCGGTCGGCCGCCCCGCACGCCGCCTTACTCCGCCTCCGCCTGCGCCCCCTTCCCCACCGCCACCCGCTGCGCGCGATAAATCCCCGCGTGTCCGGAAAACAGATAGGCGACCACGCAGGCGACGATCGCATACACGCCGACATCCGCGCCGAACAGTTCGATCGCCATGATCGTCGACGCGATCGGCGTGTTGGCCGCGCCCGCGAACACCGCGACGAAACCGAGCCCCGCCAGCACGGGCACCGGCAGCGCCAGCACCTGTCCGAGCGCGTTGCCCAGCGTCGCGCCGATGTAGAACAGCGGCGTCACTTCGCCGCCCTTGAACCCCGACGCGAGCGTGACGACGGTGAACGCGAACTTGCCCGCGAAATCGTAAGCCGGCAGCGGCCCGTGAAACGCGGCTTCGATCGTCGGAATGCCGAGCCCGAGATACTGCGGCACGTTCAGCACGGTGGCGGCCACCGCGACCAGCAGGCCGCCGAGCACCGGCTGCAGCGGCGCATGGCGGATCACGCGGCGAAACCACGCGGTCAGCGCATGCGTCGCGAACGCGAACAGCCGGCCGACGACGCCGAACGCGACACCCGCGACGACCGTCGCGGCCAGCCCCGTCGCCGACACGGCCGGCACGAACGGAATCGCATAAGCGGTGTGATGCACGCCCCACGCGCGGCACACGACATCCGCGACGATCGCCGACGCGACGCAGGTCAGCAGCGCGTCGTACCGTACGCGGCCGATCGCGAGCACCTCGAGCCCGAACACGGCGCCCGCGAGCGGCGTACCGAACACCGACGCGAACCCGGCCGCGATGCCGCCCATCAGCAGCACGCGCCGGTGCTCGCGATCGAGCCGGAACAGGTGCGTGACGCGATCGGCGAGCGCGCCGCCCATCTGCACGGCCGTGCCCTCGCGGCCGGCCGACCCGCCGAACAGGTGCGTGACGACGGTCGCGACGAGCACGAGCGGCGCCATCCGCTTCGGCACCAGCGCCTTCGGGTCGTGAATCTCGTCGATCAGCAGGTTGTTGCCGCGCGCGACCGACTGGCCGAACCGGTGGTAGACCCAGCCGGTCGCCAAACCGGCGGCCGGCAGCCCCCACAGCAGCCAGGGATGCGCGACGCGCGTACCGGTCGCCCAGTCGAGCGCGATCAGGAACAACGCGGAAGCCGTGCCGGCCAGCGCGCCGAGCAACGCAGAGAGCGCGAGCCAGCGGCACACGTAGCGCACGGTCGCGAAAAAATCGGCAGAAGTCGAGAAAAACATGATTTCCAGATTCGACGGGACATCAAAACCTGGGCGGCAGAATACCGCATGGACGGCCTGCGACCTCCTGACGACCCAGGAACACGCAGGCATCATCAGCCGGGCAAACCGGCGGTTGAGGACCGAACCGCGCGCGACGCGCCGGGATCGACCGCAGGGAGGCATGCCATCTCCGCAGGCGGCAATTGTACGCGACGCCGCACGGCGCGCGCAATGCGGCCCCGCCGGGGCCGCGGCGCGCCGTCAGTCGAGCGGCATGCGCGTCACGCGTGAAATCAGTTGCGGCGCGATCCGGTCGAGCGGCAGGATCGCCGACGCCGCGCCGATCGCCGCGGCCGCCTTCGGCATCCCGTAGACGGCGCTCGTCGCCGCGTCCTGCGCGATCGTGTAGCACCCCTTCGCGCGCATCGCCTTCAGCCCGAGCGCGCCATCGCGCCCCATCCCGGTCAGCAGCACGCCGAGCGCGTCGCCCTCCCAGCCGTCGGCGACGCTGTTGAAGAACACGTCGATCGACGGCCGGTACGGCGTCTCGGCCGGATGCCGCGTATAGCCGAGCACGCCGCGCGGCGAGATGTACAGGTGATCGTTGGTCGCCGCGAGCAGCACCTCGCCCGCCTGCGGCACGCTGCCCTGCCGCGCGACGCGCACGGGCAGCCGCGTATAGCCGTCGAGCCACTCCGCCATGCCGACCGCGAACGCCTGGTCGACGTGCTGGACAATCACGAGCGCAGCCGGAAAATCGGCCGGCAGCGCGCGCAACAGGGCGGTGAGCGCGGTCGGCCCGCCCGCCGACGCGCCGATCGCGATCAGCGTCGGCTGGCCGCGCGCGGGTGCCGGCCCGGGCGGCACGAGCGTCGTGGTCCGGCTTTCGAGCAGCCGGCCGATCTGGTCGATCTTCGCGAGCAGCGGCTGCGGCGCCGCATCCGACGGCAGGCCGAGCGCGAGCGTCGGCGTGTCGACCGCGTCGAGCGCGCCGGCCCCCATCGCCTCGTAGACCGACGACGTGTTCGCGCTGACGCTCGCGGTCACGATCAGGATCGCGCACGGCGCGCGCGCCATGATCTGCCGGGTCGCGGCCACGCCGTCGAGCTTCGGCATCACGAGATCCATCAGCACGAGATCGGGCGGATGCGCGACGCAGAAATCCACTGCCTCGTCGCCATCGGTCGCCACCCACAGCACGCGGTGATCCGTGCGCAGCGCGATCACGCGGCGCAGCGCCTCGACGGCAAGCGGCAGATCGTTGACGATGCCGATGTTCATCCGCGTGCGTCCCCGATCAGGTCGTGCACCGCGTCGAGCAGCGCCTCGTCGTGGAAACTGCTCTTCGCGAGGTAGTAGTCGGCACCGGCGTCGAGCCCGCGCCGGCGATCCTCGTCGCGATCCTTGTACGACACGATCATCACCGGCACGCGCTTGAGCGTCGGATCGCCCTTGATCAGCGTGACGAGTTCGATCCCGTCCATGCGCGGCATGTCGACGTCGGTGACGACCAGGTCGAACGCGTCGCTGCGCACCGCATTCCAGCCGTCCATCCCGTCGACCGCGATGGTCACGTCGTAGCCGCGCTTTTCCAGCAGCTTGCGCTCGAGCTCGCGCACCGTCAGCGAATCGTCGACGACGAGCACGCGGCGGCGCCGGTCGGCGAGCGCGAGCTGCCGGTCGCGCGTGAGTTTCGCGAGCTGTCCGCCACGCACGAGCTTGTCGACGGAGCGGATCAGGTCCTCGACATCGACGATCAGCACCGGGTCGCCGTTCTCGAGCAACGCACCGGCCGCGATGTTCTGGATCTTGTGCAGGCGGCTGTCGAGCGGCTGCACGACGAGCATCCGTTCGCCGAGGAAGCGGTCGACGGCGACACCGTAGAGCTCGGGCTCGCCGCCGACGACCACGACCGCCGTGCTCGCGCGCGCGACGCCGGGCTCGCCGGCATCGAGCAGCTGGTGCGCGGCGACGAGGCCCGCGCGCCGGCCGTCGAACGGAAAATGCGGCTGGCCTTCGAGCACGTCGATGTCGTCGTGCGACAGTTCGAGCGTGCGGCGCACGTGCGCGAGCGGGAACGCGTACGGCTCGCCGCCGACCTCGACCAGCAGGCTGCGGATCACCGACAGCGTGAGCGGCAACTGCAGCACGAAGCGCATGCCCGCGCCGGGCTCGTTGAAGATGCGCACCGCGCCGCGCACGCCGCGCACCATCTCCTGCACCGCGTCGAGGCCGACGCCGCGCCCCGACACGTCGGTCACCGCATCGCGCATCGAGAAACCCGGCAGCAGCAGGAATTCGAGCAGTTCGGGATCGGACAGCCGCGCAGCCGTCTCGTCGTCGGTCAGGCGCTGGCGCACGACCGCCGCGCGCAACGCATCCATGTCGACACCCGGCCCGTCGTCGATCACGCTGACGAGCAGCGAGCCGGCGCTATGCCGCGCTTCGAGCGTCACGCTCGCCTCGGCCGGCTTGCCGCGCGCGAGGCGCGCGTCGGGCGCTTCGACGCCGTGGTCGATCGCGTTGCGCAGCAGGTGGCCGAGCGGCGCGTCGAGCAGGTCGAGGATGTCGCGGTCGACCTGCGTGCCTTCGCCGACGATCGAGAAGCGCACCTGCTTGCCGAGCGAGCGCGCGAGATCGCGGACGATCCGCGGATACGCGCGCGTCGCGTCGCCGAACGGCCGCATCCGGCACTGCAGCGCCTCGTCGTACAGCTGTTCGGCGATATGCGTGCTGCGCCGCTCGAAGCGGTCGAATTCGTCCATGCGCTCGGCGAGCGAACGCTGCAGGTCGTTGAGCATGTGCCGCACTTCGTTCACCGACGCGAGCACGCCCGCGTCGAGATCGTCGGCAAACTGTTCGTACAACAGATCGAGCGAACGGGCCGCATCGCGCTGCGCGCGCTTCACGCGCAGCATCGATTCCGCGAACGGCTTGAGCCAGCGCGATTCGACGAGCGACTCGCCGGACAGGCTCAGCAGCCGGTTCAGCGTATCGGCCCGCACGCGGCGCATCGCGCCCGCGCCGGCCGCGCGGCCGGCCTGGACCGGATCGGGCATGGCCGCCGGCAGCGCGAGCGGCGGCACCGCGGCGCCGGCCCCCACGGGCTCGTTCGCGGCGCCGTCGTGCTCGCGAGACGGCACGACGGACGGCACCGCGGCCGCCGGCGGCGGCGCGAAAGCCGGTGCCGGCATCGCGTGCGCGCCGTCGGCGCCCGTCAGCGCCAGCGCGAACGCCTCGATCTCCGCCGGCGACACGGGCTGCGCCTGCGGATCGGCGACGCGCACCAGCAGGTCGACGCCGGCCAGCAGCACGTCGACATGCGTGGCCGTCAGCGCGATCGTGCCGGCCTGCGCCGCGACGAAGCATTCTTCCATGCGCCCCGCGATGTCGACGCCGAGCGGCACGCCGACGATGCGCGCGGCGCCCTTCAGCGAATGTGCGGCGCGCATGCACGCCTCGAGCGCGACGGAGTCGGGCTCGCCCGATTCGAGCGCGAGCAGGCGCTCGGACAGCGCCTGGGTCTGCGTGCGCGTCTCCTCGCGATACAGCTCGAGCAGCGACAGTTGGCTCAGATCGTCATCGCCGCTCATCGCATGCTCCGTGTCACGGCGTCGAACAGCCGATCGTCGTCGAGCAAGCCGATCGACTTGCCGCGCCACGACAGCACGCCGCGCGACAGGCCGGCGCTCGCGCGCCCGACCGTCGCCGGCACGGGCACCCATTCGGATGCGCCGAAGCGCAGCACGCCCTCGACCTCGTCGACCGGAAACACCACCGGCTCGCCCTGGTGCGCGGCGACCAGCAGCCGCGTGAAACGGCCGTCCGCGCCACCCTCGCGGCCCTTGCCCGCGTCGAGGCCGAGCAGCGCGCCGATCGAGATCGCGATGCGCAGCGTGCCGCGAATGTTGACCACGCCGCGCACGGCCGAATGGCGGCGATGCGGCAGCGAATGGATCGGACGCGTGCCGGCGATCTCGCGCAGCACGCCGATCGGCAGCGCGAGCCATTCGTCGGCGACGCGAAACGCCAGTGCCGCCTGATGCGTATCGTCGTCGCCGTGCGCGCGGGTCGCGTCGAACGCGCTGATCCGCTGCGTCGCGTCGGCCAGCTCGGCGGCGCCGAGCGGGCGTTCGAGCAGTTTCGCCGCGTGATACGCGTAGACCGGGCAGTTCAGGCAGCGCAGGCAATCGGCCAGCCGCTCGCACGAGCGGTCGCCGTGCGTGCCGATCCGGTTCCAGCAATCGTCGACGCCGATCGTCGTGTCGTCAGTGGCAACGGCGTCGCGGTTCATTCGTTCCTCGGTCATCCCGATGTCGGCTCCCAACCCGTATTCTCATTATCCGGCCGAGCGCCGCGCACGCTCGAGCAGCCATTGCGCGCCGGCGCCGTCGCCGCCGACGTCCAGCAAGGTCGCGAGATGCGTCAGCGCTTCGTGGTGCGTCGGCCGCAGATACAGCGCCTTCCGGTAGAAATCGCCCGCTTCCGCGACGCGCCCGCGCGCATCCGCGATCAGTCCGTTCAGGTAGAACGCGTCGGCGTGCGGCCCGGCGTGCGCGGAGAACTGCGCGAGCACGCGCTCGGCCTCGTCGAATGCGCCCGCGTTGGCCAGCGCCTGCGCTTCCTCGAGCGTCGGCGCGGCGCCGTCGGCGGCCGCCGGCGCCGGCGTGTCGGCCACGTTCGCCGTATGGGCCAGCGGGTCGACGCGCACGTCGGCCCGCGGCCCGAATGCCGTCGGGCGCCCGGCCGGCTCAAAGGCAGCGCGTGACGGCGCGGCATCGCGCCACGTCGGCGGGACGACGGCCAGCAGCGGACGCGTCGCAGCCGGCGGCGCCACGGCGAAACGCTCGGCGCGCCGGTACGGCGCAACCGCGGGCAGCGGTGCCGCATGGCGGGCCGCGTACCCGTCCGCCGCGGCGCCATCGCGCCCGCGATGAAACGCGAACGCGAGCGGCACGCGGGCCGAACGCATCCCGTGCCGCATCGCGACGCCCGTTTCGGCCGGCCCGACGAACAACATGCCGTCGTCGGCGAGCGCGCTTTCGAGCGAACCGATCACACGGTCCTGCGCGTCGCGGTCGAAATAGATCAGCACGTTGCGGCAGAACACGAAATCGTAGCGGATGCCCGTATCGGTGCCGGGTTCGACCAGGTTCGCCTGGCGAAACTGCACGCACGCGCGCACGCGCTCGTCGAGCAGCCAGCCGTCGGCGACCGGCGTGAAGTAGCGGCCGCGGAACTCGGTCGCCGTGCCGCGAAACGCATTGCGCCCGTAGCAGCCGAGCCGCGCCTGTTCGATCGCGCGCGGGCTCAGGTCGAGCGCGTCGATCGTGAAGCTGGCCGGCTCGAGCCCGGCGTCGAGCAGCGCCATCGCCGCCGAATACGGCTCCTCGCCGGTCGAGCACGGCGCGCTCAGCACGCGGATCACGCGCCCGGGCGTCGCGGCGAGCCGCTCGGCCGCGTGCCGCGCGAGCGTTGCGAACGCCTCGCGATCGCGGAAGAACCACGTCTCCGGCACGATGAACAGATCGATCAGCGCGCGCCGTTCGTCGGCCGACGCGTTGAGGTGCTGCCAGTACGCGTCGAGCGCTTCCGGCGTGACGGGCGGCCGCGCCGCCGACGGCAGCCGCTCGCCGTCGCCCTGCAGCGCCTGCACGCGCTCCGTCAGCGCGCGGCTCAGAAAATCGTTGCCGAGCGAATCGGGGTCGATGCCGGTCTCGCGCAGCAGCCAGCCGCGAAATCGCGAATCGGACTCTTTCATGCGGATTCCCCTCCGTGGCCCGGCAGGCCGTCGAACAGATACAGGCGCGCAACGTCGTCGATCAGGTCGGACACCGAGACCTGCTGCACGATCCCGTCGGGCGTGTTCGCGACGCGCCCGAGCCAGCGCGTGCGCGCGGTCGATACGCCGCTGGCGCGGAACGCCGTGCGGTCGATCCGCAGCGTCTGCGTCGCGCGCTCGATGATCAGGCCGATCACGCGCTCGCGGTCGAGCTGCCCGGCGCGGTAGCGGACCATCACCAGTCGCGTCGAACGCAACGCATGCGCGCGCCGTCCGAGCGCCAGCATCGGCACGTCGATCACGGGCACCGGCTGGCCGCCGCGCATCAGCAGCCCGGCGATCCATTCGGGCGCGCCGGGCACGGCCTTGGTGGTCGCGAGCGGCAACACCTCGTCGATGTCGGCCGCGTCGAGCGCGTAGCGCTCGCCGTCGAGCTCGAACATCAGGAACAGCGCGTGCGCGGCGCCGTGCGACTCGGCGCGCGTCACGCGTCGACCTTGAAGCGCGACACGCTGGTGCGCAAC